>JAIXVE010000324.1 GCA_027483175.1 Verrucomicrobiaceae bacterium | reverse complement strand
GGTGACCGGAAGCGGAGCGTTCGGCAAACGGCAGCATCATGGCAGGCATCGACAGTTTCCCGCGCATCCTGCCACATTTGGATCAGACGCGCCAACAGAATCTCCCGCGCCGCCCCAATTGCGGTCGAACCCCTCCCACCGCAATCCCCGCCGTTCCGATCCAGTCCCCAACCAGCCCCATGCATCACCTCTCAAAGAATCACCACCCACCGTCCATCGGCCGCCACGCCCCATAGCAATTCTTGATGGCACGATCGCCATCATCAATGCCCCCACCGATTCTCCAAACGATCAACCCACCGCTGGCAGCCCCTCCCTGACTCCCGAATTGCCACTGCCCGTGGCAGGCCCGCCATTCGGTGGACGGTCCACTTTGCCCTTCGTCTCGGCTCCACGCACGCGACCTTTCAATTCCTGAAACCGCTGCTCGGACCGCCTGTCTCCCGGAATCCGGTTCAGCAGCATCCGAACCCGCTGCGTCTGGCGAGGGTGGAAAATCGCCTCCTCAATCAACCCCAAACAGCAATCGGCCATCTCGAGTGTCTCTTCTGTGGTGCGCAAGGGAACGTGGACCAACTGCTCATACCGCGCGCGCATCCTGGCAACACGCTGAAGACGTTTCCGGCATGGAGTGCAGCAAACAGCGTCCGCCTCCAGCGGAAAGCCCAGCTCCTCATACCAATGCTTCTGCTCGTCCGCAAAGAAGATGAACCTGCGTCCACAATCGCGGCAGACTTTGTCCACATCATAATAGTGCGTGACCGGCACCGTGGCGGGTGTCTGGCGGGAAAGATCGGCTGCAACCGCGGTGCCCCGAACCACCCGCGTGCCGTCATCAGGAAACGCGGGACACCAACCAAGCAGCCGCTCCATCGTGCGGATCTGGGCTTGAGTAAGACAACCGGTGTTCCAGTGCAGATGAACCTCCGGGGCATCCGGATTCGGGTCAAGGCCAGTGAAGCGGGGTACACTACCGTACCGCGGGTGCTCCACGTGATCAGCAAAATCTTCCATCCGCGGGCGGCTATTCATGGCAAGCGTCGAGTCCTCCTAAGCCTGACCGGGGGCGAGGCTTCAACTGCCGGCAGAGGCTGCAGCGGGCATGACGGATGGAACTCGCGGCTGGTCATCTGTTAGGTGCGACGCTTTGTTCGACAAGTCGTTTTGCCAGGTATTCAGGAGCAATGTCAGCGCCATTCGGCCATGCGATGGTGCCGCCCTCGAGCCTGACGGACGCGAAAACCTCGGGGTCTTGGAGGGGCCGGAAGATCGGGCCGTCCAACTCAGATGAAAGGTCAATCTCCCCGGCGTCTCCGTTGCTGAACTGCAGGTAGAGCCTGTGATCGCCCAGATATCGGACAGACAATATTCTTAGGATTTTCATAATTATTCCAGTGGTTCGATGGGATTGAGGGGCTGCTCAAGTCTAGCAAGGTGCCAGTCGCCAAGCAACTCGTCCCTATGAAGGTCAGCCCACTCCAAAACAGCCCGCAAGGCTCGCTTTGGAAATCCCCCCTCCACTACTCCAGTCTCGATCTCGACGGTAATCTCGTAATCACCGTATTCGGCGTGAGAATGAGGCGGGGCATGATCACGATTGAACATGCGGACCAAAATTCCAAGAAAACGACTGATCTCAGGCATGGTAGTTTGTCTGCCGAACAGATCATTCACGATATCTCGTGAAATATCCATTTGCAATCGGGTCGTATCGGCGAGTTCAGGAACCTCCCAACTACCTGAAATCCAATGGCTATGATCGCATTCCGCACATCATATCCGAACCAACCGGATTGGCAATGGCACCCCACGGTGTTTTGGCAATGCTGATGATCAAGGCGGTACCGAGCGCGGCACCATTGCGGTGAGGCAGGGGAAAGGAAACAACGAAAACCCATGCGCCCCCCCCTCCATCCCCCGCACACCTGAACTCCACCCCACCCCCCACACCCGCACCGTGATGCGGCTTGCCTCCCGCCTCCGCCGCGTCCAACTTCTCACCCCGCCATGGACAAAGCCACCAAAGCCTTCCTCTTCGACCTCCTCAATACCCCAAGCCCCACCGGCTTCGAAATGCCCGGTCAGCGCAAATGGGCCGCATGGGTCAAATCCTCCGCAGACGCCGTCGCCTGCGACGCTTACGGCAGCACATGGGCCACTCTCGAAGGCAAATCCCCCTTCAAAGTCATGCTCGAAGCCCATGCCGACGAAATCGGCTTCATGATCAAGGCCGTCACCAAAGAAGGCTACCTCCACGTCGACCGAATCGGCGGAAGCGACTACGCCACCGCCCGTGGCCGCAAACTCATCTTCCAGGGCGACCTCGGCCCAGTCACCGGCATCATCGGCAACACCGCCATCCACATCCGCGATCGCTCCGGCGGTGAAAAAGCCCCCGAAGTCCACGAACTCTACGTCGATGTCGGCGCAGATTCCGAAAAAGACGTCGCCAAACTCGGCCTCCGCGTCGGCCACCCAGCCGTCTACGCCGACGGCGTCGACGACTTCGGCACCAACCGCCTCGTCGGCCGCGCCCTCGATAATCGCATCGGCGGCTTCATCATCGCCGAAACCCTCCGCCGTCTCCACAAAGACCGCAAAAAACTCAACTGCACCGTCATCGCCGCCAATTGCGTCCAGGAAGAAATCGGCGGCTACGGCGCCCGCATGCTCACCTACCGTCTCCAGCCAGACGTCGCCGTCTGCCTCGACGTCACCCACGCCACCGACACCCCCGGCATCGAAAAATCCAAACACGGCGCCGTCAAACTCGGCGGCGGTCCCTCCATCACCCACGGCACCTGCTGCCACCCGCTCGTCATCCAGCGGCTCGTCAAAACCGCCGACAAACACTCCATCCCTCTCCAGCACGAATCCTCCTCGCGCTACAGCGGCACCGACACCGACTCCATCTACCACATCCGCGAAGGCACACCCTCCGCTCTCGTCTCCCTCCCGCTCCGCTACATGCACAGCGTCGTCGAATGCGCAGACCTCTCCGACATCGAACACGTCATCTCCCTCCTCGCCGCCTTCGTCCTCTCCATCAAACCCGGCGACTCGTTCGCCCAGACGCTCTAGTGTGGTCCGCCGAACAGATGGTGTCTTATGAACGAGGGTTTTTTTCCGAGGCCTCGGCGCGAGAACGGCGCGAATCATCATTCGCAACCGACGAGCAACACCGGGATCGGGAAAAAGACCCGTTCCCCGAAAAATCCCCCCGCAAAGCGGCTGACTCTTCATGCTTCCCCACCATAATCAGAAGACGCCAGCTGTAAGGCGGGCTGCACTCCCTACTTTGCCGTGATCCTTCCCTCCGACGACGACTCCCGTAAACCCGGCGACGACGAACCGCCATGGGGCGGCCAGCCCGGCGATCCCAAACGCCCTCACAAAGGCGATGACGCCAGCCCCGCTGACGACGACGAGGATGATGATGACGAGGACGACGACGACGATGAGGAATTCGACGACTCGATCCTCTTCCAGGACGACGAACCGGACGCCGCCACCTTCGGCCCTGACATGGCCGCCGAAGGTTCAGGCATCAAAGCCCCCGCACCTCCAGGCTGGCGCGAGGAACTCCGCGAGGAACTCGACGAATGCATCGATGAACTAGCAGAAATCGAGGACCCCAGTCAGGACTTCGACCCGCCTGACCCTCCCGACCTCTTCACCTTCTACGGCGAACTCGCCGCACTCCGCAACGAACTCCGCCGCGCCTTCCGCCGCTCCGCAGAAACCGCTGAGAAATTCGGCGGCGCACTCCAGTCGCTCGCCGCTCACGCCACCGACACCCCGGCCAGTCTCCCCGTCGCCCTCGCCCTCATCTCCCTCGCGGACCGCATCTCCGACATTCCCTCTAACACTCCTCTCTCCTCCGCACTCGAAGCCGCCCTCACCGCCGCAGGAATCTCCCGCGTCCCCACAACCGGGCTCCCCTTCGACCCCGCCACCATGACCATGGTCGGCACCGCTCCCGCCCCGGAAGGCACCGCCCAGGGCACCGTCCTATCCGAATCCTCCCAGGGCTTCCGCAACCGCGACGGCCTCCTCCGCCCAGCCAGCGTCACCGTCGCCGCCTGACTCCCCTGCCCCGCACACCATGGAAGTCCCCTGCCCCTACTGCCGTCACATGGTGCCCCTCCGCCAGCACGAACACTGCCCTCGCTGCGGCTGCGAAATCGCCATGCTCGGCCACATCCTCCAGGCCGCTCACGACTCCCTCCAACTCGGCCTCCTCGCTCTCTACGAAGCCCGCTACACCGACGCCTGCGACCTGGCCGAAGAAGCATGGGGCCTCAAACGCTGCCGCGAAGCCACCGCCATCGGCCTCATGGGCGCTGCCGCCTCCCACGACCCCATCGACATCGCCCGCTGGCTCCGCCGCCGCCGCCGTCTCCGCGAAGGAGCCGCCTGACCGCCCTGACATCCTCACAAACCGACACCCCAACGCCCGCGCCCGTTCCCATGGCCCCCGTCCCCTTCCGCGAAGGCATCCTCTGCGTCGTCTCCGGCCCCTCCGGCTGCGGCAAAACCACGCTCTGCAGAAACGCCGCCGCCGTCGAACCCGTCACCTACACCATCTCCTGCACCACCCGCGCCATCCGCCCGGGCGAAACCGACGGCCACGACTACTTCTTCCTCACCCCTGACGAATTCACCCGCCGCATCGACGCCGGAGAATTCCTCGAACACGCCCTCGTCCACGGCAATCACTACGGCACACTCAAATCCCAGGTCCTCCCTCACCTCGCCGCCGGGCGCGATGTCATCATGGACCTCGATGTCCAGGGCGCAGCCCAACTCCGCGCCTGCCCGGACCCAGCCATCCGCCGCGCCCTCACCGATGTCTTCATCCTCCTCGAAAACATGGAGGACCTCAAAGCCAGACTCGCCGGCCGACGCTCGGAATCCGACGCCCAACTCGCCCTCCGGCTCTCCAACGCCATCTCCGAAATCAAACACTGGCCCGACTACCGCTACGCCCTCGTCTCCCACTCCCGCGAAGACGACCTCCGCGAATTCCGCGCCATCCTCGCCGCCGAACGCCACCGCTCGTCACGCCTCCGTCTCCCCACCGACTTCTCCCCATGACCCGTAATGTCATCCTCGGCATCTCCGGCTCCATCGCCGCCTTCCGCGCCGCTGACATCGCCAGCCAGCTCACCAAACTCGGCTGCTCCGTCACCGCCGTCATGACCGCCGACGCCCAGGAATTCATCACGCCGCTCACCCTCAAGGTCCTCTCCCGAAACCCGGTCGTCACCTCCCTCTACAACGAAAAAGATTCATGGCACCCCGGCCACATCCAGCTCGCCGACGCCGCCAACCTCCTCCTCATCGCCCCCGCCACCGCCAACATCATCGCCAAACTCGCCCACGGCATCGCCGATGACGCCCTCTCCGCCATCGCCCTCGCCACCCGCGCCCCCATCCTCATCGCCCCAGCCATGAACGGCCACATGTGGCTCCACCCAGCCACCGTCCGCAATGCCGCCACCCTCCGCTCATGGGGCCACCACTTCATCGGCCCAGACGACGGTCTCCTCTCCTGCGGCTACGAAGGCATCGGCCGTCTCTCCCCAGTCACAGACATCGTCAATCACGCCATCCAACTCCTCTCCCAATCCCCCACCACTCCTCCAACCCCTCCCCAACCGCTCTGATCTCTCCCCCATTCACTCCGGTTTTTATCCTTGAGCGGGGCCCCTCCCCCATGCGAACATCGGATTTTCCCGTAGTCCCTTCCAAGGATTCCTCCAACCCATCGCTCTGCCTCCCATCCTCCTCTACTTTCCTTCCTACTTTGCTCCCATGAAACCCATCCGCTTCCCGCACCTCCTCCTCATCTCCTCCCTCGCGGCCCTCCCAGCCTCCGCCGACACCGTCAAACTCAAAAACGGCAAGGTCTACGAAGGCACCGCCACCGAACGCGGCGACGTCATCGACATCGAAATCCCCATGGGCAAAATCATCGACCATCAGACCGTCAAAAAGTCCGACGTCGCCGAATTCATCAAAACCCTCCCGGACGAAAAGGAATCCGCTGAACTCGCCTCCCTCGTCCCCACCGCCGACGGCCTCACCGCCGCCGATTACGAAAAAACCCTCAAGGACAAAATCGAGCCCTTCCTCAAAAAATACCCCGTCAGCAAGTTCCGCCCCAAAGTCGACGCCATCGCCAAAACCCTCCGCGACGAACTCGCCAAGACCAAAGCCGGTGACGTCAAACTCGACGGCCAATGGCTCCCGGCCGCCGAACTCAAGTGGAACGACTACAACGTCAAGGCCCTCCGCCTCCTCCTCCAGCTCCGCTCCCAGCTGAAGGCCAAGAAGCCCATGGACGCCTACCAGAGCTTCGCCAGAATCGAATCCAATCACGTCGCCTCCACCGCCTACCCAAAGGCCGCCGCGGAAATCGCCAAGGCCATGAAGGACCTCGTCGCTTCCCTCAACGCCGCCGCCGCTGAACAGCCAGCCAAGGAAGCCGAACGCGCCGCCACCCTCAAATCCCTCACCCCTGACAAGCAATCCAGCGTCGAAGCCGCCATCGCCGCCGAAATCGCCGCCTTCAAAGCCAAAGTCGAAGACGAAAAAACCCGCAAGGTCCCCGTCACTTCCTTCTACCCCTACGACCTCAATTCCATCAAGGAATCCATCTCCGGCACAGAAAAGGAAATCACCCGCATCGCCGCACTCGATCTCCCCAAAATCACCGCCGCCAATAACAAATTCCAGGCCGGCCTCAAGGACCTCTCCGAAAAGGCCTTCCAATCCGCCAAAAGCAACTTCGAGGAAGCCGCCAAATTCCACCAGAACGACGATTTCGTAAAGAAAATGGCCGCCGATTCCAAGCTGGCCGCCGAAAACGCCGCCCGCAACGCGTCCTCCGCTTCCCCAACCACCATCCCCGGCACCCCAGCCACCGCCGTCACCCCGACCGCCAACCCGCTCCCTTCCTCCGGAGCCGTCCCCGCCGCACCTGCTACCCCTCCAGCCCCAAAACCGGAAGCCACCCCAAAACCAGCTCCCGCCCCGGCCACCCCTGCCCCCTCCAACCTCGCAGACGCTAACCCAGTCTCCGAACCAGAACCGGAATCCAGCAACCTCCCGCTCTTCCTCGGCGGCGGCGCCGGCCTCCTCTTCCTCGTCGCCATCCTCGCCAAATTCCTCGGTAAGAAAAAATCCGAAGACTGATCCAGTTCCGGATCATTCCCCCGGTCCACACCCTATCATGTCCAGCGCGCGCACCGCCTCCATCGTCCGCAAGACCGCGGAAACCGATATCTCCCTCT
>JAIXVE010000094.1 GCA_027483175.1 Verrucomicrobiaceae bacterium | reverse complement strand
GGGTTTGCGGCGGGGACGGTGCTGGCACCGGGCGGGAGATTGCTAGTGGTGCGGAACCGTGCGGCGTTCCGATTGGCGTGGCCGCAGGTGGCGGAGGGGTTGATTGCGGGGGAGTTTCCTGCGGGGACGGCGCTGGACAATGGCGGGGAGGTTCTGAAGGTGGATGATGCGACGGGGAGCACGGTGGTGGAGTTCCGTTATGGGGATCGAGCGCCGTGGCCGCTGCTGGCGGACGGGGAGGGCTACAGTCTGGTGCATATGAATCCGGCGGCGGGGGATGTGCATCATGGGGATGCGGGGAACTGGCGGAGTTCGGCGGTATTGGGCGGGTCACCGGGATCGAGTGATGCGTTGCCTGCGCCGGTTGATCCTGCGGGGGACGCCGATGGGAACGGGCTGAGCAACCTGCTGGAGCACGTGATGGGGGACGGGGCGATGTTTACGGCGGTGGATGGGGCGGAGGGGCGGACTCTGGTGTGGCAGCAGCGGCCGGGAGGGGATGCGGGGCGGATTGTGGTGGAGAGTTCCGGGGATCTGTCGGTGTGGCAGGTGGAGACAGGGCTGACGGGGTATGCGGAGGTGATGGTGGGCGGATTGATCCGGCGGAGTGCGGTGATTCCGGCGAGTGGTGAGCGTCGGTATTTCCGGGCGCGGGTGGTGCCGGTGCCGTGAGGGAGTGGTTGGTTCCGGGAGGCGAGAGACGACACGAAACCGCCGCGGCGCGCGCAGGCCCTTTTGGGGGCGATGCAGCGCGGCGCGGCGGCGGGTTGTTGGATTGGGAAGGGCGGGTGCTGAGCCGTGCCGAAGGGGCAGTCGGGCCGCTTATTTACCGCTGGTGAGACGGCTGTGTTTACGGCTGTAGGCGAAGTAGATGATGAAGCCGAGGGCCATCCAGACGACGAGACGGATCCATGTATCGCCGGGGAGTGGGATCATCATGGAGATGCAGACGAGAGCGCCGAGGATGGGGACGACGGGGACCCATGGGCAGCGGAAGACGCGAGGGGCGTTTGGTTCCTTGATGCGGAGGACGACGACGGCGACGCAGACGAGGACGAAGGCGAGGAGAGTGCCGATGGAGCACATTTCGCCCCAGAGTTCACCGGGCAGGATGGCGACGGCGAGGGCGGCGATGCCGCCGATGAGGGCGTTGCTTTTCCATGGAGTCTGGCGGCGCGGGTGGAGATCCGAGAAGAAGCGAGGGAGGAGACCGTCGCGGGCCATGCTGAGAAAGACGCGGCTTTGTCCCATGAGGAGGACCATGATGACGGAGGAGAAGCCGCAGAGGATGGCAGGGACGATGAGTTGGTTGAGCCAGTGGAATTTCTCTGGCATGGCGCTGATGGCGGTGGCGACGGGGGCGAGTTTTTCGACGCCCTTAAACGAGGAGTAGTGGGCTAGGCCGGTGAGGACCCATGAGAAGGCGATGTAGAGGATGGTGCAGACGAGGAGCGAGCCGAGGATGCCGATGGGCATGTCGCGCTGTGGGTTGCGGGCTTCCTGGGCGGCGGTGGAGACGGCGTCGAAGCCGATGTAGGCGAAGAAGATGAGGCCTGCGCCGCGCATGATGCCGCTCCAGCCGAATTCGCCGAAGGTGCCGGTGTTGGCGGGGATGAAGGGGGTGTGGTTGGCTGGGTTGATGTAGGCCCAGCCGAGGCCGACGACGGTGAGGACGATGACGACCTTCACGACGACCATGATGGCGTTGAAGATGGCGCTTTCTTTGGTGCCCTTGATGAGGAGGGCGGACATGGCGAGGATGATGAGGGCGGCGGGCAGGTTCAGGATGCCCGGGTGCTCATCGAACGGGGAGGCGGCGAGGGCTTGAGGGAATTTGAAGCCGAGCTGGTGGCAGAGTTTCAGGAAGTAGGCGGACCATGAGGTGGCGACGGTGGCTGCGCCGACGGCGTATTCGAGGACGAGGTCCCAGCCGATGATCCATGCGAAGAGTTCGCCGAGGGTGACGTAGCTGTAGGTGTAGGCGCTGCCGGAGGCTGGGACCATGGAGGCGAATTCTGCGTAGCAGAGGCCAGCGAGGGCGCAGGCGAAGCCGCCGATGATGTAGGAGAGCGTGACGGCTGGTCCGGCGCTTTCTGCGGCGACTTTACCGGTGAGGGAGAAGAGGCCTGCACCGATGACGACCCCGATGCCGAGGAGGATGAGGTGGATGGGGCCGAGTTGGCGTTTGAGGGCGACGGTGGATTCGCCCGGGCCGTCGTGGACTTCTGCGAGCACGTCGGCGAGGGGTTTTTTGGCGAACAGTTTATTCATATTAAGGCAGTGAGAGGCAGGGAATGAGCCAGTGGGCATACCTGAATTGGGGAGAAAGTCCATGAAATCCGCCTACGTGGGGAGGGGTGAGGGGGAAGATGGCGATTTGGTGAAAATGAGCGAGCAGATGGTTGCGGGTTCTCATTTTCTCTTCATGTGAAGCGATCATGAAGGAAGCTTCGAAGATCACGAGAGTATTGGTATTGGGTGGAGGGACGGCTGGGTTGCTGGCTGCGCTGACGTTGAAGCGGAAGCTGCCGCAGTTGGAGGTGGAGGTGGTGCGGAGTGTGGAGATGGGGGTGATTGGGGTAGGGGAGGGGACGACGGCGGCGTTTCCGCGGCATTTATTTGAGTATCTGAAGCTGGCGCCGGGGGAATTTTATGCGGGGGCGGAGCCGACGTGGAAGCTGGGGATTCACTTTGTGTGGGGCCCGTATCCGCAGGGGTATTACTACACGTTTCAGAATGAGTTTAAGAGCCGGTGGCCGGAGTTGAAGCGGAACACGGGATTTTACTATGAGCCGGAGACGAAGTGGCTGGGGATTGTGTCGGCGTGCATGGCGCACGGCAAGGCGTTCCCGAGGAAGCCTGATGGGAGCCTGCACATGCACAACAACCATGCGTTTCACATTGAGAACAAGAAGCTGGTGGGGTGGCTGGAGTCGACGTGTGAGCGCAACGGGGTGCGGTTGACTGAGGGGACGGTGGAGCGCGTGGAGACGGGGGCTGACGGGGTGGAGGCGCTACATCTTGCCGGGGGGCGGCGGGTGACGGCGGATTTGTATGTGGATGCGTCCGGGTTCCGGTCTGAGTTACTGGGGCGGGCGCTGGGGGAGCCGTATCAGGGATATGAGAAGTCGTTGTTCTGTGATCGTGCGGTGATTGCGGGGTGGCCGCGGACGGATGAGGAGATCAAGCCGTACACGGTGGCGGAGACGATGGATGCGGGGTGGTGCTGGCAGATTGAGCATGAGAACTGGATCAACCGTGGGTATGTGTACAGTTCCCGGTTCATCAGTGATGAGGATGCGCTGGCGGAGTTCCGGCGGAAGAATCCGAAGATTGCGAACGAGCCGAGGGTGGTGAAGTTCCGGAGTGGGCGGTATGCGCGGCCGTGGGTGGGCAACGTGGTGGCGATCGGGAATTCGATGGGATTTGTGGAGCCGCTGGAGGCGACGGCGATTCAGGTGATCTGTGTGGAGTGCAGCACGCTGGCGGACACGCTGGTGGACAGCCTGCAGGCTCCGACGCAGACGCTGAAGGATCTATACAACACGTACAATGTGCGGCAGTGGGATGACATCCGCGATTTTCTGGCGGTGCATTATGCGTTCAACACGCGTGTGGACACGCCGTTCTGGCGGGCGTGTCGGGAGGAGACTGATCTTGGGGGAGCGGTGGCGATGGTGCAGTACTACAAGGAGAATGGGCCGAGTGTGCTGCCTGAGCCGGTGTTGTTTGATGCGAACAATTCGTTTGGGCTGGAGGGGTATCTGGCGATGCTGGTGGGGATGGGGGTACCGCATGGGAAGCCGTGGAAGGCATCCGAGCCGGAGAAGAAGATCTGGCGCGATCGGCTGGCGGCGTTCGGCCAGCATGCGCAGCGCGGGTTTACGGTGAAGGAAGTGCTGGGGATGATCCGGGCTGGGGGGGCGAGGTAGTGCAGCCCGTCACACAGGTGGTAAGTCAGGCGAGGCCGAGGACCTCGAGTTGCCATGGGAGGAGGAGGTCTTTGGCGGCGGATTCGTCTGCGGCGATGGATTCGAGGACGGCGCGAGAGCCGAGGAGAGAGGGGTCGAGGCCGAGGTCGTTGCCGATTTTGTCGCGATGGGCTTTGAGGGCGTCGAAGCGGCGTTCGGCGTCCGGGTTGCGTTCGGTGCGGCGGCGAGCGGGGCGGCGTGGCCAGTCGGATTCCGGGAGTTCGTCGGCGCTTTTGAGGGCGTTGTAGAAGCGGCGGTGGAAGGGAGGAGGGTAGCGGTCCGGGAGGCGTGCTTCGCGGCCGTCCTGGAGGCCTTCTGCGAAGGCGAGGAGTTCCTGATTGCTGATGACCTTGAAGGTGGGGCGGTCGAGGCGTTCGGCTTCGAGGTTACGCCAGTGCCAGAGGGCGCGGAGGAAGTTGAGGCCGGCGGGGCGGAGGTTGCCGCTACCGTTGATGCGCCAGAGTTCGTCCGGGTCTGGGGGTGGGCGGTGGAGGACGGAGAGTCTGGCGTCTTCGCAGGACTGGAGGAACCAGTCGGTGCGGCCGAGTTCGTTGAGTTTGGCGAGGAATTTGTCGGCGAGAGGGATGATGAAGTGGACGTCGTTGAGGGCGTATTCGATCATTCGGTCGGTGAGTGGGCGGCGGCCCCAGTCGGCGCGTTGGGATTGTTTGGAGAGGACGACGCCGAAATTGGATTCGACGAGGTGTGCGAGGCCGAACTGGCGTTCGCCGCAGAGTCTGGCGGCGACCTGGGTGTCGAAGATTCTGACGGGGATGTGCTGGAAAGTCCTGCGCATGAGGGTCATGTCGAGGTCAGCGCCGTGGAGCCAGATGTCGGTACCGTCGAGGTAGGAGATGAGAGGGGAGAGGTCTTTGATGCCGATGGGGTCGATGAGGACCTTGCGGTCGCCGACGCCCATTTGGATGAGGCAGAGTTTTTCGCGGTAGGAGTGGAGGGAATCGGCCTCGGTGTCGAGGGCGACGCGGACGCCATCGCCCGTGGGGAGACTGGCGATGAAGGCGTTGAGAGCCTCTGGGGTATCGATGAAGTGGTCGGAGAGGGAGGATTCCGGCACTGGGGTCGAGTCTGGAGAGTGGTCGGAAGAGGAGCGGTTCACTGGCGGAGACCTGTGAGGAGCATTTCGGCGTTGCTGCCGGTGGCTTTGATGCTGCGGATGAGGACCTCGAGGGCTTCGCCGGCGGGCATTTGGGCCATCTGGCGGCGGATGGCGCTGATGCGGCGGAATTCGTCCGGGTGGTAGAGGAGGTCGTCTTTACGGGTGCCGGATTTCTGGATGTGGATGGCGGGGTAGATTCTGCGTTCGACGAGTTCGCGGTCGAGTTGGATTTCGAGGTTACCGGTGCCTTTGAATTCTTCGAAGATGACCTCGTCCATGCGGCTATCGGTTTCGATGAGGGCGGTGGCGAGAATGGTGAGGGAGCCGCCTTCTTCGACTTTGCGGGCGGAGCCGAAGAATTTGCGGACCTTCTGGAGGGCGTTGTGGTCGACGCCGCCGGAGCCGGAGGGGCCTTTGCCGCCCTGGGTGGTATTGTAGCCGCGGGCGAGGCGGGTGAGGCTGTCGAGGAGGATGACGACATCGCGGCCGCGTTCGACGAGGCGTTTACTGCGTTCGAGGACGAGTTCGGAGACCTGGATGTGGCGGTTGGAGGGCTCGTCGAAAGTGGAGCTGAAGACCTGGCAGGCGACGGTTTCGCGGAAGTCGGTGACTTCTTCCGGGCGTTCGTTGATGAGGAGGACGATGAGTTCGATTTCCGGGTGATTCTGGCGGATGGAGGAGGCGATGTCCTTGAGGAGGACGGTTTTGCCGCCGCGAGGGGGAGCGCAGATGAGACCGCGCTGGCCTTTACCGAGAGGGGAGATGATATCGACGACGCGCGGGCCGACGGATTTGGTTTTGGGGTTTTCGAGGATGATCCGTTCCGAGGGGAAGAGGGCGGTGAGTTTGTCGAAGTGGGCGGGGGGCTGCCAGTCCTCTGCGGGAACGCCTTCGATGGTGATGATGCGTTCGGAGCAGAGGGTTTTTTCGCGTGGGTCGCGAGGGCCGCGTGCGTGGACGGTCATTTCGACGCCTGGGCGCAGATTGAAGCGCCGGATGAGACTGGCTGGGATGAAGATGTCGTCGAGGAAGGGAGCGAAGTTGAAGAGTGGGTCGCGGAGGACCCCGTAGCCTTCGCGGGTGATTTCGAGGATGCCGGAGGCTTCGACGGTGGTGCCGCGGCGGCTGTAGTAGCTGAGGATTTCGAAGACGAGGTGGTGTTTTGAGCGGACGCCGCCGATGCGGAGGCCGAGGGCTGTACCGATGTCGTAGAGCTGATTGACTGCCATGCGGAGGAAGTCATTGAGCGAGGCGGATTCCGGGACGGTTGGTTCGCTGGTGCGGGTGGAGCGTGCCGGGTCGAGGGAGCCGTGGGAGGAGGAGGTGTCGTCGGGAGACGAGGGGGCGAGGTCCGGCGTCACGGCCGGGGGAAGTTCTTCAACCATAGGATAAAAAGTTCAGTTTGGCGTTGCAGCGAATTCGGTGTTCCCCCATTCCAGAGGACAACGTCTGCACGGTTCATCTTGTCCGCAATCGGAAGCTGGGCGGAAAGCATGCGGTCTGCGAGGTCTGAGGAGTGGCCGTTTCTGGCCATGAGACGTGTTTTTTGAGTGGTGGAGCCACAAGCGACGACGAGTTCGAGGTCACGGGGGATGGGGAAGCCTGATTCGTAGAGGAGCGGGACGTCCATGAGGAACCATGGGGACAGATTGGAGGCGCGGGCGGAGTTGAGGGCCTGCAGGCAGAGGTTCCGCACCATGGGGTGGAGGATCTCTTCGAGGAGTTTCCGGGCGTCTGGATTCTGAAAGACTTTCTCCCTGAGGCGTGAGCGGATGAGAGCGCCGTTGGCGTCGAGGAGATTGGATCCGAGGACTTCGTTGATGGTGGTGGCGACGGAAGGGGTTGTCAACAAGGTATCGACGGTGGCGTCGCAGTCGAAGAAAGTGGTGAGAGGTTCGAGGGAGCGGAACAGGCGAGCGAAGGTGGATTTGCCGGTCGCGATGCCGCCGGTGAGAGCGAGACAGAGCATGGAGTGTGGGAGGGGAGGCGGGAGGGCGGGGGAGAATGGGGGAAGGGGAGCGGGTGGGATAGTGGGGGAGAGGGAGGAATGAGGACAAGAAAAAAGGGGCGGAGAAACCTCCGCCCCTTTTCCGGGAATGGTGTGGGATGATCCTAGAAGATTACTTCTGGATGATTGGGAGCAGGTCGGTGGAAGGACCTGGCTCAGCGGGCACGACTTCCGGTGGTTCCTCGGCGGAACCGTGGAGATCCTGGCCGGACGGGTCGATGAGACGACCTGTGACGTAGATCATGAGGTTCTTCTTGTAGCGTTCTTCGGCCTTGGTCTTGAAGAGGCGGCCGACGAGAGGGATGCTGGAGAAGATAGGCACCTTGTCCTCGACGGACTGGACGTCTTCGCGCATCAAGCCACCGATACCGACCGTCTGACGGTCCCAGATGAGCACCTGGGTGGAGAGTTTGCGGGTAGCAAACACCGGCTGGAGGATCTTGTTTTCGGTGAGCACCACTGGCACGGACTGCCCGAGGGCGTTGGTGCTGGTGGTTTGGATCGGGCTGCCGTAGTTGATGAAGCCTTCGAATTCCGTGACTTCCGGGGCGAGGTTGAGGTCGATGGTGTAGCCATCGTCTCCAACTGTGGCTTCCACTTCCATGGAAACCCCCGTGTTGCGGAATTGGAAGCTGTTCGGGTTGGCAGGAGTGACCGGGAAGCTGCCGCCGCCGGCACCACCGCCACCACCGACACCACCACCGCCACCGACTTGGAGGCCGCCCCCGAAGTTCTGCGGGATTTGTGGAGGGTCATACTCCGTTGGGTAAGGGAACTCTCGGATGATTTCGATCTTGGACCGTTGTCCGCCGCGGACGATGACGCTTGGAGCGGTCATGAGGTCGACGCCCTTCTTCTGAGAGAGGGCGCGCATCATCACTTGGAACTGAGGATCGGTGAAGACCCCAGCGAGAGCGAAGGTTGCGGGAGAGACCGAGCCAGCCGCGGTGGCTGAGCCGCCGCCGAGGAGGGAGTCGATGGCGCCACGGGTGATGGCGTCTGAGCCGAAGCGGAGGCCGCGGGTGAGCGGGTTGTTTCCGGTTGGGACGGAGGAAGTACCGCCGCCTGGGTTGATGAACGTGTAGTTCGCGGAGTTGAGGGCACTGGCGTTGCCGCTGGTACCGCCTGCGCCGTAGACGCCGCCGCCGCCGATGTTGAAGGCACCCATGAGCCAGTCGAAGCCGAGTTCATCGGTATTGCGCTGGCTGACTTCGACGAACTTGGTGGTGATGTAGACCTGCTTGACCGAACCGGAGACGTTCATTCCGTCGACCACGGTTTCGACGAGGTCGAGTTGTTCGAAGGTATTGCGGACGATGAGGCGACCGGTGGAGGGGTCGAAGGAGGCCATGGTGCCTTCGGCGAACTGGACTCCGAGGGAGGCGAGGACGTCTTTGGCGTTTGGCTTGGCCTTGAGTTTCGGGCCGCTGTCGGCTTCGGCGCCGCCGCCGGAGAACGGATCGGCAGGAGCTGCTGCGTCGGCGGAGTCGCCGCCGCCGCCTGCGCCGCGACTGAGGAAGTCGGGAGGAGCGCGGAAGGTGCGGGTGGTCATGCTGCCGCCGCCGGAGGTGGCTGGGACGATGACCACGGCATTCGGCGTGATATCGTAGCGCATGTTAGCGACTTCCGTGATGCTCTTGATGGCATCGAGGAGTTTGACGCTACGGAGTTCGAGGGTGACGTTCTTGGCCCCTTCCGCGCTTTTGACGATGAAGTCGACGCCGCGCTGATTTGGGTCAGAGGAGGTGGTGTCGGACTCGATGCTCTTGCGTTTGAGGTAGCCGATGACTTCATCGATCGAGGCATCGTTGAACTGGATGCGGTCGATGGTGATGTTGTTGAGTTTGAAGGTCATGGGTGCCGAGTTGGCATCATCCTGACCGATATCACCGACGACTTTGGGAACATTGGCGCCGCCGGGGACTGGGGTGACCCACATGGCGTCGACCTCATTGAGCATCTTGATCCGGGTGTGATCGCGAGCGGAGCGGTAGTAGTTGCTCTTTTCGCGTTCGGTCTTTTCAAGCTGACGGCGAGCGGCCGTGTTGTAGGGGTCGATGGCGAGGACGCGATTGAACTGGTCTTCGGCTTTTTTGAAGTTACCGAGATCGTAGTAGCCGAGGCCCATGCGGAGGAGACGGCGGACCTCTTCGGTGTCCGCGTAGTGTTTCTCGCTCATGGCCGGGTTGAAGATGTCTGGATCGTCAAGATCCTTCATCAGCTTTTTGGCTTCCGCGTTATTGGGGTCGACGTTTTCGGCGAGGACCTCATTGAGGAGGGACTTGGCTTTGTCGACGCCGCCGCGGTGACCGAGGTCACGGGCGTGGTTGACGGCAGCGCGGGAGAACTTGGCGATGACGCGGTTCCGGTCTGCGGAGTTGATGGAGCCGAGAGGGATCAACTGGAGAGCGGTCCGGTATTTACCGACGGCTCCTTCGTAGTCCTGGTCGGCCATCATTTGATCACCTTCCGCTTCTGCGGCGAGGGCTTCTGCCACCCGCTGCTGACGTTTGATGATTTCCAACTCAACGATGGACGAACCGCCGCCGGAGCTGCTACCGGTGCCGGCCACGGAGACCGACGGGTAAACAGCGGCGCAAGCGAGTCCGGCAATCATTGCCTGACGATGCAATTTCAGCACTGGCTTTCTCATGAGATCGAAGAAGTTAACAGGGTTGGGTGGTAAAATTCAATGAAAGGGGACGTTGGTCGGGAATTTCCGAGGTTTTATGGCAGAATGGTTGCGGAATGCATCATTTAAGTTCGAGAGAAAATTGAGTTTTTTCGGTTTTCCCCGGTTCTGTATATTCGAGGTCGACTTTTTGATCGGTGACCTTGAGGACCGTGTATTTGACGTCGGGTGCGGAAGGGAAGGAGATTTCAGCACCTTCTGCGCCTTCGACGAGTTCTTCTTTACCGAGGGTGTTGGCGATTTTGGCGCGGAGGGTAGGGAGTTCGATGACCTTGCCGAGGACGATTTCGAGCGGTTTGGCCTTGGGGTTTTTGACGTCGGAGAGGACGACGACTGGTTTGATGTCGGTGATGCCGCTGTCCTTGACCTCGCGTTTTTCGACTTTTTCGATTTTGTAGGCTGGTTCGCCGCCTTTTTCGATGGCGAAGCCCTCGCCGACCTTGGTGAAGGCCGTGTATTTTTTGGTGACTGGGGCGGTGCGCTGGATCTGGAGATCGTTGTCGTCGTTGTAGGCGTTGAACTTCAGGCTGAGTTCATCTTTGAGGACCTCTTTGAAGACGAGCTTGGTGTGAGCGGCTGGGAGGCTTTGAGGGTCTTTCGGGTTGCTTTTGCCGGTGAATTCCTCGGCATTGGAGAAGCCGTCGTTATCGGTGTCGATGTCAGCGATGTCCTGGCGGGTGATATCGAGACCGTAGCGGTAGAGCCACTCGTTATCGATGGGGGGGCGGACCTGTTTGGCGTCAGGGGAGAGGATCGCGATGACGGCCTGGTCGACGGTTTTGAGGACAGGTGCGGAAACGAAGAGACTGACGGGTTTGCCTTTGATGACGGGCGGTTTGAAGTCCGCGGGTTCGGAGAGGCGGGTGAGAGCGGCGTCGACGCGTTCGGCGGATTTGTCTTCGCCGAAGTTGGCGCTCTGGCGGACCTCGTCTTCTGGTGCGAACTGGGCGTTGAAGCCGAGGACTTTGGAGACGAGGACGCCGCCTGCGAGGAGGGCGACGGTTCCGAAGGTGCCGAGGAGGAGCCGGTCGTATTTAGCTTTGAGCCATTCCATGGGAGATCGATTGGGCGGAGCGTTTACTGAGGAGTGGCAGCTGGTGTTTTGGCTGCGGCGGTTTCGGAGGCAGGGTCGAGGAAGCGGACGAGATCGAGGTCGAGGAAGAGAGTGACCTTTTCGTCGCCGAGGATGTATTTGGCGTCGCGCTTGACCGTGGTTTTGGTTTCCGGGTCTTCTTTTTCTTCCATGGTGACGGTGACTGTTTTGTCTGGGCCGTCTTTCATGGAATTTTCCACGCGGAGCATGCGGATGGTGAAGAAGTGAGCGCCTGAGTCGCCGAGTTTGACGTTGGCGAGGCTGGAGAGGAGCTGAGTGATGGCGATATTGGAGCCCGTGACGGTGAGGTGCATGGGCTGGCGTTCCAGCACTTTGGATTCTTCGACGACTGGTCCTTTGCCGTTGCGAGCGGGCTGGGAGTTGGAGTTGGCGACTGGAGCGGCTGGGGTTCCGGGTTTAGTGGAACCGTCGGCGGCTGGGGCGGCGGCTTCGATGGCCAGTTCTTCGCGTTTGAAGGAGTCGAGCGAGTTGACGCCGGACGCCATGGCGGTGTTGAGGAGGAAGGCGACGGCGTCGAGTTCGGCGGCGAGCTTGGGGGCGGCCTGGGCGGAGGCGAAGGAATCGGCGTATTTGTCGAAGCCGATGGAGAACGTCTCTGCGAGGGTGATTTTCCGGCCCTTGGCGGCTTCCTTGATGGCGGTTTCTGTGGCGACGAGTTTCTTCTGGAAGCTTTCGCCGGTTTCCGCTGAGTTGATGGGGGATTGGAATTTGGAGACCCCGTCGAAGAGGGTTTTGACCTTATCGGCGAGTGCGTCGACGAGTTTTTTCTTTTTGGCCTCGTTGTCGGCGTTGGGGAAGATGGTGCCCCGCTGCATGGAGTCGAGGGAATCTTTGGTGGATTGGTAGCTGGCCTGGGCCTCATCGGCGCTGGAGCTGGCTGACCATGCGAGATAACCGAGGCCGAGGGCGCCGAGGCCCAGGACTGCGAAGTAACCGGGCAGGAATGAATTCGATTTTCCTTTGCTCATGATGCTGATCCGGAGGGCAGTTTACTTCTTGGAGGAGGTGGTGATGGTCACCTTGCGTTTGAGGGGCAGCTTCATGTGGAAAGCGTAGCCGTCTTTGGCGTCGAGGGCACCGACTTCGTGTTTGACGTACTGCTGGAGGAAAGAGGTTTCGTCCTTGGCGTCGAATTGGAAGTAGGTGGCTGAAGGGCTTTCTGGGTCGGTGGTGCCGTCGTCTTTGAAGCCTGCGAGTTTCTTGATGAATTTGAGGGCGAGTTCGCCGGCGTTTTCGCCGCTGCGACTGACGCCGATGAGGTGGAGGGAGTCGACCTCGCGTTTTTCACCCTTGTCGGAAGCGGCCTCTGAGTTTTTGCCTGTTGCGAACGGATTGTCGTCACTTTCGCCTTCGGTGAGGCTGGAGATGAGTTCGTTGCCGTCGACGTCGAGGGGGCTGAGTTGGACGATCCAGATTCGGTCGTCGGGGAGGAGGTTATTGATGGTATTGAGCATCCCGACCCAGTATTTCTGGTCGCGAACGGCGTCGGCGATGTAGTCGGCGCGGGCTTTTTCGGTGCTTTCGCGGGCGGTGGCATCCTTGATGCCGCGGTCGTAGCGTTCGAGGTCGCTTATTTTGGTTTTGAGCTCGTCTTCCTTGCGGAGGTAGCCGGAGGCGGCGGAGCTATTGTAGGCCCATGTGCCGATCAGGGTAGAGAAGAGAGCGGCGGCGGCTCCGAAGAGGTAGGGCTTGCGGTTACCGACATCGCGGGAGGCCTGAACGGCTTTGGGCGAGAGGTCGAGTTCCATGGGGCAGGCCATTTCGCGGAGGGCGAGGCCGACGAGTTCGCCGAGGGAGTGGGCTTCGCCGGAGACCTGTTCGACGTCGACGCGCGGGCCGACGGAGACATTTTTGAGGGCGTTGAAGTAATTGACTGGGATGCGCAGTTTTTCTTCGAAGACCTCTTTGACGAAGGGCATGGAAGCGCCTGCGCCGGCGAGGTAGACCTCGGTGGGTGCGGCACCGCCCTGCTGCTGACGGTAGGCGTTGGTGCGGCGTGCGATTTCGCCGTGGATCCGGGCGAGGGCGTTGCGGATGACCTTCGACATGGCGTCGATTTCCGGGTCCTCGTGATCGGCGTAGTTGCCGCCGAGGTTGACGAAGCCGTCGGCGACCTTGCGGGCTTCAGCGGTATCGTAATCCATGCCCATTTCCTTGGCGATGCTCTGGGTTACAGAGGCGCCACCGGTCTGGAAGGAGGAGATGAAGGCGCGGCGGCCTTCGATGAAGATGAGGTTGGTGGTGCGAGCGCCGAGGTCGACGAGGAGGACGCAGTCGGTGACTTCCGGGTAGTTGTAGCGGAAGGCGTTGTAGATGGCGACGGGAGCGGCGTCGACGATGGCGGTTTTGAGGCCGGCGGCTTCGACGGCGCCGTTGAGGTCGTTGAGGTGTTCCGAGCGGACGGCGACGATGCCGACTTCGACTTCGCCCTCGTTTTTGCCCATGAGCTGGTAGTCCCAGACGGTTTCAGCGAGAGGGAAGGGGACGGCCTGTTGGGCTTCGAAGCCGACGATTTTGTCGACTTGGTCTTCGCCGAGGGGCGGGAGCTTGACGAACTTGGCGATGAGGAACTGACCTGGGATCGAGTAGTTGACGGATTGGCCGGAGGCTTTGAGGGCACCGGAGAGACTGCGGACCGCATCCGTGAGGGCGGTACGGCGCGTACCATCCGTCGTGGGATCTCCGGGCATTTCTGCAAAGGCATACTCCTTGAGCATCAAGGCTCCCTTGGAGCCGAGGCCGAATCGTGCCATGCCGGCCCGCTGCGATCCGAGGTTAAGAGTCAGAACTGATTTTTTTTCCGCCATCGTGGGTGGTGTTTAGAGCGGCGAATGGGAATGCCGTCAAATGTAAAAGGAAAAAACCGGGAGAGGAGGTTCAGCGTGGTTTGATCTCGAGATGGAAGTCACCCCAGAGAGGAGCGAAGGGGGTATCGGCCTTGCTGAGGAGGGCGGCTTCCTGAGGAGGGAGGGAGGGATTGGACCACCATTCCTTGTTGGAGTCGCTGGTTTTGCGGCCGACTTCCTGGCCATCGATGAGGACTTGGATGCCCCATGCTTTGACCATGGTTGGGTTGGCTGGGCCAGTGGCGGTGGCTTCGGTGACCTTCTGGAGCTGGGAAGGGGTGATGTAGGCGACCGAGTGGATTTTTTCTTTGATGGGGACGTTGACGTGGACGATTTCGCCGGTGAGGACGCGGCTCTTTTTAGCGGAGGAGCCGGTGAGGTAGGCGTAGTACTTGAAGGTGACCTCGTCGTAGGTTTTGCGGGTCTTGTCCTTTTCGGTTTTGGAGAGTTCGGCGGTGGCTTCGACCTCGATTTCGATCCAGTCTTTGGGGGTCCAGCGTTTGTCTTTGACGTTGATGGCCTGGATCTGTGGGGTTTTCTGGATATTGATGTCGACCTTGCCGATATCGACGAGTTTTTCTTTGCCTGCGGCGGCTGGGGCTGCGGCATCAGCGCCGGCGGCTGGGGCCTGAGCGGCGGCTGGGGATGGGGAGAGGACTGCGAGGGCGAGAACCGCGGCAGGAACGAAAGTGAGGATTCGTTTCATAAGATTGGTCGGGAGTTGAGGGCGGGAAGACGCGAATATTTGAGGAGCTTGAAGGAATTCCTCGTCTGAGGCCAGGAAAAAATACGATCCCCCCTCAGATTTCGGAATTTACGGGATAAGAGTAGAGTGGAGGCTGGGATAGGGCAACTTGAAAAGGCTGGGAGGCGTAGGGGGGGCGATTAGGGGATTGGATTAGGGGAGTGGATTAGGGGAGGGCGAGTGAGGCGGCGAGGCGGAGGGCGTGGAAGAGACTGCCTGGGTTGGCGAGGGCTTGCCATGCGATGTCGAGGGCGGTGCCGTGGTCGACGCTGGTGCGGATGATGGGGAGGCCGAGGGTGGTATTGACGGCGGAGTCGAAGGCGAGGGCTTTGAGAGGGATGTGGCCTTGATCGTGGTACATGCAGATGACGGCGTCGGTGGAGCGACGTCTGGCGGGAAGGAAGGCGGTGTCAGGGGGGAAGGGGCCGGAGACATCGATGCCGCGGGCGATGGCGGCTTGGATGGCTGGGGTGATGATGTGTTCTTCCTCCATGTTTCCGAAGAGACCGTGTTCACCGGCGTGGGGGTTGAGGCCGCAGACGATGAGTTTCGGGGATTTGTTGCGGATGCGGAGGAGGGCGAGGTGGGTGAGTTCGATGACGTCGAGGATGCGTGTGGTGGAGAGGAGTGCTGGGACCTCGTGATAGCCGACGTGGACGGTGACGAAGGAGCAGGAGATTTCCTCGGAGTACTGGAGCATGCAGGAGCGCGGGGCGCTGGTGCGGGAGGCGAAGATTTCGGTGTGGCCTGGGAAGTGGATGCCTGCGGCGTGGAGGGCTTCCTTGTTGAGAGGGGCGGTGGTGACGGCGGCGACGTGGTGAGCGAGGGCGGCGGTGATGGCGTGATCGACGTAGGTGAAGGCGGCGCGGCCGGTGGCGGCGTTGATGGTGCCTGGGGAGAATTCGTCAGGGTGGATGGCGTTGAAGTCGACGACGTGGGGTTGCTGGAGATTGGGTTGGGGCCATGAGGCAGCCGGGATGACGAGCTGTGGGGCGGGGAGGCCGGTGGTGGCGGCGCAGGCGTGGAGGACGGCGGCGTCGCCGAAGACGACGGGGATGCCGCCGGTTTGGAGGGGATCTGCGAGGGCGCGGAGGCAGAGTTCGGGACCGACGCCTGCGGGGTCGCCCATGGTGAGTGCGAGCAGAGGTAGCATTGAGTGGTGAGCGGAAGGCCTGCGGGGCTGGGAGGCAAGCGGGAGCAAAGAAAAGCCCGGCGGCCGTGGGTACGGCGGCCGGGCTTGGGAAGGGTTTGGAAAAGCGAGGAGGGGATCAGTTGCCGGCGGCGGCCTTGCGGAGATCGCGGAGGGCGGCGCGTTCGGATTCGTCGATTTGGCCGTCTTTGTTGGAGTCGAGGCGCTCGCGGAGGGCTTTGCGGGTGGCTTCGGCTTCGGGGCCTTCGCCGGTGGCGGCGCGGACGCGGTTTTTCATTTCTTCGCGGGCGGCGGACTGTTCGGATTCGTTGAGTTTGCCGTCGCCGTCCTTGTCGAAGCGCTTGATGATTTCGGCGCGGTTGGGGGCTGGGGAATCGGGGGCGGGATTGGTTTTGGCGAGGGCGTCGCGAGCGGCTTGTTTTTCGGAGTCGCTGAGTTTGCCGTCTTTGTCGGCGTCGAAGCGCTGGAGGATGCGTGGGCCGGGTTTTTCGAGGAGTTTTTCGAGATTGGCGAGGGCCTCGGCACCGCCTTTAGCGCCGCCGAAGCCGGTGGCGGGTTTGGTGGCGTCGTCGGATTTGCCGCCGTTGAAGCGTTCGCGGGCTGCGGCTGCGGCGTCTTTGCGTTCGTCGTCGCTGAGGGTGCCGTCGCCGTCTTTGTCGAAGCGTTTGAGCATCGCGCCGAGGCGGTCGACTGGGCCGCGTTGTGGGCGGGCTGGGCGAGCGGATTCGGATGGGTTGGCGGGTGGGGTGACTGGCTGGGCGGCGTTGTCGTCGGCGGCGAGGGCCGGGATGGCGAGGGAGGCGGCGGCGAAGGAGGTGAGGAGGAGACGTTTCATGAGAATGGAGTGGGATGCGTTAGCGTTCATGGGAGTGAGACACGCGGGTGGGGCCGCGGGTTACACTGGTGCATGGAGAACTGCCGTGGCGGTGGGGAGCGGACGGGATGTTATGGCCGCTGGCCTTGCCAGAGGTGGGATCCGGTGACTGGGGCCATGCCTGGGGGAGGCGAGAAGTTGCTGGCGGGAGGGGTGAATGATGGGGTGGGGAGAGGGGAAATGCCTGAGGCGGGGCGGACGTTGGGTTGGGGGATGTTGATGGGCTGGGTGACGGGGCGGTTGCCGGAGGCGGGTGGGACGTCTGGTTGCGGGACGCGGATTGGCTGCGTGACGGGGCGGGAGCCGGAGGCTGGTGGGACGTTCGGTTGCGGGACGCGGATGGGTTGGGTGACGGGGCGGTTGCCGGTGGCGGGGAGGACGTAGGGGATGCCGTTGGTGAGGTTGCTGATGGGGAGATTGGTGATGGGGACGGGAGAAGGTTGGATGGGGCGGATCGGGCGAGTGGGAGGCGGGCAGGGATCCGGGATGGGAGTGGGGACCGGGACGATGACGGGGCGGTCGACGAAGAACGGGATGAAGTCGGTTTGCTGGACGACGGCGACGTCGAGGGGACGGTTCTGGAGGGCGGCGACCTGGGCTTCGAGGTCGCGGATGCGGGCGAGGAGTTTTTCACGTTCGCGTTTGGATTCTTCGGTGCCGCGGACGGTTTCGCGGGCGGCGAGGGTGGCGCGGTCTTTTTCGAGGAGCTCGGCGAGGTCTGGTCGGTTGGCTTCCTTGAGGATGGCGATGCTGTCGCGGAGGGCTTTGTCGACCTGGGCGAAGTTGTAGCCGCCGTCGGAGAGGAGCTGGTAGAAGGCTTCGCGGGCGCGCTGGACGTCGGATTCCTGGCGGCTGGCTTCCTTCTGCATGACCTCGGAGGCGAGACGGCGGGTTTCTTCGGCAGCGCGTCGGGCGTCTTCTTCGAGGGCGGCGGAGCGGAAGGCGGAGGCTTTGGCTGGGTCGAACTGGAAGCGGGACTGGAGGGATTTGGGGAGGTCTTCGAAGGCGACCTTGCCGACGCCGGCGGCGTGTTCGAGGCGGAGCCCGTCGGGTTCGGCGCGGAGGAGAGAGACTTTGAGGAGCGTGCGGCCGTCGTTGAGGCGGATGTCGCCGAGTTTTTCGGGCGAGGGCGGGAGGGGCGCGGCGGTGAGGGTGAGGGGCAGCAGGAGGAAGGCTGCAGCGAGCGGGGAGAGTTTCATGGCGGGAGCGGGGCGGAAGTGAGGACAGGCGCACAGACGCGCGGGAGAGGAATTTATTCAATCGCGACGCCGGGTTGGGGAGAGGGATGGGGGTGAGGGGTGAAATTTGCGCTCGCGGAGGTGGGTGGAGGGCGGTTTGATGGCAAGGAATCCGCGATCCGATGACTGAAAGAGCCCGACCCGTTTACTATGACAACCACATGCACACCCCGTTGTGCAAGCATGCGCAGGGGGATCCGGAGGAGTATGCGGAGCAGGCGGTGCGGCGCGGGTTGAAAGGGATTATCTTCACGTGTCACAGTCCGATGCCTGACAACTGGTGGCCGAATGTGCGGATGAGTCCGGAGCAACTGGATGAGTACATCGCGATGGTGGAGCGGGCACGGGAGGCGTACGCGGGGCGGCTGGACGTGCGGTTAGGGATGGAGAGTGATTTTTTTCCCGGGTATGAGTGGTGGATCGAGCGGCTGAACGAGCGCTGTGATTTTCATCACGTGCTAGGGTCGGTGCATTTTTTCGGGAAGGATTACCGGGAGCGGTACTGGAAGGGTGATCCGGTGGCGTTTCAGCGGTGTTATTTCGGGCATCTGGCGGAGAGTGCGGAGACTGGGTTGTTTGACACGCTGGCGCATCCTGACCTGGTGAAGAACCACAGCCCTGCGGACTGGGATCTGGAGGTGATTGGTGAGGACATTGCGGCGGCGCTGGACCGGATTGCGCGGACTGGGGTGGCGATGGAGTTGAACACGTCTGGGTTGCACAAGACGGTGCGGGAGTTCAATCCGGGGCCGGGGATGCTGCGGATGATGTGCGAGCGAAGAATTCCGGTGGTGCTGGGAAGTGACAGTCACCATCCGGGGAGGGTGGCGTCGCATTTTGAGGAGGCGCTGGATGTGCTGGAGTCGGTGGGGTACCGGAGTGTTTCGTATTTTCTGGGGCGGAAACGTCAGGACATTGCGATCGGGGAGGTAAGGGCGTCGTTGAGTGGGGGGATTTGAGATTTGAAATTTGAGATTTGAGATGGGGCTGGTTGGGAGGGGTGAGAACGGAGAGGGTGGGAAGATGGGAAGATGGGATGATGGGATGATGGGACGATTGGGGGTCAGGCGAAGGGAGGTTTGTTTTCGGTTGAAGGGGGGCGGGGTAACGGATTTTGTGAATTGGCGCGGACGGCCCTGTCCCGAATAACGATATCCATGAGTGCAAAAATCAGACAGCTTCCGAAGCCAAAGACAGTCACCAGTGTCCCGATCAACAAGGAGTTGATAGCTTACATTGTGTCAATTGACGGCGGCTACGGATTCTGGCTTTATGACTTTGTGACGACCGCAAGGGTGTGTGATCCGAGCTTCTTTGCTCCTGATCGGTGGAAGAAGTTTTTTAACTTTGATGGCAAGGGGTTTCCTGCAGGTTTCATTGATGAATTGGAGGTTGAGTTGACGCCCGATCAGATGGTCTACCCCCCGCAATGGAAGAGGTGCTTCGACTGGGAGATGGAGAGAAAGGAAGTGCCTGCACCCTACCGCGTGACCACGGATGACTACGTGGAGTTTTACGTCGAGGAGGATCAATTGGGCAAGTATCAGGAATCGACTTTCTTCAAACCCAAAGACCTGGTGGCTTATGTGAAGGCGAACCTGGATCAGTTCGAGATCATCACGCCGAGGGAGGATCAGCTGGCGTCGCCGGTGGAGACGCTGCCGGAGGTGGCGACGTTCTCGCCGCCGGGCTGCATTTACGAGATCTGGCTGTCGGGGTTGGAGCTGATGGAGATGACGGATTTGGAGGAGATCAGCGAGGAAATCGACGAAGAACTCGAGGAGCACGAGGCTGGGGAGGTGATTGGGGTGGGGGCAACGACCGAGGACCAGCACAACATTGCGGTCGAGTCCGCGCCCGGGATGAACAGGAAGGCGCTGGCGTGTATTCGGAGGGTGCTGAAGCGTTTGAAGGCGAATCCGGAGACGACGGATATCTGGGTGCAGGGAAAAGCAGATAAGAAGCTAGGGTTGAAGTGAGGGGGGAGGGGAATTGAAAATAGTGAATAGTAAAATGCGGAATAGTGAAGGGGGGTGTGTGGGGAGAGCGCGAGTACGGAGCCTCGCGGTCCCGGGCGTGTTGGGAGGGCTTGTAGGCGCACTCCGTGCGCAGGGAGAGCTGTGATTCTCCCAGCAGTCCAGAGCCTGCGGCGCTCTTGTGGGGAGAGGCGAGTACGGAGCCTCGCGTGCCCGGGCTTGTTTGGAGGGGCGAGAACGGAGAGGGGGGAAGATGGGATGGTTGGGAGTCAGGCGAGGGGAGGCTTGTTTTCGGTTGAAGTGGGGTGGGGTGACGGATTTTGTGAATTGTCGCGGACGGCCCGTCCCGAATAACGATGTCCATGAGTGCAAAGCTGAGAAAGATCCCGAAGTCTGGCACCGTCACCAGCGTTCCGATTGACCAGAACCTCTGGGCCTACATCGCGTCGCGGAACACTGACGGCACATACTGGCTGTATGAATTTTTGACCACCGAAAGAGTCTGTGACCCGAGCCTGTTTTCGCCCGCGCGGTGGAAGAAGTTCTTCGACTTTAAACCCAACGGTGTTCCAGTCAGCTACATCGATGAGTTGAAGATGGAGTTGACTCCCGATGAAAAGAAGATGCCACCAATTTGGAAGAAGTGCGTCGACTGGGAGATTGAGAGAAAGGAAGTGCCTGCACCCTATCGCGTGACCACGCATGACTACGTGGAGTTCTACGTCGAGGAAGATCAGCTCGGGAAGTATCAGGAATACGTCGTGCTCACCCCCAAGGATCTGGTGGCTTATGTGAAGGCGAACCTGGATCAGTTCGAGGTGATCACGCCGAGGGAGGATCAGCTGGCGTCGCCTGTGGAGACGCTGCCGGAGGTGGCGACGTTCTCGCCGCCGGGGTG
>JAIXVE010000279.1 GCA_027483175.1 Verrucomicrobiaceae bacterium | reverse complement strand
GGCATTGCTGGGTTGTTTTGCATAACACCACCAATCCAGCACGATTCCGCCGCCTGGCCACCCGCGATTTCACGAACCTGCTAACTCAAAGCGGCTCTACTTCTGTGGGATGCCTGTGGAATGCTCCTGTGATCGCAGTGACGCTGGCTCGCATGAAGCTCCTGCAGGTTCCTCGATTCATCCAGTGGGGCAAGCCGGTCGAGGAGCTTGTGCGGGATCATCCGAAAGCCACTCTCGCGGTGGCTTCGATGCGACTTCCCCGCACCGTTTCCACATTTTCGATCTGGACTAGTCCGAAGGATATGGCAGGCATGGTTCACGGGCACAGTCAGGTGAATCGTCCGGAACGGCATGCCGACGCGATGAAGGAGCGGGAGCGAAAGGACTTTCACTTTGAGTTTACAACGCTCCGGTTCAAGCCCCTTTTGGAAAGGGGAACTTGGAAGGGGTGTTCGAATTTCGTTCCGGGCTGATTGAGGAGTTGGATGGAGAAGGTCGGGCGATGAATGAAGGGCGTGCGGAGGGGAAGTGGGAAGTGAGAAGTGAGAAGCGAGTTGGGCGTGTTCGGAGAGGGGAGTCGGAATGGAGAATTGAAAATAGTGAATAGTAAAAGGGGGGGGATAGTGGGTAGAGGGCTGGATTGGTGGGGGCTTGGACAGGCGGTGAGGATTGAGGTTCAGCGTCGGGGCTGCTCGACAACGAGCCCGGTAGCGTGCATGATCCAGAGCATCATGAAGCAGGTGGTTTCAGTTGTTGTCCGACGTGTGTGCTGGTATGAGGTGCCCGGATCGGGAGATCTGCGTGCCGGAATCGGCGAAAGGGCCGGTGGGCCGGTGGCGGTTCCGCCTTGACTGTCCGACCTCATCAAGCGTTTCATGAGGTCATGACTCCCACGAAGTTGCCGACACGAACGCACGTTGCCTGCGTTGGGCTTATGGCGTTAGGAGCCATCTGGATGGGCGGGTCGGGGCTACATGAGACATTGTCTTTTCAGGGAGTTCCGCTCCGTGCCTGAGTTGAAACGATGGTATGAATCTTACCTCGAAAAAATGGCTTCGTTTGAGCGCTGGGGCCCTGTTTGTGGCGGTTGCATCCATTGGTATCTATCTGGATTTTACAAAGGCCTATCGGTTTGAGGCTGCGGGGACGATTACGGAGGCCGTCTGGAACACTGGGAATCATCAGATGTCGTTGTTTCGGATTCGAGGTGATGATGGCACTGAGACGGTTTTGCACCATCACCGGGTGATTCTGACTGCTGACCAGATCAAGAAGGGTGATCGATTTGAGAAGGAATCCCGGTCTTACGATTGCACCATCAATGGCGTCAGGGTCAGGTGTGTTCGGTGAAGGCAAGGATGCCGATCAGGGGGCGCTCCGTGGTTCGGGCGAGGTCTGGGGAGGAGGGGAAGTGAGAAGTGAGAAGTGAGAAGTGAGAAGTGAGAAGTGGGAAGGGCTTGTTGGGATGGCGGGCCGCGCGCACTCCGTGCGCCCTGAGAGCTGTGATTCTCCCAGCAGTCCAGAGCCTGCGGCTAGCTGGTTCGGAGGGGCGTGTTGGGAGATTGTTACGCCCTTTCAGGGCTGGGAATCTTTTTTTGTGGGCACCCGGGGCGATGCCCCGGTCTATCATATTGCGCCTCTTTGAGGCTGGTTTGTGGGGAGAGGGCGGGGGGAAATTGGAAATGGAAAATAGTGAATAGTAAAAGGGGGCGTGTTGGGAGGGGCTGGTTCGGAGGGCGGGCGGCGCGCACTCCTTGCGCAGGGAGAGCTGTGATTCTCCCAGCAGTCCAGAGCCTGCGGCGAGCTTGTGGGGAGAGGGCTGGTTCGGAGCGCGGGCCGCGCGCACTCCGTGCGCCCGGAAAGCTGTGATGCTCCCAGCAGTCCAGAGCCTGCGGCTGGCTTGTTCGGAGGGGTTGCGCTGACTCGCTGGCGCTTGTCGACGCGGCTGAGGATGCCTTGTGCTGAGCGGCGCTGGGATTACTCGGCGGCGGCGAGCATGGTTGGGGGGACGGGGTGGGAGGAGTGGATGGCGAGGGTGCCGATGCGGGATTCGAGGCAGACGATGAGTTCGCCGATGGCGGCCTGCTGGGCAGGAGAGACGTGGCCGGGGTGGCCGATGAGGCAGATGGTGATGGCGTCGGTTGGGTTGCCGAGGCGCCAGCGGGCGGTGGGTTCGATGGCGCCGTCGGGGGCGCGGTGGCCGTTGCCGATGATGAAGTCGGCTGGGGTGCCGAGGGGTTGGCCGCGCCAGCGGGAGTGGAAGGCGTCGAGGGAGGCGGCGTTTCCGGCGTGGGTGTTGGACCAGCGGAGGCGGACGGCGGGGGTGGAGGGGAACGAGGCGAGACGTTCGGAGACCTCGTGTCGGAGGGATGGGTGGAGATGGGACCAGCTGGGGGCGTGGGCGGCGTCGAGGGCGGCCTTGCGGGCGGAAGCGGCGAGGGCGGTGGCGGCTGGGGAGGGGGTGGCGGGGCTTGCCGGAGAGGGTGCGGGTGCCTTGGGTGGGGTGTGGAGACGGATGGCTGGGAGGTAGCCTTGGTCTGGGGAGCTGTTGGCGGCGAGGGCGGCGGCGAGCGGGTTGAATTCGCTCTCGCGGTGGGCTGGAGAGTGGGGGAAGAGGGACCAGAGCGCGGCGACGGCCCATGCGCCCATGAGGAGGCGGACCTGCACGAGGGGGCTGCGCCAACCGGGCCATGAGATGGAGCGGCGCGCGTGATTGACGAAACCTAGATGTTGACCCTTGGCGTCCATGCTTTACTCGGAGAGAAGGTATTTTCGACGCCTGAGAATTCAAGCTTCATAAACAAATATTTCTGTGAGAGACCCGCGATTACCGGTGATGTTGCTGACGGCAGGATTTGGCGAGGGCCATAATTCTGCGGCGCGGCAACTGGCGAAGGCGTTGGGGGAGGAATCGGGCGGGCGGGTGCTGCCTGAGGCGAAGGATCCGGTGACTTTGGCGTCGCCGCGGCTGGCGGCGGTGGCGAAGCGGATTTATCATGATGTGACGACGCGAGCGCCGGGGTTGTGGCGGATGGCGTTTGAGCTGTCGCGGGCTGGGCCGTTCGGGCCGGGGCTGTGGGATCGGGTGGTGGGGATTCAGGCGTGGCTGGAGCGGGCGATGCGGGAGCAGCGGCCGAGGGCGGTGGTGACGACGTATCCGTTGTATCCGTATTTTCTGGAGGCGATGCCAGCGGACGTGCCGAGGCCTGAGCGGGTGTGGGTGGTGGTGACGGATTCGATTACGATTCATCCGATCTGGATGCGGATGCGTGCGGACGGGTGGATGGTGACGGATGAGTATTCGCGTGAGTATCTGATTGGGGAGGGGATGGAGGCTGGGCGGGTTGAGGTGACGGGGTTTCCGGTGGATCCGGTGTTTGCGATGGGGCGGCGGGAGGCTGGGGAGCTGGGGCGGCTGCGGGTGTTGTATTTTGCGACGACGGGGACGGCGCATGTGCGGGAGACGGTGGCGTCGTTGTTGAGGGAATTGCCGGAGCGGGCGGAATTGACGGTGGTGACGGGGCGGAGCGAGGCGCGGTTGAGGCCGATGATTGAGACGATGGTGGCGGCGAGTGGACGTGGGGGCGTGCGGGTGGAGGGCTGGTGCGGGGACATTCCGGCGCGGATGGCGGCGAGTGACGTGGTGCTGACGAAGGCTGGGGGGGCGACCGTGCACGAGTGCCTGGCGGCGGGGGTGCCGGCGGTGGTGAACTATGTGATTCCGGGGCAGGAGGAAGGGAATCTGGAGTTGCTGGAGCGATTGGGGTGCGGGTGTCGGGCACCGGTGTCGGGCGGGGAGACGGGGAGATTTCTGCGGGAACTGGTGTCGGGCGGGCGATTGCGGGCGATGCAGGAGGCGGCGACGCGGGAGCGAAGGCCGGATGGAGCGGTGCTTGCGGCGCGGCGGATTCTCGCGGATACGCCGGGGATATGATCAAAGCCTTTCTGTTTGATATCGGGAATGTCCTTGTGCGGTTTGACTATGGCCGGGTGTTCCGGGCGGTGGAGAAGTATGCGGGAGCGGGTCGGGTGGCGGAGGTGGAGCGGGAGATTCGGGCGATGGGGCAGGAGATGGAGTGCGGGGTGGTGAGTGCGGATGAGTTTGTGGCGCGGTCGGTGGAGTTGATCGGTGGGGGGATGGGGGAGGCGGAGTTCCGGGCGGTATTCAACGATATTTTCTGGGTGAATGAGCCGATGATGGCGGTGGTGGATCGGCTGGTCGGGCGGGTGCCGCTGTATTTGTTTTCGAACACGAGTGAGCTGCACGAGCGGTATCTGTTTGAGCGGTATCCGGTTTTCGGGCGGTTTCAGGGAGGGTTTTATTCGTGGAGTGCGGGGTGCATGAAGCCGGACGAGGCGTTCTACCGGAAGGCGCTGGATGAGTTAGGGCTGGAGGCTGGGGAGATTGCGTACATTGATGATCTGCCTGACAACATTGCGACGGGGAGGAGACTGGGATTGGTGAGTCATGCGTATGATCCGGAGCGTCATGAGGACTTGGAGACGTTTCTGGCGGGATTGGAGGTGGGGTGAGGCGTGTTCCGCGGAAGCGTGGGGGCTGGGCTTGACCGTGGGGTGGCGGGTGTGGCAAGGCATGCGGGTGAAATCAACTGTATTGCTGAGTGCTGCTGTCGTGTGGGGAACTGGAGCGGTGGTGTGGGGTGATCCTCTGCTGACGCCGGAGGAAGCGCTGGCGAAGTTCACGGTGCCTGAGGGATTCCGGGTGGAGTTGCTGGCGTCGGAGCCTGAGGTGGTGCAGCCGATTGCGTTCTGCTGGGATGGGCGCGGGAGGATGTGGGTGGTGGAGGGGCGGACGTACCCGAATCGAAGGGGGAAGCCTCCGGAGGGCGGGGGTGCGCGGCCGGAGGGGGCGCAATTGGCGGATATTTTCGGCGGGGAGGATCGGATCCTGATTTTCTCGGATGAGGATGGGGATGGGAAGTTTGAGACTCGCAAAGTGTTTGCGGAGAAGTTGAATCTGGTGAGCGGGATTGAGTTGGGTGGGGGTGGGGTGTATGTGGGGGCGGCTCCGTATCTGCTTCATTTGAAGGATGCGGACGGGGATGACCGGGTGGATGGCGTGCCGGAAGTGC
>JAIXVE010000129.1 GCA_027483175.1 Verrucomicrobiaceae bacterium | reverse complement strand
GCATCCGGCGAGGTCGAGGGTTTCGGTTCCTGTGTTGCGGAGTTCGATGAATTCGAAATCGTTTTCGTCGGTGCTGGCGGCGAGTTCGTGGCCGGAGGGCGGTGCGGGGTGATAGTGGAGTTCGGTGATGCGGAGGAAGTCGCGGGCGCGCGGGGCGGTGAGCGTGCTGGTGACGGTGATGGTGTCTGTGCCGACGAGGTTGCCCTGATGATCGGAGGCCGCGAGAGTGATGGTGTTAGCGCCGGAGAGGAGGGCGATGCGGACACGCCATGTGTTTTCGCTGGTCCATGTGACGGGGACGATGGTGCCGGTGTCGGTGCGGCGGATGGTGCGGACATCGACCCAGCCATTGCCCTCGAGGGAGACTTCGGAGGTGTTTGAGGAGAAGTCGTTGCCGGCGTTGGTGGAGATGGCGAACGGGATGGCGGCGGGGAGCTGGGAGAGGACGTAGGTGCGCCGGGCGGAGATGTAGTTGAGGGCGGCGGTGAAGTCCTTGCCGGACTTGGCTCCGTAGTGGGTGATCCACGGGGCCATGTAAGTCGGGTTGAAGGTGGTGTTGATGAGGTCGCGCAGGTGGCCGTGGAAGAGTCGGCGGTTGGCGGGGAGGTTGAAGACTTTGACGAGATTGCCGGTGGTGCCGATGAGGGAGGCGTTGGTGGGGCGCTGGAAGCAGACATCGCTATCGTGCTGGAAGGCTAGGAAGCGCTGGTCGTCCGGGCGGAGGAAGAGTTTGAGATTGTGGGGCTGATTGTGGGTGTAGAAGTCGTTGTTTCCGATGAGGGACTGGAGGGCGAAGGTCCGGGCCCACTGGTCGACGTCCATGAGCGGCTGGGTGGCGGCATCGAGGGCGGAGCCGCTGAGGTTCATGGCTGAGCCGAGGGCGATGAGGGCGTCGGCTCCGGGTTGGATGGAGGGGTCCTGAGGAGCGAAGGTCCAGCGGTAGTTTTCGGGGTCTGAGCCGTAGCTGGTGATGTCGCCGTAGACGATGGGACCTGCGGTGACGACTTTGGGACTTTCCTGGTTTCCGGTGGTGGTGGTGTCAGGGTAGTAGATGCCGTCGAACTTGTAGAGCGGGGAATCGCTGCCGCCGTCGAAGTGGCGGTCGAGCCAGTCATTGGAGTAGTCTGTGGTGAGGAGGGCGGTGCTGGTGTGCTGAGCGAGCGGGGTGATGACGCGGATGATGTCGTCGTGGAGGCCGGCGAGACCTGCGGCGGCGCGGCAGGCCATGTGTTTGACGAGGATCTCGTCTGGCGAGGGACTGCCGAAGGGGCCGCGACCGGAGCGGTCGATGATGATGCGCTGGTGGACGCCGCGGAACGGCTGATGGGCAGGGAATGTTAGAGAGAAGCTGACGAACTGGTCGTAGGGGCGGCCGTAGGGACTGCCGCGGAGCTGGACGCCGGCGTCGTAGCAGACGTCGCGTTCGTTGGTGATGATGGTGGCTCCGAGTTCGCCGTTGCTCATGAGATTGGCGTTGGCGTGGAGGGCGGAGGCGTCGGCCGGGGTCATGACGATTCGGACATTGTGGAGCGTGGCGAGGTTGGCGCGGCCGTCCTGGACCTTGTAGAGCGCGCGCGAAGCGGGACCGGCTGAGGGGGCGGTGGCGGTCGCGCCTAGGGAGTCGGTGGCTTCGACGAAGAACTGGACGACGGCGGAGGCGGCCTGGCCGGGGATGCTAGCGGAGAATTTCCCGGCTGCGGCGGACATGGGGGTGGATTGCCACGCGCCGCCGTTGACTGCGTAGCGGAGGGTGGCGGAGGCGACGCCGTCGGGGTCGGTGGCGGTTACGGAGACGGTGACGGGTGCGGTGGCGGCGGGGACGACGGGGGAATGGATGAGGTCGGAGAAGGTGGGGCCGAGATTGGTGAATGGTCTGGAGTTAGGTGAACCGGGGGTGCCTGCGGGTTCGGGGACGGCGAGCAGGGTGGTGCGGGGGAGGCGGTTGAAGTAGAGTCGGGTGTGGAGGGACGGGGAGCCGGAGATCCAGCGGGCGCGGAAGGAGATTTCGTAGGTGCGGCCGTTCACGATGGAGCGACCGGAGGCGAGGGTGGTTTCGAGGTGATCGCTGTCGTGGTCGGTGCTGCCGGTGGCGACGAGGCGGAGGACGTTGTTGCCGGGGGTTGCGGGATCGGTGATGATGGAGGCCTTGTGATTGCCGAGGGCGCGCCAGCTGGTCAGGCCGGTGGTGAATGCGCTGTTAGGGAGCATCTGGACGGGTGCGGAGTCCGGGCTTTCGGTGACCCTGATGTCGTCGAGGAGGACCTCGCCGTCGCCGAGGAGGCCGAGGGCGAACTCTCGCCATTGGGAGTCGGGGCCGATGGCGCTGGGGGCGGCGATACCGCGGTAGGTGTAGGTTTGCCATGAGGAGCGGGAGGATTCGTCGCTGGCGGACCAGTTGGAGGGATGGCTGCTGGCGGCGTTAGGGTCGCGCCGTTCCATGGTGGGGCCGCCGCCGTCGGGAGCGGATGGCCATGGGTGGCGGTCGGCCCATGAGACGTGGTCGGCGGGATTGCCGGAGGGGTCGCGGAGGGTGATGCGGCCGCGGGAGTTGCTGAGTTTTGAGGAGAGAGGGCCGGTGAGATTGGCGCCGGGATGGAGTGAGAGGAGAGCGGCGGGGTTGCGGGCGACGGCGAGGTAGGCTCCGGGGGCGAGGGAGGTGTCAGGAGGGAAGACGAAGGTGGCGTCGCCGTCGAGGGACCAGCCAGCGAGACTGACGGGGGTGGACGAGCGATTGAAGAGCTCAATGAACTCGGTGTCGAGCTGACGTTCCGGGGTGGGAGGTGAGAGGGTTTCGCGGGCGGAGAGGGTGAGGCCGAAGGCGGCATCGGGATCGGCGGGAGTGGCCTGATGGAGTTCGACGGCGAGGACGTTGGTGCCTTTGAGGAGGGCGGTATTGGGAATGGTGAGGGGATCGCTCAGGGAGGCGGTGTCGATGGGTTGTGAGGCGAGGGTGGTGTGGGAAACCGGGCCGCCGGGCATGTTGAGGCGGGCGATTTCGGTGCCATTGAGATAGCAGATGGCACCGTCGTCGATGAGGGTGCGGAGAGAGAGCTGGGTCTGCAGGGGATTGCCGGTGAACTGGAAGGATTTGCGGAAGTAGGTGGTGGTGGCAGTGGTCGGGAGGGCGGTGCTGGCGGCGGAGCGACCGCTGCGTTCGTGGGCGGTGATTTCGGCGGGGGAGAGGGCGCGATTGTAGATGGCGACCTCGTCGATGACGCCGCGGTGGTATTGAGCGGCGTCGGTCCAGTGACGACCGATGTACCATGTGTCGCGCGGGGCGATGGTCCATGCGGACGTGCCGGAGGCGGAAGGGACTTCGGTGCCGTCGACCCATGCGCGGACGGTGATGGAGTTGGAGCCCTGGGCATTGCCGCCCGTTTTTGTTATGACGGCGTAGATTTTTTTTCCGTAGTGATCCGGGCCGAGGTCGACGGAGACATTGTTGGCGGTGATGCCGGCTCCGTTGATGCCGAGGAGCGTACTGTTGTCGATGAACGTCATGAGGGGGGCGCCGCTGAAGCCGGTGGAGCCGTTGTTGGAGAAGATGGCGCTCCATTGGGCCTGCACGGTGTGGGTGAACCATGCTTCGATGGTCCAGTCGTTAGCGAAGATGCCGGACAGGCCGCCGCCGCTGACCTGAGTGGTGCCATTGAAGAGGACTGCGCCGTTGGCATCGCCGGAGATGAGGCCCGGTTGAGCGACGGCATTGGTGTAGGTGCCGTTCCGGAGGCCGCCGGGCGTGGCGGAATCGAGGGCGGTTCCGGTGGCGGGAGATTCCCCGAGCCGCCACCATGCGACGGGAGCGGAAGACTGGACAGTGGTGGTGTAGGCGGGTGGAGAGGGGGCTAAAAAGGTTGCCGGGCCGGTGGGCCATGAGTTGTCAGGATAGGCAGGGTGCCGCCATGCGTTGCCTTGGTCTGTGCCGCTAGATTCGTAGCGCCATGTGTCGCCGAGAGCGGCCAGGGTGTGATCGGCGAACGTGCCGCGGAAGGCGGGAATGGTGCGCGGGTGGTAGTGGATTTCGGAGATGACGAGGGCGTTGGAGAGTTGGAAGAGATTAGGGGTGCCGGGCGTGGGGGCTGAGGGGACGAGCCATTGGGTGGTGTCGTCGGAAAGGGCCCTGCCGGAGGAGTTGAGGCGGCGGGCATCGAGGAGAGATGACTGAGCCGGGGAGAAGAGGAAGAGACGGGCGGTGGCGGGGGGCGAGAATCCGAGGGTGGCGGCGTCGAGGGAGATGAGTGCGCCGGGGGGCAATTGGGTGGATGGTAGGGTGTAGGACTCGCCGCCGTCCGGTGAGGCGAGGATCATGCCGCCGAGATCGAGTGGGGCGGTGCCGGTGTTGCGGAGTTCGACGAAGAAGCCGGGGCCAGCTGGGGCGAGTTCGTTGATGACGATGGATGGGATGGGTGGTGGTGATGGGAAGTTGTCAGTGCCCGGGGTGCCGCCGGATTGGCTGCTGACGCCCCAGCTTGCGGCGTCGGCGGAGGCGGAATCGGCGCGGAGTTTGGCTAGAGACGAGCCGGAGCCATCTGCGCCCGGGGGCCAGTCGCCGGAGTCCTTGTAGGTGAGTTCGTCCATGATGCCGCCGCTGCGGTTGCGGAGGCGGATGGAGTCTTCCTGATTGCTGAGGGTGCCGGACCATGGGCCGAGGGCGTTGGTCGGGTTGGCGGCGGTGCTGGAGACGACGAGGAATCCGCCAGATGGGAGGATGGTGCCTTCCGGGAAGGTGAAGCTGACACCGCCGGTGAGTTGCCAGCCTGACAAGTCGAGATTGACGGAGAGGACGTTCCGGAGTTCGATCCATTCCGGGGAGTCGGCGGAGGCCGGGTGGTACATGGCCTCATTGAAGACGGCGGTGGCGTCGGCGGGGCGGGCGGTGGCGGCGATGATGATGAGGGAGATCCCGGTCAGGATGGGTGCGCAGCGGGCCGTGAGGAAGGGAGCGATGGATCTCATGGGTTGGGGATGCGGTGGGCGGTGGCCGCGGTTTCGGGTGAGAGCGTACACTGGATTCTCCGGATCCGGTTGAGGTTTAACGCGGAAATGGTCTGCGGGCATCTCGCAGGGAGTGGAACACGGGGGGGTGCGGCCCCCTTCCTCGGGTGCGGCAACCGCGGCATTCCGTCAGATCCTGACTCAAGGAGCCTGCGCACTTCGGGTTGCCTAGCGAGTGGCTGTCTCGCCTCGCAAAGTCAGGCTACTGCCTGAATAGAGGGGGATAAGAAAGGAGATCCTCGGGCAGTCTTCCGCGGCGGCTTGTGGCGGATCAGAGGGAAGCGGCGAAGGATTCGAGGGAATCGGAGACGATGGCGGCGCGGAGGAGGGTGCGGAGTTTTTCGGGATCGGCGATGGCTTCGATCGAATCGCGGAGGCCGTCGGGGATGGGGCCGAAGCGGAGATCGAGGGCTTCGAGGACGGATTGGCGGCTGGCTGCGAGGGTGCCCTCCTGTTTGCCGGTGTTGAAGCCTTCCTGGATTCCTTCCTTGCGGCCTTCCTGGCGGAGATGCTGGGCGAGAGTCATGGCGCTGGTGCGGTGGGCTTGGTTGCGGACACCTTGAATTTTGCGGAAGACGCGGGGCCTGTCAATTGGGTCGGTGCGATCGAAGACGTAGGGGATGAAGCGGTCGAAGAGGCGGCGGGAGACATGGGAGAGGAGGTTGTTGTCCCAGACGGCGTTGCCGAGGAGGAGACCGATGGGTTCGGCTTTGAGGGCGCGGAGGACGAAGATGCCGTCGGGGGTGCCGCGGATGGCATCGAAGGGGATGGCGGCGAGCTGGATGAGGCCGAAGGCGAAGTCTGGGATGAAGGGTCTGAGTGAATC
>JAIXVE010000227.1 GCA_027483175.1 Verrucomicrobiaceae bacterium | reverse complement strand
GATTTTCGGGCGGCGTTGTGTCGGGCGGCGGCGATGGCGATGGAGGATGGGGAGCTGCTGGATGAGATGGCGGCGGAGATGGCGGCGAATGAGGAGTTGGGGGTTAGGGAATTGCGGGAGATGGCGGGGGCGTTGCGGCGTCGGGTGGTGTATGGGTGGCTGCGGCGGCGGGGCGTGCCCGGGTGTGGTGCGGAGACGGTGATGCGGGTGCTGGCGATGGCGGAGTCGGGGGGGACGGCGAGGGTGGAGTTGGCGGGCGGGTGGCGGGCGGGTCGGACGGCGCAGCGGCTGTGGGTGAGAAGGGGGCGGAAATAGTAAATGGTGAATAGTAAATAGTAAAAGGGAGCGAGTTGGGAGGGGGCGGGCTTGTGGGGAGAGGGGGTTAAAAATGGTGGGAAAAGAGGCTTCCCATTTTGGTGACGGGTGTTCATCATGCGCGATTAATCTCCCCGATTATTGCCCCCTGTTATGAAGACCCGACTGCTTTCCTTTGTTTTGATCAGTGTGACTGCTGGTGTTGCGCGAGCGCAGCTGACGTTGAATCAGATTGGGGGGACGATTGGTGGGGGGAATTACGGGACGGCGGCTGGGACGACGGCGTTTGGGCTGGATGAGATTGGTGGTGGGACGCTGCCGATTCACAAGATTCCGAATGTGCGGGACGGGTTGTTCGGGAATGCGAATTCGTGGATTGGGGATTCGCCGAATTCTTTTGTGGGGCTGACGTTTGGGTCGACGGTGTCGGTGGGTCGGGTGGCGTGGGGTCGGGACAATACGGGGACGTTTGCGGACCGGACGGCTGGGTTGTACGCGGTGCATTACACGCAGGTGGCGGGTGGTGGGGCGTCGCTGGCGGTGACGGGTGATCCGACGACTGGGTGGGCGCTGGCTGGGAGCGTGAATTATGTTTCTCAAGGTGTATTGGGGAGTCCGTTGTCGATGTCGTTGCGGCACGAGTGGGGATTTGCGGCGGTGCAGGCGACGGCGATTCGGCTGACGGTGCCGGGGAGTAGTTTTTCGAATGGGGGAGCGATTGATGAATTGGAGGCGTATGCGCCATCGGCTCCGGCGCTGAGTCTGGTGACGACGGGCGGGACGATGAATGCGGCGACGAATCTTGCGCTGACAAGCACGGCATTTGCGAAGGATGTGATTGGGGGTGGGGCGTTTGCGCCGACGCACACGATTGGGGGATTGAATGATGGGGTTTATGGGAATGCGAATTCGTGGATTGGAGATTCGGAGGCGTCGTTTGCGGGGCTGAACTTCAATGGGTCGTATGCGATTCAGGGCGTGGCGTTCGGGCGCGACAACACGGGGAATTTCGGGGATCGGGCGGCGGGGACGTATTTGTTGCAGTACACGAATGTGGCGTCGCCTGGAGCGGGGACGGCGGACAGTGACTGGACGACGATCGGGAATATTTATTATGACACGGTTGGGTTGGATGCGGCTGATCGGCATGAGTATTCGTTTGCTCCGGTGACGGCGACTGGGTTGCGGCTGAGGGTGTCCGGGAACGGGATGGATGGCGGGATCGCGATTGATGAGTTGGAAGTGTATGCGGTGCCTGAGCCGGGGGTTGGGGTGCTGGCCGGAGTGGCGGCTGGGTTGTTGGGGAGACGGCGTCGTCGGGTGGGTTGAGGTGAGGTGGGGGCTGGGTTGATGGAGAGAGGCGCGGGTGTGCCGGGGGATTGGTGTGCCGTGGTGGGATGATCCACGGATGCGGAGGGGAGGCGTGTGAGAACCTTGTTGCCTTGGGCTGGAATTCTGAACGATGGTTCAGAAAATGAAGACTGATTCAATTGAGCGTGTGGAGGCGCGGAGGGAGGTAGGGAAGCGGGTGAGGCGAGAGGCGATTCTGGCGGCGGCGGAGCGGGTGGTGATTGCGCGTGGGTATGCGGAGGCGTCGATGGATCAGGTGGCGCGGGAGGCAGGGATGGCGGCGGGGACCTTGTATTTGTATTTTCCTGGGAAGGAGGCGCTGCTGCAGGAGTTGCTGGGGAGCAAGGTGAGGCGGTTGGACGAGGCGGTGGGTGCGGAGATTGAGGAGGGTAGGGGGATGGGGGAGACGGTGAGAGCGGTGGTGCTGGCGATGTTCCGGCATTTTGAGGAACACCGGGGATTCTTTGAATGTTTTGTGAGGGAGCAGATTGAGTTCACGCGGAATGCGACGCATTCGTCCGGGGTATTGAGGGAGATGGCGCAGGTGACGGCGCGATTGACCGAGTGGATTGAGGGGGCGCAGCGGCGCGGGGAGATTGGGGGCGGGGAGGCGGCGCTGCTGGCGGTGGCGTTGCGGGGATTGGTGTTTCAGTTCACGAGGGACTGGCTGCGGGATGGGGCGAAGGGTGAGTTGACGCGGCATGCGGGGTTTGTGGCGGCGTTTTTTCTGAAAGGAGCGGGGGCATGAGGGGCGCGGCCGGGATGCTGATTGGGGTGTTAGGGTTGTGGGTGGCGGGTTGTGCGCCGATGGGGCCGAACTATGTGAAGCCGGAGGTGGTGGCGGATCCGAGGTACAAGGAGGAGGGGGTGTGGCGGTATGCGCGGCCGGCGGATGGGGTGTCGCGCGGGGAGTGGTGGCGGGTGTTCGGGGATGGGGAGCTGGATCGGTTGGAGAGGATGGCGGCGGAGGGGAATCCGGGGTTGAGGGCGGCGATGCTGCGGGTAGAGCAGGCGAGGTTAGTGGTTAGGGGTGCGCAGGTGGAGTTGCTGCCGGATGCGAACGTGCGGCCATCGGCGGACCGGCGCGGGGATTCGGGGAATCTGAGGCGGTCGCGGGGAGACATTGCGTTTTTCGGGGCGACCTGGAACCAGTTCCGGGTGCCGTTGGAGGCGTCGTGGGAGCTGGATTTCTGGGGTCGGGTGAGGCGTGAGGTGGAGGCAGCGGGGGCGGAGGCTGGTGCGGCGGCGGCGCTGGGTGAGGCGGCGCGGCTGGCGTTGCAGGCGGATGTGGCGCAGAGTTATTTTGCGTTGCGGACGGTGGAGGCGGAGATGGTGATCTTGCGGGAGACGGTGGCGTTGCGGGAGCGGGCGACGGGATTGGTGAGGGATCGGTTTCGGAGCGGGGCGATCAGTGAGTTGGATGTGGCGCGTGCGGAGACGGAGACTGCGGATGCGCAGGCGGAGCTGGCGGTGCTGGAGCAGCGGCGGGCGGGGTTGGTGAACATGATGGCGACGCTGACGGGGAGGCGGGCGACTTCTTTTGAATTGAAGGTGGCTCCGCTAGCGGGGACACCGCCGCAGGTTCCGGCGGGGGTGCCGGCGGAGGTGCTGCAGAGGAGGCCGGATGTGGCGGAGGCGGAGCGGCGGCTGGCGGCAGCGAGTGCGAGGATCGGGGCGGCGAAGGCGGCATTTTTTCCGTCAGTGCGGCTGACGGGGCGGCTGGCGGTGGAGTCGTCGATCACGGATGATTTGTTCACGAAGGGGAGCAAGGCGTGGGCGGCGGGGTCGTCGGTGAATTTCCCGATTTTCGAGCAGGCGTTGAATGCGGTGGTTTACGACGGGAGGAAGCTGCAGTTCGAGGAGCGACTGGCGGAGTATGAGCAGACGGCGCTGCGGGCGTTTCAGGAAGT
>JAIXVE010000272.1 GCA_027483175.1 Verrucomicrobiaceae bacterium | reverse complement strand
CAACCCCTACGGGGTTGATAGGATTTTTGGATGATTACCCCGGGTATCGCTTCGCGCCACCCGGGGCTACTAACCGGTCGTCCCTATGGGCCGGGACTTGTGCGGAGATAAGCGGCGGGAGGCCATATCCGCTCTCCAATTGGACAGGCCTCTTCCGGCATTTCGGAGGGGGCAACCCCTACGGGGTTGATAGGATTTTTGGATGATTACCCCGGGTATCGCTTCGCGCCACCCGGGGCTACTAACCGGTCGTCCCTACGGGACGGTGCTTGTTGGCGGGGGGAGGTTGTGTCAGCCGGCGGCTGGGTCTGGGGTGCCGGGGGCTTGTTTGCGTTCCTGCATGACTTTGAAGCGCCAGTAGGGGGTGGTGCACATGAGGAGGCGGCCTTCGCCTTCGTAGACGCGGAGGATGCGTTCGCCGGTGGTGATTTTGGTCCATGGCATCCAGCCGGGGAATTCGACGTGGTGGGAGACGGAGGCGGTGCGTGCGAGGACTTGTTTGCCGTCGACGACGATGCGGCCCTTGTTGGGGCTGTCTTTGGAGAGGATGACTTCTTCGACGCTGCCAGGGGCGCAGAGCATGACCTTGCCGGGGCCTTCGACTTTGGTTTTGAAGTCGAGGAAGCCCTCGCCGGTGCGGAAGGCGGTGAGGATGCGTTCGCGGGTGAAGGACTGGTGGACGCGGGATTCGGAGGCCCAGAAGGCGCCGCTTTCGACGACCCATTTTTCGCCATCGGCGAGGTCCATGAGGTGGAAGCCGCCGAGTGAGGATTCGAGGAAGAGGGAGCCGGTGCCTGAGAAGGTGGGGCGGAAGGAGTCTTCGCCGGAGAGTGCGGCGCGGAGGAGGCGGATGGGGCCGGGGATGCGGCCTTTCATGCGGATATTGCCGCGGAAGTGTGAGAGGGCACCGCGTTCGGTGACGATGGTTTCGTCTTCGAGGGTGATTTTGGCCCAGCGGGTGCCTTCGGCCTGTTCGATTTCAAATGTAGCCATGGGAGAGTGGCGGGCGGGATTATTCCGAGAGAGTGATGGTGGTGATCTGGTCTGGTTCTGAGGAGACCGTGATGGTGGTGGAGGCGGTGGTGGAGTCCTTGCCGGCTTTGATGAGGTACTGGTGGCCGGGGACGAGCTGGAAGGGGAGGATGTTATTGAGGTCGGCGGTGTCGCTGCTGCTGGTGCCGGAGAAGGATCGGGCGGGGTCTGCGGCGTCGGTGACGGAGACGGGGACGGCGACGCGGGTGCCGTTGGGTTTGTCGAGGACGCGGATGAGGACGCGGACGGTGCCGGAGGCGGCGGGTGGGGCGGCTCCGGTGTAGCGAGCGGTGACATTGACGGCGGGGACCCAGTTGATGGAGCGGTCCCAGACGAGGGGGAAGGAAGTGCCGGTGCGGCGGAAGCTGCTGGCGTAGATGCGGTGGGCGGGTTTGGAGTCGTCGGCGGCGGCGGCGTCGCCTTTGAACCAGCCGTGGTCGAGACCGTTGCCGTCAGGTTCGGCGGCTCCGGCGAAGTGCCATGAGCCTGAGTCCCAGATTTCGACCCATGTGTGATTGCCGCGGAGGTTGGTCCAGAGAGGAGTGCCGGCGATGCGAGCGGGGACGCCGACCGAGCGGCAGGCTTCGACGAGGAGGATGGAGAGACCGGAGCAGGTGGCGATGCCGCTTTCTAGGGTTTCGAGCGAGCTTTGGTCAGGTTTTTTGCGTTTGGTGGAGTACTTTACGTTGACCTTTGGGAAGAGCTTCTGGTTGAGGGCGTGGGCGGCTTCGGCGGGGGTTTTGGTGCCCATGACGAGGGGTGCGGCGATGTCGCGGACCTTGCGGCGGCCGTGGTCGCGGCGTTCATTGAGGGAGGCGTAGGGGAGGACATCGTTGAGGAAGATGTCTTTGGGAATGTCTTTGGCCCATGGGGCGACGGCCATGGAGGCGTAGGCGTCGGCGACGTGGCCGAGGAGGAAGTCCGCCTTGAGGGAGGTCAGGTCCGGGGGCGGCATGTTGTCGATGAGGAACTGCATGGCGTCGCGCTGGGTTTCGGGGACCTCGCGGAGGGCGCGGGAGAGTTCTGAGGCGTTAGGGCCGGCGGCAGCGAGGGCGGCGGCGGTGGAGGCGGGCCACCAGTCGGCGGCGGGTGCGGCCGGGGAGGAGATGGTGAGGGTGGCGAGGAGTGCGAGGGAGAGAAGGGATTTCATGGATTTGGAAGGAGTTGGACGAGCGCGTCCTGACGGATGGACCAGAGACGGGAAGAGTTGTCAGGGAGAGTGAGGGGGATGGTGGCGATGAAGCCTTCCGGGGTGGGGGGGATGACCGGGGGGCGGGGGGGGGGGGCGGGGTCGGGGCTGATGGAAAGGTCCTTGAGGGAAGCGGCCCAGCGGTTGTGGCGGGCGAAGTGGTCCTTCTGGGCGTAGTAGATTTCCTGGAGTCGGTTGCGTGCCGGGGCGGAGGGATCGGGGGAGAACGTGACGGTGCCGGGGGGCTTGCGGGTGAACTGGACGTAGCCCCAGCGTTCGGGGCGGTGCATGTCGATGATGCCCTGAGGGGACCAGATCCAGT
>JAIXVE010000219.1 GCA_027483175.1 Verrucomicrobiaceae bacterium | reverse complement strand
GTGCGGTGTCTGAATCTGATGGGGTGGTCATGCTGAGCGATGTCTATACCACTAGACATAATCCGGCGCAAATAAAAAGAGGCCTCGCGGCGTTTTGTGACTTTCCAGTCCGGCACCCGTCCCGCATCATACACGTCTTTTAGAGTTCCCTCAGCGCTGAACTTCAGAGTAAAACTTGCCCAATCCTTAGGATTGTAGGAAATAACAGCATCCGCCCGGCTCAACGTTGTGCCTGCGAACAAAACAAAAATCAAAAGCGTCAGCCTCACCTTTCAAGCGGAACAGATTCGGCGTCAGCCACCCCGCAGGCCAATGAAGGAAAGCTCCAAAACCTACCCCTGACCTTGTGAAACGACAGACACATCACAATCAAAGATAGAGCACCTTCGGACAATTGCACAAGCGGCCGTATCAACCACCAGCCCCCGCCAAGGACCTCGGCTGCACCAAACAAGCCCCGTCCCGTAGGGACGACCGGTCAATAGCCGGGGGTACCGCGAGCCTCTCGCGGCACCCCCGGTTTCCAAAACAATAACACAGAACCCCGTAGGGGTTCCCCCACGCTGGATCAATCCCAGTCCCGCCACATCATACACGCCGCGCACGAAGCTTCGGTCGCAAATCGGGAGTTTGCTTGAATGGGCCGCCCCCCCCCCGCCTTGCGAGGCGACCCCCTCCAGCTTAAACAAAGATTCGGCATCCCCGTGCCGTATCATTCAATGCCATGAATCGCCTCGGCCTCCCCCTCCCCTCAGCCGTGGCCGCCCTCGCCCTCGGCTGCCTCTGCTCCGTCTCAGCCCAGGAAACCCTCATCCCCTCAGGCTCCACCTGGAAATTCTCCGACTCCGGCCCGCTCGACGGCACCGCATGGCGAAATCCAGACTTCGACGACGCCTCATGGCCTTCCGGCCCCGCCCAGCTCGGCTACGGCGACGGCGACGAAGCCACCACCGTCAGCTTCGGCCCCAATTCCTCATCTCGGTACATCACCACCTATTTCCGAAAATCCTTCACCCTCACAAACCCTGACATCTTCCCGGAACTCCTCGTCGAGGTCCTCCGCGACGACGGAGCCGTCGTCTGGCTCAACGGCATCGAGGTCTTCCGCACCAACATGCCCTCCTCCTCCATCACCCCTAGCACCCTCGCATCCTCCGCCTCCCCAGCCGACGAATTCACAAAATTCTACCCCGCTATCATCCCCGGCAGTCTCCTCCGCCCCGGCAACAACACCATCGCCGTCGAAATCCACCAGGACTCCGCCGCCAGCAGCGACCTCAGCTTCGATCTCCGCCTCTCCGCCGCCCCACCAGCACTCGTCCCTAAAGGCGCAGCATGGCTCTACCTCGACAACGGCACCGACCCCGGTCCCTCATGGCGCGACGCCTCCTTCGACGATTCCTCATGGCCATCCGGCCGCGCCCAACTCGGCTTCGGCGACGCCGACGAACAAACCACCGTCAGCTTCGTCGACTCAGACCCCGCCACCGACGGCATCCAGAAGAACATCACCACATGGTTCCGCCGGAAATTCTCCGTCCCCGACCCAGCCACCATCCAAGCCCTCCGCCTCGAACTCCTCCGCGACGACGGCGCCATCGTCTGGCTCAACGGCACCGAGGTCCTCCGCTCCAATCTCCCCGCCGGCCCCATCCTCCCAGGCACCCACGCCTCCGCCACCGCCACCAGCGCAGAAGCCGCCTCCGCCTTCGTCTCCACCCTTATCAACCCAGCCCTCCTCACCGCCGGCGAAAACACGCTCGCCGTCGAAGTCCACCAGGACTCCCACTCTTCCTCCGATCTCAGCTTCGACCTCCGCCTCGCCGCCATCTCCCCCGCCATCACCCGCGGACCCTATCTCAACCGCACGTCCCCCACCGAAACCACCGTCCGCTGGCGCACCGATCTCCCCACCGACTCCCTCGTCCGCTGGGGCACTGACGAAGGCACGCTCGACCACTCCATCTCCCTCCCGGACCTAACCACCGAACACATCGTCCGAATCACCGACCTCACCCCGGAAACCAGATGCTTCTACTCCGTCGGCAGCTCCACCCTGACACTATCCTCCGGCCCCTCCCTCTTCTTCACCACCCACCCGCCCGCAGGCTCCTACCGTCCCTTCCGCTTCTGGGCCCTCGGCGACAGCGGCACCGGCAACGCCAACGCCCTCGCCGTCCGCAACGCCTTCTCCTCGTGGAACGGCGGCCCCCACACCGACTTCGTCCTCCTCCTCGGCGACAACGCCTACAACACCGGCCTCGACTCCGAATACCAGTCCAACTTCTTCGACATCTACCCAGACACCCTCCGCAACTCCACCGTCTGGCCAGCCATGGGCAATCACGAGGCCTTCAACTCCGATTCCCCATCCCAGTCCGGCCCCTACTATAACAACTTCTCCATGCCCGCCGACGGCGAATGCGGCGGCGTCCCCTCCGGCACCCGCGCCTACTACTCCTTCAACTACTCCAACACCCACTTCATCTGCCTCGACTCCGAAGACTCCCCACGCGCCGCCGACGGTGCCATGGCCCAATGGCTCACTGCCGACCTCGACGCCACCTCCGCTGAGTGGATCATCGCCTTCTGGCACCACCCGCCCTACACCAAAGGCACCCACGACTCCGACAGTCTCTCCGATTCCTCAGGCCGCATGACCCACATGCGCGAAATCATCCTCCCCATCATGGAAAGCCACGGGGTCGACCTCATCCTCAACGGCCACAGCCACTCCTACGAACGCAGCCGCTTCCTCAACGGCCACTACGGCTTCAGCAATTCCTTCAACGCCTCCACCCACGTCGTCCAGCAGGGCTCCGGCGACCCCGCCGCCGACGGCCCCTACATCAAACTCATCGGCCCTAACAACGGAGCCGTCTACACCGTCACCGGCAGCGCCGGCCAGACCGGCGGCACCTTCGGCCTCAACCACCCGGCCATGATCCGCAGTCTCGCCCAGCTCGGTTCCGTCGCCGTCGACGTCAACGGCACCCAGCTCGACCTCCACTTCATCCACAGCTCCGGCGAAATCCGCGACTCCTTCCGCATCGTCCACAACCGCCCGCCCGCCGCCTCCCCTGCCTCGCTCTCCACCATCCAGAACGTCTCCGCCGCCGTCCACCTCAAGGCCTCCGACCCCGACTTCCCCACGCCCGCCGCCGCTCCCCACGACGCCAACCCCCTCAGCTCCATCCTAACCTCACCCCTCCACGGCACGCTCTCCGGCACCCCGCCTTCCCTCCGCTACTCCCCGGACCCCGGCTTCTCCGGCTCAGACTCCTTCACCTTCTCCGCCTCCGACGGGCTCGCCACCAGCCCCCCAGCCACCATCTCCATCACCGTCCTCGCAGACTCCGACACCGACCTCCTCGCAGATGCATGGGAAATCGAACACCTCGGCTCTCTCCTCGCCGCCCCCACCGACGACCCGGACCTCGACGGCGACTCTAACCGCTCCGAATTTCTCGCCGGCACCATCCCCTCCAATCCCAATTCAAGGCTCCTCTTCTCCCTCGTCTCCAGCTCCCCCTCCGAATCCATCTTCTCCCTCCACCCAGTCCAACCCGGCATCCGCTACCTCCTCGAATCCAGCACCGACCTCACCCTCTGGGACGTCGCCGCCTCCGCCACCTTCGATGCCCAAGGCTCCGGCCAGCTCCGCGACCCCATCGGCAATTCCCCCGCCCGCCGCTTCCACCGCATCACCCTAACCCCAGAATAACCAGCCTCCCGCCCCTCTCAGCGTTCCTTCCGCGCCGCCACCTTCTCAGCCGGCCGCAACCCGACCTCCACATCCGTCCGCCAGCCATCCTGCCCTCCCCCCGGCCGCCGCAGCCGTGCCGCAATCGTCAGCGGCTCCCGCCCCGTCGCCCCCAGCGGCCACGCATAAACCTCCAGCGACCGACTCCGGTCCCCCACCAGCACATCCGGGACGCCGTCCCCATTGTGGTCCGACAGCACTTCGTCCCTCGGCCCCGTGAACAATCCGTCCCCGTCCCCATCCACCGCCAGCAATCGCGTGCTCGGAAATCCCGCTAGGCTCCGCTCGTCCCCGTCAAAAATCTCCAACCGGCACGGCCCCGATGCCTTGAATCCGAGATCCTCGATCCTGACACCTCCCGTCCTCTGGTTGATCTCATGATAAAACGGCACCGGCCACCCCGGCACTGTCGTCAGATTCCCGCCACTCACCACCGCCGCAGCCGCCGCACTATCCGTAAAGAAGAAATCGCTCGTCGCCGCCACACCCTTCCCACCGTCCGCCTGCCACGCCAGCGTCACCATGTCGTCCGCCGCCGACGGCAGATGCTCCACATAAAGACTCAGCGTCTCCCCGGGCCGCAGGCTCAACGCACGCGTCGCCGCCTCCGTCCCTCCCTCACCCGGAGGACTCACCGTTAGGGTCTGTCCGGACTCGTCCGCCACCCACGAACCCGCCCGGCCCGCCCGCGGCGTCGCCGTCAGGCTTCCCCCCAGCGCCTTCACCGTCGGATTCGACAGAAAAATCCTCGTCCTCCCGATCTCTTGCTGCGGACGCGCCACCAGTGCCGAAGCCTCCGGCGGATTCAGCACCGCACCCGCCGGTCCCCGCCCCAGCGGCGGCAATCCCGCCAGCACCGGCTGCGCCGCCAACCGTTCATCCGCCAGCAACCGCCGCGTCTCCACATCCAGTTCCCGAATCCGCCCCGCCAGCATCGTGTCAATCCTCACCCACTGATGCTGCAACCGCCACGGATGCCGGTTCTCCCGGCACAACCTCGCCATCGCCACCAGCGACGCCGCCCCGCGATTCAGCAACCCGCCCCCTAACGCCGCCTGACTCGCCCGGTCATGCGCATGAAACGCCGCCAGCCATTCCCCCGCGCCCTCAAACAACGCCGCACGCCACGACCAGATCCTCGCCTCCTCCCGCGGCAACCCCCATTCCCGCGCCCGCCCCGCCAGATCATCCAAAGCATCCCCGGCATCCGCTTCCGCATCCGCCATAGCCAGCTGCAACCACCCAATCTCCGCCTCCACACACACCTCCCGCTGCCCAGCCTCCAGAGCCTGCCGCGCCAACCCCGCCAGCGCATCCAGCGCCGGCCCCGGATCGTCCGCCGCCAACCCATCCCGCACCCATTGCGAAATCTCCAGCAACTGCCCCGCTCCCCCCAGCCAGCCCTCCGCCGCCAGCCGGTCAGGCGACGTCCCGTCCTCCGCAGCCACAACCATCCCCGCCCCAGCTAGGAGCACGCAGACAGTCACAGCATTCGGTCGGATCATCTCAGAAGTCTCCGGTCTATAAACCAAGCGCCGCCAACCGCCACTTTCTTTCCGGGATTATCTTCCCTTCATCTCACCGCCCTAAAACCCCCGATCTCACCGCGGCACCACCACCCCGGCCCCCTCAGCGTCCACTCCCTCCGCCCCCGCATCAGGAGCCTCCGTCACCGGTGCCGCTCCCGGCGCAGCCAGCTTCACCGGCGGTTCCGGCAGGTACCCCGACACCAGATCCACATAAAATCGCCACGCCACCGAGTCCATCAGCGTCTCCCCCTCGCGCCGGAACGTCACATAAACCTGACACTCACTCGTCCGCAGCGGCTCCCGCACCTGCCACTCAATCATCCCGCGCGCCGCATCATACTCCGCCGGCACCTGCCCGTATCCCGCAATCTTCATCGTCACCGTCTCAGGATCAATCCCGCTCAGCCGACTCACATCCACCGCAATCCTCGGCCGCCTCACCGCCACCGTCGCATCCGGCGCAGGCTCCGTACTCACCAGCACTTCTCCCCCCTCTTTCCTCAACAACTGCTTCACCACTTCCCCCTGCGATGTCCCCCGCGAACTGATCGCCCGCCGGAACGCCGCATTCGTCGGGTCCGTCCCAATCACAATATACCGCCCCAAAGCCGCCGCCGGCGTGTCCCACGTCACCCGCGCCCCATTCACCGTAAACATCGCCTCATACCCGCACTCCTTCCCCACCGCTTCCTCCCGCTCACTGTGATACCCCCCGGGATACGCATAAGTCGTCACCGTCTGCCCGGTCAGATCCTCCAGAAACTGCCGCGAATCCTTCATCTCCATCCTCAGAAACGCCTCGCCCGCCGGTGCCCCCTTCTTGAACGCCGCATCAATCCGCTTCCGGTACGGATGACTCACACTGTGACTCCCCACCGTCCCACCCGCCGCCATCAACTCCCGAATCTCCGCCGTCGTCATCGATTTGCTCCCGCCATTCACAAACCGCTTGTATAGAAACACCGTAAAAGGATACCCGAACTCCCGCAGCACCGGCAGTGCGATCGTGTGCACGCTCTTCCACCCGTCATCCATCGTGATCAGGATCGACGGATCCGGAATGTCCTTCTCCCCGCGCCGCCACGCCAGAAACTCCGGCATCCCGATCACCTTGATCCGCGCATCCCGGATCACCTGCATCTGCGCCCGGAACTGCTCCTCGCTCACCTGCATCGCATTCCCAGGCTTCCCCTTCACAAAATCATGATACCCCAGCACCGACACCTGCGCCGATTTGTTGATCGTCAGCGCAGGCACCGCCGGATCCAACGGCGGCGGCTTCACCGCCACCACCGGCTCTCCAGCCTCCGCCACAATCTCCGGCACCACCCCAGCCGCAGGCACCACCGCCGCTTCCTTCTTCTTCCGGCCACACGCCGCCATCACAACCATCAGCGCGGCAGTAAGGATCAGTCGGTTCGCAATCATGCTCTTTCCCCTCCGCTTAACCCCGCTTCCGCCTCCGCGCAATGCGTTGCCTCACGCAAACCGCATCACCTTCGATAAAAACCGCCGCGTCATCTCCTCCTTCGGCGCAGCAAACAACTCCCCGGACGGACCATGCTCCGCAACCTTCCCCGCCGCAATGAACGCCACATGCCCAGCCACCGCCCGCGCAAACCCCATCTCATGCGTGCTCAGTATAATGTCCTGCCCGCCCGCCGCCAGCTCCCCAATCAACTCCAGCACCTCCGCCGTCATCTCCGGATCCAACGCCGACGTCGGCTCATCCAATATCAAAATCTCCGGCCCCGACGCAATCGCCCGCGCCAATCCCACCCGCTGCTGCTGCCCTCCTGACAACTGCGCCGGAAGCTTGTGCCCGTGCGCCGTCAGCCCGAACCGCTCCAGACTCTCATCCGCCACCCGCTCGGCCTCCGCCGCCGTCCGCCCATGCACTTTCTCCAATGGCAGCGTGATGTTCCGCTTCGCCGTCAGGTGCGGAAACAGATTGAACTGCTGAAACAGAAACCCGTTCCGCCGCCGCCACGCCAGCAACTGCCGCTCCTCCGCCGTCAGCACGGTCCCATTGATCGACACCTCCCCCTCGTCCGCTCCCTCCAATCCTCCTAGCACCCGCAGCAGGGTACTCTTCCCCCCGCCACTCGGCCCTATCAACGCCAGCACCTTCACCCGCTTCACCTCCAGCGTCAACCCGTCCAGCGCCGCCAGCGCCCCGTACCGTCTCGTCAGTCTCTGCGCGTCAATGTCCATAACTACATCTGATAACGGAAATGCCGCTCCATCGCATGCGCCACCCCCGCCAGCGGCAGCGTCAGCAGCAGATACCCCGCCGCCAGCGGCAGAAACGCCTCAATCCCACCATACGTCGCCGAATTGAACGCCCGCGCCTGCGCCGTAAACTCCTGCACCCCAATCACACTCAACAGCGACGAATCCTTCACCAGCGACACAAACTGCCCCGCCAGCGCCGGCAGCACCCGCCTCAACGCCTGCGGCATCACCACCCACCGGAACACCTGAAACCTGTCAAAACCCACCGCCCGCGCACTGTCAATCTGCCCCTGCGGGATGCTCTCCAGCCCGCCACGCAGAATCTCACTCAGATACGCCCCCGTAAACACCGACAGCAGCGCCGCCCCAGTCCACAACTTGCTCCCCACCCCAAACCGATCCAGCACCGCCGCCACCTGGCTCTGCGCAAACACCACATAATAACCAATCAGCACCAGCGTCAGCAGCGGCATCCCCCTGACCAACTCCACGAACGCCCGGCTGAACCACGCCAGCGACCGATACCTCGTCCTCTGCCCCGCCACCAGCAATCCAGCCACCACACACGACCCCGCCAGCGCCCCAGCCGACAACTCCAGCGTCACCACCCACCCGCGCCACAACGACTGACGGAAATCCCACGCCCGCGACCATCCCCACGCGGTGTCCAGATTCGAAAACACCCACCAGAACAACGAACACACCATCGCCGCCAGCACAAGGCCCAGCAGCAGGTCCCATCCCAAAGGCGCTCGCTCGGATCGTCGTGCCATCAGAGTTCCCCCTCAGTGATCCTAGCGAAAATACTTCTTCGCGTCCACCCGCCCCTTCGGCGGCTTCCCCTCACTCTTCTCCTCCTCCGTCTTCTCACTTTTTTCACCCTTCTCAGCCTTCGCTCCGCCCTTCTCCTCCCCCTCCTTCGCCCCAGCCGCCTCACCCGTCACCTTCACCTGCCCCGGCTCCCGCAGCTTGATCTCCAACTGCCCCTTCGACCCTCCGTCCTTCCCCTTATACTCGAAAATATCACCCGTCACCTCAATCGTCTTCCCCTTGTACAGCTTCGCAGGGCTACCCCCCTCGAACTTCCCGTAACTCTCCTTCCAGCACACCACCGTGAACTTCCCGCCTTCCAGCGTGATGAACGTAATCCCCTTCTCCGATTCATGCGTGTTCGAAACCCGCCCGCACACCACCGCCTTCCGCCCCACCAGCTTCCTCACCTCCGCCTCCTTCACCGCCTCCACCTTCGGCAATTCCTCCGCCACCTTCTCCGCTCCCTCTTCCTTCTCCGCAGGCTTCTCCTCTTTCTCAACCTTCTCCGCCCCCTGCGCCTCCGCAGCACTCGGCTTCCCAACAGCAACCACCGCAGCCACCACGGCCGCGCGCATCAGAACGGTAAGAATCAGGCGTTTCATCGCCGCCATGCCTCGCCCCTCACCCACGCCCGCGCAATCCCCTTTTGCCCACTTCAGAAATCCACCGCCAGCCTCGTCCCCACCACCATCGCATGCCCCACCTTCGGCAGCGCCGAATCAATATACTGCGCATCCAGCGTCAGCCGCATCCACCTCGTGAACGACACGCTGTAAAACACCTCCCCGCCCGTCTCGTTCCCCAACCCCAGCTGCCCCAGCAACCCATGCCCGGACAATTCCTGGTGATACACCCCCACACCCCAACGGTCCCGATGCCGCCCCGGCAGCAACCCCGTCCCGCCTATCCCCACCGACCCATGCATGCTCACCGGACTCGGATCCGCATCCGAAAAACCCACCCGCGCAAACACGCCCCACCCGCGCTCCTCATTCCCGCTCACATACTGAAACCCATTCCAGAACACCGACCACGCATCCTCCTTCGTCTCCACCTCCCCAGTCTCATCGAACTCCGCCAGCACCACCCGCGGATCACGCGTGATCCCCAGCCGCTCCTGCCCCACACTGTACGCGCCGCTCAACCCCATCCCACCCGGCTTCCCACCAAGCTCATACTCCCAATCCACCTCGCCGAAAAACGTCGTCCCCTCATAATGCGTGAACGGATTCGTCCCCGCCGTCTCCTCCGTCCCCATCGCCATCAGGTTCGCCGTCACCTTCTCCGTCGGCTTCCAGATCACCCCGCCCCCCAGCGCCGTCTGCGGCAACTGACCCACAATCACCGGCGACATCACAAACCCTGTATTCATGAAGTGACTCGTCGACTGCAATGACCCCCCTATCGGATTCGCATCCCACCCCGCCGTATTGATCAACCCTCCCGTCACCGCAAACTTCGGATGCAGATACTGCGTGAACGTCAGCTCCGGCAACGCCCACGCATTGTCCCCCAGCTCCCCCTCATTCAATGGCAGCAGCGCCGCATTGTTCACCGGCGATACCGTCCCCGCACGCAGAATCACCGCCTCACCCTGCCTCATCTGCATCCGCATCGTCAGAAACCCACCACGCCACAAATCCGCCTTCTCCGTGTCCAGCCGCATCACCATATTCCCCGTATACAGATTCCCCCAGTCGCGCCCCGCAGCACTCCCCCCGGAAACCACCCCCTGCAGCGTATACACCCCCGTCCGCTCCACCGTCACCCCATGCGCCGCCATCCAGTCGCGCCGACCCCACATCGACCCCAGCAGTCTCTCCCGCTCCATCAGCGGCCCGCCATAACCAGTCCCTGCTCCGCCCTCACCCCCCGCCTCAACTCGCGGCCCCACCGCCGGCTCCCCACCAGCCATCGCCGCCACCATGCCAATAAACCCAACCGCACAAACACAAGAGATCGATTTCATAAGTCTCAACTTCAGCCAGTATTCTAACTCAGGAAGCCCTCATTTCGGAAATAGCATCACCAATCCAGCCCGAATCCCCCACTCCGGCCCGCCACTCGGTCCATCCAGATAGTACCGCCCCCCCACAAATGCCTGCATCGGCTGCTTCCCGATCTTGAACAACTGCGACACCACAAAATTCACCGGCATCGTCCACTGGCTCCGGCCCCAGTCATACGTCGACTCCGAATTCACCGTGAACGTCGTCTTCGTCTTCGTAATGTAGGAACAGAACGGCTGCACAAAACTCGCATTCACATCCGGCCGACTCCCGTCCCCAGCCACCGACCACAAATGATTCACCAGCACCCCGTAAGTCCACGGCCCCTCCTGCTTCAACGCCAGCCCCGTCGGCCCCAACCCCCACTTCTCTCCACCTAACTGCGCATCCGTCGCCGTCGGCCACAACGCCACCGGCCCAGCCGCCAGAATCCACCCGCCCACCGGTGCCTTCGGCGAAAAGAAAAAACTCTGCACCGTATCCCCCAACCCAGACGCACTCGCCACCCCCGGCGCAGGCGATTCCGCATCAATCACCGGCAGAATCGTCCGCACAATCAGGTTCCAGTCATCCGTCAGACTGATCGGAATCACCGGCTGAATGTTCAGCGTGAACCGCGTCGCATCATTCACCCCAATCCCGAAATCCCAGTTCGCCTGAAACGGCACCGAAATCAGACTCGCCACAGGATTAGCCAGCTGCTGCGCCAGATCAGCCTCCGGTGCCACCGCCGCCGCATTCGCTAGCGGACCCGCCGCCGCCGCTCTCGCAACCGCCATCACAGCAGACATCGCCACCACTACCTTCGAAAACAGTCGGTTTCTCATGATCTTTATTCTTAAATGTTAGTCGTCTGCCGCAGCCATCCGGAAAACCAGACCCCGCTCCGCCCCTTCTAATGAGGTTTCCCGCTCCTGCCAAACATTATCTGCACCCCCCAAAACCCCACCCGCTCAGTACAGAATCGCCCGCCGCCCGCGCAGCTTGTCATTCACGTTCTCACGCTTGTCGTAGTAATCCTCCGCCCGATCCGCAGGCCCATTGTAATGCCGCCGGTCCACCCGGTCCTCGCGACGATCCACCCGGTCCTCCACTCGGTCCACCCGTCCCGCCGCACACGACGAAAAAAGTCCCGCCACCACGGCAGCCAGCATCAGCGCATTCATCAATTTCATACCCACATCATCCGCATCCCCCCATCCGGTGTCAATCCACGCAACCACCGCCCCCACCTGCACTTTCGTTTAATCCCCACACCCCAACCCCGCGCCTCATCCCCGTTTCCCTCGACCATGCGGACTCCTTTCTGCTACGCACCACCGCTGCGCCACCACCCCATGCCTCCGCCGCCCCTCCCCACCCGCCGCCACGACCTCGACGCCCTGCGCGCCTTCGCAATGCTCCTCGGCATCGCCCTCCACGCAGCCCTCTCCTTCGCTGGCACGCCATGGACAGTCCAGGACTCCCGCTCCAGCCCCGCATTCCAACTAATTCCTCTTCGTCTGCACCTCCGTCTTCATCATCCTCCTCGCCACCTACCACTTCCTCGTCCGCTACTCATGGATCGGTGCCCTCCTCAACTCCAGAAAATCCCGCCACGCTCCAGCCCCGCAATCCTGATCCCCTCCCAACTGGCTCCCCGCCCCCTCCGGCCCATTCTGGATCTCCCTCCGCCTCTACTGGCCCAAAGACGACGCCCTCAACGGCTCATGGAAACAACCCCAGCTCGAGGCCGTCAAGTAACGCCTCCCCACTCCGCGATC
>JAIXVE010000349.1 GCA_027483175.1 Verrucomicrobiaceae bacterium | reverse complement strand
GGTGGCGTCGATGAGGGCGTCGAGGGATTCGTGGCCGCAGAGCTGGGCCATGGCGTCGCATTCTTCAGGGAGGAGGCCGAGGTGGCGGGAGGCGTAGGAGGAAGAGCTCATGGAGGCGGAACGGGATGCTCGCCTCCGATAAGTTGGAATCCGCTTCCTGAAAAGCGGATGTTCCCGGGAAAGTCAGCCGACCTTGCGGCGGTGGTAGAGGAGGGACTCGGCGATGAGGACGAGGATGGCGAGGATGGTGAGGATGAGGTAGGGCGGGAGGCCTGAGGCGATGGGTCCGACGGTGGAGGCGGCGGCGGAGTTATCGAGGAGGGTTTCGGCTGGGGAGAGGAGATTGACGGCGGCGAGCCATTCACCGGAGGCGTTCTGGAGCGTGTAGAAGCCAGGTTTGTCGAGAGGGGCGGAGCGTTTGCCGGAGGCGGTGGAGGAGGAACCGTCCGGGGCCTTGATGGTGGTGGGTTCGTCTGGGCGGACGCCTGGGAGAGGGATGGATTCGCCTGGGAGGTAGGTGGCGGCGAGGGAGTCGTCGCGGCCGGCGAGGTGGGTGGCGGCGCTGTGGACGAGGACGGGGAACCATGCGGAGTAGAAGAAGTCTGCTTCGACTGGGTTCATGTTGGCGACGAGGACCGAGCGGCCGTTGGCGGAGGCGAGGAAGAGGAGAGGGACGGCGTCTTCGGATTCGACGAGGACGAGAGCGTCTTTGGCTGGAGTGATTTTGCGGGCTCCTGCGAAGTTGATGCCTGCGGCGTCGAGGTGGCGGAGGATGGGGTGGTCTGGGATGGAGACGCGAGGGACGGCGGATTCGAGCGGTTCGCCGATGGCGGACCACCATGGGGAGGAGCCGGAGGGTTCGAAGACGAGGGCGAGGGGAGCGTCCGGGGCGTTGCCGCGGGAGATGACGAGCTGGGGGTTTTCCGGGCTGAGGAGGAGGAAGCCGTTGTTGCCGGAGGAGAAGGATTCGACGGCGGTGTCGAAGAAGAATTTGTCGGAGGCCTGGACGTTGACGCGGACGGGCTTGGGTTTCTGGGCGACGAGGGAGACTGAGTTGTCGCCGGCGAAGGCGTCATTGAGGTCGAGGGAGGCGATCCATTTGCCTGGGGCGGCGTCTTCGATGACGAAGGTTTCGCCGGGGTTGGTGCCTGGTTTGATGTCGAGAGAGACGAGTTTGCCGATGGCCGGGGAGTCGGCGGGTTTGAGGGTGAGGTCGGCCTTGATGGTTTCTTTGGCGGAGGAAGCGGTGCGGATGTAGATGCCGAGGCGGTTGCCTGCGCCTGGGAGGAAGCGGGCGTCTGCGCCGACGATGCCGGCGTTTTCGAGCGGGTCGCCGACCTTGAGGATTTCGACGTTGTCGGGGGCGGTGCCGGTGGGGAAGCAGCCGTCGGTGATGAGGATGAGGCGGTGGCCTTTCATCCATTCGGAGCTGTCGCCGCCGCGGAGGGCGGCGATGGCGTTGCGATTGAAGTCTAGGGAAGTGGGATTGACGGAGGTGACCGCGTCGAGGAGCTGGCGCGGGTTGTCCGTGAGGTGGGAGAGGAAGCTGACGTCGGAGGCGACGGAGGCGACGGAGGCGCGCTGGCTGGCGTCCATGCCTTTGATGAGATCTGAGGCGGCGGTTTTGGCGAGGGCGAGACGCTGGGCGCTGCCGGAGCCGGCGGACATGCTGGCGGAGTTGTCGATGAGGATGAGGAGGTCCTTGCGGTCGTCATTGACGAGTTCGGGTCTGGTGAGCGCGAGGCAGACCGAGCCGAAGACGAGGGACATGAGGAGGAGCGAGAGGAGATCGCGGAGCCGCTGGAAGAGAGAGGTGGCCTTTTTTTCCGTGAAGACCCTGTTCCAGAGGAAGTAGGCGGTGGCGGTGCGGCGGCGCGGCCGGACCTTGAGGAAGTAGATGGCGACGAGCGGGAGGAAGCTCAGGAACGACCAGAAGAAGAGCGGTGCGAGGAACTTCATGCGACGAGGCCTCCTCTTCTGAGGATGTCAGTGATGACGGTTTCGAAGGGGACTGCGGGGGTGGTGGAGGCGAGACCGATGCCGCGTTTGGCGCAGCATTTGCGAAGGGAATCGTTCCAGTCGGCGACGGCCTGTTCGTAGAGACGGGCTTCGCGGGGGGTGATGGTGAGGCGCTGGTGCTGACCGGTTTCGACGCAGGTGAGGTCGACGTCGCCTTTCCAGTCGCACTTGGTGTCGTTGTCGTCCTGGACCTGGAGACAGAAGACCTCGTGCTTGTTCCACTGGAGGAATTTGAGGCCGTCATCGAAGCCTGAGGGGAAGAGGAAGTCGGAGATGACGACGATGATGCCCTTGCGGCGGTGGCGTGCCTGGAATTCGCGGGCGCAGGCGGTGAAGTTGGTGTCTGAGCCGAAGGTGGGGGCGTCTTCGAGACCGCGGAGGAAGGGGAGGACCTTGCCGCGGCCGCGGGTGCGTTCGAGGACGGGCTGGAGCTTGTCGGCGAGCCCGTAGACGCAGAGCTGGTCGAGCATGTGGAGGGCGATGTAGCCGATGCCTGCGGCGAGTTGTTTGGCGAGGGTGAACTTCGACTGCATGCTCGGGCTTTCGTCGAGCAGGATGTAGACGGTGGCGTCCTCGTCGATTTCGAAGAGCTTGACGACGAGCTGTTCGAAACGGCCGTAGACCCGCCAGTCGATGGAGCGGAAGTCGTCGCCGGGGTGGTATTCGGCGTAATCGGCGAAGGTGATGCCGGAGCCTTTTTTTGAGGATTTGCGGTCCGCCTGCATGGAGCCGCCGAGGACCTTTCGGGCGAGGAGGTAGAGCCCGTCGAGTTTGCGGATGAAGGTTGGGTCAGTGAGCATGGGAGGTCACGGGAGGCAGAGGAGGCGACCTTGCGGGCGGAGGGTGGGAGGCCCGGGAGGGGGAGGACGTCAGGCGACGGCGTAACCGGCGAAGGAGAGTTTTTCGATGACGTCGTTGACGATGGCTTCGGTGCGCATGCCTTCGGCTTCGCCTTCGAAGGAGAGGATCATGCGGTGGCGGAGAGCGGAGACGGCGACGGCGTTGATGTCTTCCTTAGAGACGTGGAAGCGGCCTTTGAGGAGGGCGCGGGCGCGTGCGGCGGTGAGGATGGTCTGGGCACCGCGAGGGCTGGAGCCGTGGCGGATGTAGGTCTTCACGGAGTCCGGGGCGGAGGGCTCCGTGGGATGGGTATTGCGGACGACGCGGACGAGGTAGTCCTGGACTTCGGCGGCGATGGGGACCTCGCGGAGGGTGGCTCCCATCTGGATGATGTCCTCGCCGGTGGCGACCGGGTTGATTTCCGGGGGTTTGTTGCCGGTGGTGCGGTTGAGGATTTCGACGAAGTCGTTGTGGGTGGGGACTTCGACGAAGAGTTTGAAGAAGAAGCGGTCGAGCTGGGCTTCCGGGAGTGGGTAGGTGCCTTCGTTTTCGATGGGGTTCTGGGTGGCGAGAACGAAGAACGGGAGCGGAAGCTTGTGGGTTTTGCTGGCGACGGTGACGGTTTTTTCCTGCATGGTTTCGAGCAGGGCGGCCTGGGTTTTGGGGGTGGCGCGGTTGATTTCGTCAGCGAGGAGGACGTTGCAGAAGACGGGGCCCTGTTGGAATTCGAAGACCTTCTGGCCGCCTTTATCGACGAGGATCTGGGTACCGACGACGTCGGCGGGGAGGAGGTCCGGGGTGAACTGGATCCGCTGGAACTTCAGGTGGAGGGCCTTGGCGATGGTGTTGACGAGGGCGGTTTTGCCGAGGCCGGGGACACCTTCGAGGAGGACGTGGCCGCCGCAGATGATGGAGATGAGGACATTTTCGACGATGTCCTGCTGGCCGACGATGAATTTGCTGATTTCCGAGCGGATTTTCTCGAAAGTTTCCTGGAAGTGCTGAGCGGATTGTTCTGGGGACATGGTTGGAGAAAAAAGAGGAGAGAGGTGTGCGAGGGGATCAGTTGTCGACTGGGAGGACGACGCGGCGTCGGACGCTGGAGACTGGACCTTGAGCCAGGGAGCTGTGTTCCATGATGATCCAGTCCTGATGGGCTGCGGCGAGACGGTAGCCGGCGGCGGCGGCTTGATTGAGTTGTGCTTCGAGACGGGCGAGACGATCTGACGAACCGTTTCCGGCGTTGGCCGGAGAGGAAGGTTGGGCGTCGATGACGAGGTAGGGTTTGGCCGGTGGGGCTGGTGGGGCTGGTGGAGGTGCCGGGTCTGCGGAGTCCTGAGCGTGGAGACTGAGGACAATGGCGGCGGTGGCGGCGAGCGCGGCGAGGGGGACGGCTTTCATGGCGTGCCGGAGGAGGGGAGCGGGAGAGCCGGGAGACCGCGGGATGTTATTTCTTCTCGGCGGCTGGTTCGGCGGCGTGGAGGGCGTTGAAGTAGTTTTTGACGCCGTCTTTGACATCTTCGGGGACGTCCTCGCGCTGGACGAAGGATTCGAACTGTTTTTTGAACGTGCGTTCCTTGGCTTCGCCGCGGCGGCTGCTGACGCCGGTGCCGTCGTCTGCGGCTTCGACCTTGGTGAGGCTAGGGCCGGAGCCCTTCTGGCCCTTGAGCTGGGAAGTGTTGCCGTTGTCGGTGAGTTCTTCGGAGCCTTCGCGGCGGGATTCGATGGAACCGACGCCGGCTTCCTTGCCGCCTGGGGCGGCGAAGGGGGACATGGCGAGGCCTTGCATGAAGCCCTGGCACTGACCGGCTTTTTTGCACATGCCGAGGAGCTTCATTTTGGCGTCGCGCTTCATGCCCATTTTGCCGAGTTTCTGGCCGAGCTTGTTGAGACGTTCGCCGAGCTTGTTTTTGGAGGCTTTGAGTTTGTCGAGCTTGGAGGGATCGAGCTTACCGGCTTTTTCGGCGGCTTCGGCTTCTTCCATCTGCTGGTCGTACTCGTCGGCTTCCATTTCGAGCTGTTCGAGTTCTTCGCTGAGTTCCTGTTCCTGGGGTGCCTGGGAGACCTGGGCCTGCTGACCGTTCTGTTCGTTTTCGCGGCCGTTCTGGCTGTTTTTGGCCTGATTGTTTTTCTGGGCGCGGGCGGCGGAGGCCATGCGTTTGGCGGCGGCCTTCAGTTTGGCGGCTTCCTTGCGTTTCTCGGAGGTCTTTTTGCCTTCCTCTTCCTGAGGGAGCATTTTGGCGAGGTCTTTGGCGGCCTCTTTGAACTGCTCGTTCTTGAGTTTCTTGGCGAGTTCGCGGGCTTGAGGGTCCTCTTCTTTTTCGAGTTCCTCGCCGGCCTTCTTCATGAGCTGGGCCTCTTTTTTCTGTTCGAGGGCCTTGGCGGCCTTGTCCATTTTGCGCTCGAGTTCGGCGAGCTGCTTCATGGCTTCGGCGATGTCCTTGGTGGACTTGAGTTCCTCGACGTACTTTTTGAGGTCGTTGGCGTTGAGTTCCTTGAGTTCCTCTTCGTCGGCGGATTTTTCGAGTTCCTTGATGAGTTCTTCGAATTCCTTTTTGACCTCGTCCATGCGGTCGCCGGTCATTTCTTCGCGGGCGAGGCGGTCGAGGATGGACTGGTCAGTGGATTTGAAGGCGGTGAGGCCTGCGGCGAGGGCGAGGAGGCCGGCGCCGGTGGCGAGTTTGCGGGGCCACGCGAATTTGAGGGCGGCGGGGTTGAGAGCGGCGACGGTTTCGGCGGTGGTGTTGGCCTGAAGGTCGAAGAAGCCACCGGCTTTGTGTTCTGCCTGGAAGCGGCGGTGGGAGACGATGGAGTCGCGGAGGTGGAAGGCTTCGTCGGCGCAGGCGGCGGCTTCTTCGGTGGAAGGTCTGCGGATGATGGCGGCGACGATGGCTGCGGTGAGGGATGAGCCTGCGGCGAGGGCGTAGCAGATTCTGGGGACTGCGTAGCCGTTGAGGATGTAGATGAGGGCGACGGCGAGGAGGATGCCTGCGCCGGCGATGGCTGACCAGAGGAAGGCTTTGAGAGCGCGCTGGCGGTTCATGCGCAGGCGGACGGAGTTCACGAACTTTTCGACGGGAGCCATAAGCGTGGAGTGGAAGCGGTTGAGGACCGCTGAGACGCTACACTGCCCGGGAGGGATGCGGGAGAAAATTTTTGGAAATGTGCGGACCGCGGGTGCGGGTGTCAGGGGTGGTCCGGAGGGGCGGGGGAGTAGAGGGTTAGGGAGTCGATGCGGAGCGGGTGGGAGGGGTCTGGGTTTTCGAGGATGAATTCGATGTGATGGATGGGACCGGAGGAGGCGGGAGGTGGCAGGAAGGCGGTTTCGAAGACGGCGTCGCCTTCCGGATTGATGATGGGGATGGAGCGGAGCGGGCCGGAGTTGCCGTGGAGGATGGCGGTGATGCGAGAGGGTTTGTAGCGGCGTCTGGAGACCTCGATGCGGAGGCCGGAGATGGAGGCGGCGTCGAGGGAAGGTGAGGGGAGGGTGAGGGAGACGGAGGGGGAGCCGGTGGAGTTGTCGGAGGGGCGGAGACCGTCTTTGGAGATGGAGAGGTTGGTGGATTTGAGGGAGGCTGGGTCCCAGAGCCATGAGAAGGCGGGGAGTTGGGGGGAATCGAGGAAGAAGGTTTCGCGTTCGTCTGGGAAGGCGGAGAAGGAAGGGTTGGCGGTGGCGGCGGAGAGGTCTGCGGCGGCGAGGCAGAGGTTTGGGGAGGGGCCGAGGCCGGCTTTGAGGCCGGAGAGGGCGGCGGCGGCGGATTCGGGGGAGAGCGGTTGGTCGAACCAGAGGGCGGCTTTGAAGAGCCAGCGTTCGAGTTGGCGGCGGCGGCGGCCGTCGAGGGTGAGGTCGAAGGGGACCTCTTCGGAAGCGGCCCATGCGGCGCATTTGGAGAGGCCGGGGAGGGAGGAGAACCAGAGTTTGCGTCGGGAGTCGCTGAAGTGGGTGGAGTCCTCCATGAGGAGGTCGAAGGTGACGAGCGTGCCGGAGGGTCTGGGGATGACGCGGAGGTGGCGGGGTGAGAGGGTGAGCGGGCGGCGTGCGGGATCGGTGAGGATGGAGTCGGGGGGCGTGAGGGTAGCGGGGCAGGAACCGGTGGTGCCTGTGCCGGGGCGTTGGAGGTAGGAATCGAGGAGACGAGCGGGGACGCGGAGGAAATGGTAATCGATGTACATTTCCGTGCGGAGGGCGGCTTTGGGGCCGCCGGGGAAGCGGTTGTGATTGGCGAAGGAGTGGAGTGCGGCGGAGCGGTCGAGTTGGGCGGCCCAGCGGCGGGCGGCGACGTCTGGGTTGCCGTGGTTGATGGCTGTGGAGATGGCGGCGGATTGTTCGCGGGCGAAGTTAGCGGCGAGGAGGAGGAGAGCGGCGTGGATGAAGGATTTGGCTTTGGGGAAGAGGTCGGAGGAGCGGAGGAGGAGGAGGGCGGCGGTGCCGGTGGCGAGCATGGCCTGGATGAGGAAGTAGCGGATGGGCCAGATTTTCGAGTAGGGGGCTTCCATGCGGGAGAGCCAGCCTCTGGAGACGACGGTGGTGGCGGCCATGCTGAAGGCGATGGCGATGAGGAGGAGCGGGGCGGCGATGGAGCGCCATGGGGTGCCGCGTCTGCGTTCGGTGAAGGCCCATGCGGCTGTCAGGATGAGGAAGGCGGCTGCGGCGGCGAGCATGGAGCGGTCGGAGCAGAGCCTGTAGAAGCTCATGGTGAGCGGGTAGAAGAGCTGGCGGCAGAAGACGAGTTCGGTGAAGTGGAGGCGGAGTTGTTCCGGGGAGGCGGCGGAGATTTGTGAGGATTCGGAAGCGCCTTCATCGGGGACGCCCGGGGAGGCGTGGAGGATGGACCATGCGGCGAGGGCGATGATGGCGAGGGCTCCGAGGATGCGGAGGGGGAAGGGGCCTCGGGAGGCGCGCCATGAGAGGAGGGCGCGGAGCGTTAGGATGGCGCAGCCTGCGGCGGCGACGATGCCTGCTAGTGGGGAGGTGAGGAGGTGGAAGACGAGGAGGGATCCGGCGATGAGGAGGTGTCTGCGGGAGAGGGAAGACTGGAGCCAGAGGTGGTAGATGAGGAAGGCTGTGGCGAGACCGCTGAAGAAGCCGACGTTATTGGCTTCGCCGAAGATTCTGTTTTCTCCGTCGAGGTCAGGGACGAGGAGCATGAGGAGCGTGACGGCGAGGGCGCGTGCGGGGCGGTGGTGGTTGCGGAGGCAGAGGAAGATGCCGGTGAAGATGGCGGCGGCGTAGAGGGCGGCGACGGTGTGCTGGATGGCAGGGCCGGAGGGGGAGAGCGGGTGGCCGCCGAGGAGGGAAGTGAGGGAATGGGCGGACTGGATGACGACCATGTTAGCGAGGACCCCGTAGTCGCCGCGGGCGCCGAAGACCATGTTGAAGAAGCCGAGGTCCCAGAGACGCGAGAGCCATTCACCGCCTTCGGTGGCGTAGGTGCCGCGGTCGAAGGCGGGGAGGGCGCGGAGGAGGGCGATGCCGCAGAAGAGGAGGAAGACGGCGGCGGATTGGAGCGCGCGGGAGCGGGTGGTGGCGGAGGGACCGGAGGCCATGTCAGGGTTGGATGGCGGCGATGAGAGGAGTCAGGGCGGCGTCCATTTGTTCACGGCCGCCGGCGGAGATGGGGAGGGGTTGGAGAGAGGATTTGTTCCATGAGGCGACGATGCTGAGGGAGGGGATGACGATCATGGTGCGGACCCCGCCGTTGCCGACGGCGGCGAAGGCGTCTTTGGGGAGGGAAGGCCAGAGGAGTTTGCCGGAGGGGTCGGGGCGGTTGAGCCACCAGAGGGAGGAGTAGCAGCCGAGGTGGTCTTCCTGGTTTTTGCCGCCGCCGCAGGAGCGGATGTCAGGGAGCATGTCGGCGTCGATGCCTTTGGTGCGAGGGAGTGAGAAGGGGAGTGGGGAGTTGAGGGCGGAGTGGACGATGGATTGCGGGAGGAGTTGCTGACCGTTCCATGAGCCGCCGTGGAGGTAGAGGAGGCCGAAGCGGGCCATGTCGCGTGCGGAGACGACGAGACGGCCGGAGGGGTGGGGGGCTTCGCGGATGCGGAGGGTGGGGGAGTCGGTGGCGTCGAGCTGGTCGAAGAGGAGCGGGCGGAGGATCTTGGGGCCGGCGTCTTCCGGGGAGACGGCGTAGAGTTTTTCGAAGAGGAGTTTCCAGAGGAGGGAGATCTGGAAGTCGCAGTAGTCGAAGGCGGTGCCTGGGGGTTCGGAGACCCCGTAGCAGGACGTCTGGGTGATGAGGTGACGCCATGTGATGGCGGCATCCTTGTGATTGAGGGAAGGGTTGAGGGTGCCGAGGGCTGGGAGCCAGCGGAGGACGGGGTCGTCGAGGCTGGGGAGGCGACCGGATTGGACGGCGAGGAGGACGAGGTGAGCGAGGACTGGTTTGCCGGCGGAGGCGACGTCGAGGGGGGTGCGGGGATTGCCCCACTGGTGGACGATGGCCCCGTGGCGCAGGACGACGCCATTGCCGCCGAGTGCGGAGGAGAAGGCGGCGAGTTTATCGGGGAGGCAGCGGGCGGCGGCTGGTTCGATGGTTGGGAGGGGGATGCCTTGGGCGGGAGGTTTGGGGGGTTTGGCGGGAGTCGGGGCGTTCTTGCGGCCGCAGGCGGGGGCGAGGGCACCGGCGATCGCGGCGAGACAGGAGCGACGGTTGGGCATGGGGTTTGGTCTGGCGGCGGGGAGGGAGATGCAACCCGGAAAGGGTTTGGGGATCAGTCGATGTAGAGGAAGCGGTTGGTGGCGAGGAGGAGCTGGGCCCATGCGGTGAGGGCGTCGGCGTCGGCCTGGGCGGAGGGCGTGTCGGGTTTAGCGGCGGAGCGGAGACGGTGGAGGAAGACGAGGGAGCGGGCGGAGTCGAGCTGGGAGGGCGGGGCATTGAAGAGGAGGGCCCATGCGCGGGAGATTCTGGCGGCGTCGTTTTCGGGGGCGTCTTTCTGGAGACGGGCGGCGAGACTGCGGGCGATGTCGACGGTGAAGGAGTCGTTCATGAGGAGGAGGGACTGCGGGGCGACGGTGGAGAGCGTGCGGGAGGTGCAGTTAGGGTTCATGACGGGGAGGTCGAAGGTATCGAGGACGGTGAGGGGTCTGGAGCGACGGGCCTGGATGTAGAGACTGCGGCGGTCGGCGCTGGTGGCGACCGAGTCGATTTTGTCGATCATGCCGTTGCCTGGGTTGATGATTTCGCGGCCTGGGATGATGCGGCCGGAGGAGACATCGCGGGCGACGGGGACGGGTTCGCCGCCGATGATAGGGTTGAGGCGGCCGGAGACGGCGAGCATGGAGTCGCGGAGGGATTCGGCGTCGAGGCGCTGGAGTTTCCAGCCGCAGTAGAGATTTTCACGATCCTGGGAGGGATGGGGGTCGTGGGATTGCTGCCATGTGCGACTTGTCAGGATGAGTTTGTGGAGACGTTTGAGCTGCCAGTTGTGGGAGGTGAAGTCGGAGGCGAGCCAGTCGAGGAGATCCGGGTGGGTGGGGGGTGAGCCGAGGGTGCCGAAGTCGCCGGGGGTGGGGACGAGACCGCGGCCGAAGTGGTGGAGCCAGAAGCGGTTGACGAGGACGCGTGGTGTTAGGGGGTTTGCGGGGCTGGTGAGCCAGTGGGCGAAGGCGAGACGGCGGCCGGAGGAGGGGAGGTCCGGGTTTGGTGAGGAGAGGAGCGGGCGGATGGGTTGGGAGAGGACCTCGAAGACGGCTGGGGAGATTTCCTCGCGTGGCTGGAGGTGATCGCCGCGGTGGAAGCGGAACGTGGGGGGAGCCGGGCCGGATTCGGTGGCGGCCATGAGGAAGTGTTCCGTGGGTTTGGTGGCGCGGAGGGCGGCGGCTTTGGCCTCCATTTCCTTGCGTTTGGCTTCGGCGGGAGGGTCGAAGAGGAGGAGGAGACCTTCGTTGCGGGCGACATTGGCTTCGACGTACTGCTTGAGGAGAGCGATTTGGGCTGGGGAGCGTTTGGCGTCCTCGGTGTTGCGGGCGGTGCGGACGGCTTCGCGGTCGGGTTCGGGGACCTTGGCGAGACGTTCGGCGAAGATTTCGTCGAGACGGTTGAGGGCGAAGGTCGAGCGGGCGGCGTCGAGAGCGGCGGCTTCGGATTCGATGGCGTTGGCTTTGGCGCGTTCTTCGGGGGAGTAGAGGGAGTAGAGCCGCTGGGCTGGCTGGCGCCATTGTTTCCAGTTATAGAGCGGTTCGAAGACGGCGCGGAGACGGTGGTAATCGGCGTGGGAGATGGGGTCGTAGCGGTGGTCGTGGCACTGGGCGCAGGCGACGGTCAGGCCCATGAGTGAGGAGGAGACGGTTTTGATGGTGTCGGCGAGGACCTGATTGCGGGCGAGGTCGGGGTCGGCGACGGCGGCGTCGGTGGGGTCCGGGGCCATGCGGAGGAATCCGGTGGCGGCGAGGAGGTCGGTGTTGCCTTGGTTGCTGATGGCGGCGGTGGCGGAGTCGTGGGTGACGCGAGCGAGTTCATCGCCGGCGAGTTGTTCTGTGAGGAAGCGGTTCCACGGCATGTCTGCGCTGTGGGCGCGGACGACGTAGTCGCGGTAGTGCCATGCGTGTGGTCTGGTGGTGTCGTCGTCGTGGCCGTTGGAGTCGGCGTAGCCGGCGGCGTCGAGCCAGTGGCGGCCCCAGCGTTCTGCGTAGTGCGGGGAGGCGAGGAGTTGGTCGACGAGGGAGGCCAGGGCGCGGTTGAGGTTTTCCGGGGTGGGCGGGGAACAGGCGGTTAGGAAGGCTTCGGTTTGTTCCGGGGAGGGAGGGAGGCCGAGGAGGTCGAAGGAGGCCCTGCGGATAAGGGTGCGAGGGTCGGCGGGTGGGAGGAAGTCGAGGTTAGCGGCGTGGAGTTTCGGGGCGATGAAGGCGTCGATGGGATTGAGTTCGCCGGGTGGGATGGGAGGTGAGGCGATGGGTTGGAAGCTCCAGAAGTGGCGTTCTTCGTCGGTGATGTAGACGTCGGGGATGGAGGTTGGTTCGTCGCGGAGGGTGGGGGCTCCGGCGGCGATCCATGATTCGAGGAGAGCGATTTCGCGGGGGTTGAGGGGTTTGGCGTCTTTGGGCATGTCGCCGGATGTGACGACGTCGAGGAGACGGCTGGCGTGGGGGTTGCCTAGGGAGATGGAGGGGCCGTTTTTGGGGGAGCCCTGGACGATGAAGCGGCGGAGGCGGAGGTCGAGGCCGGCTTCTTTTCTGCCGCCTTCGCCGTGACAGTGGAAGCAGTGGGTTTTGAGGAGCGGGCGGATCTCGGATTCGAAGACGGGGGCGGCGTGGAGAGTGGGGAGGAGCGAGGCGAAGAGGGCGAGCAGGGGGAATCGCATTTCCCGAATTACACGGATGGGGGCGTGATCTTACAGGGAGGGGGGAAGATGGGCGGTTGCTGGTGTGGGAGAAGAGGGTTGGGTGCGGGGATGGCGGCAGCGATGCGCATACTGGTGGTGGAGGATGAAGGACCGGCCCGGGAGTTCCTTGTGGAGGGGCTGCGGGAGAATGGTTTTGCGGCGGAGGGGGCGGCGGACGGGATGGCTGGGTGGGAGCGGGCGCGGGATGGGAAGTATGATCTGCTGGTGCTGGATGTGATGCTGCCGGTGGTGGACGGGTGGGGGTTGCTGGAGCGATTGAGGGCGGGAGGGTGCGGGACGCCGGCGTTGTTTCTGACGGCGCGGGATTCGGTGCATGACCGGGTGAGGGGATTGGAGCTTGGGGCGGACGACTACCTAGTGAAGCCGTTTGCGTGGGTGGAGTTTCTGGCGCGGGTGCGGGCGTTTCAGCGGCGCGGGCGAGCGGTGGGTGTGGGAGGGGAGCAGGTGGGGGATCTTGAGTTGGACGGGGTGCTGATGAAGGCGCGGCGGGGCGGGGTGTTGCTGGATCTGACGGTGCGGGAGTATCAGTTGCTGGCGTTCATGGTGCGGCATCGCGGGGAGACCTTGAGTCGGGGGATGCTGGCGCGGGAGGTTTGGAACATGGCGTTTGGGGACAGCAATGCGGTGGACATGGCGGTGGGACGGTTGAGGAGGAAGGTGGATGAGGGGCGGGAGGTGCGATTGATTCACACGGTGCGGGGTGCCGGGTATGTGCTGGAGGAGCGCGGGCATGAGTGAGGGGCGGTGGTCGTTGCGGGTGAGGCTGGCGGGGGGCTTTGCGCTGGTGGCGCTGGTGACCCTGAGCGGGACGGCGTTGTTTCTGCATGGGGCGCTGCACCGGCAGCTGCTGGCGGAGGATGCGGCGATGCTGTCCGGGGAACTGACGCGGGTGAGGGAGGAGTTAGGGGGAGGCGTGGGGATGGAGGCGGTGGCGAGGCGGTTGCGGATGGCGGCGGCGGGCGGGCATGAGGAGCGGGTGTTCGGGCGGTTGCTGGGAATGAATGGGCAGGAGGTGGCGGCGACGCCGGGGATGGCGATGATGGTGCCTGGAGCGGAGGGATTTCCTGAGCCGGTGGGGGAGGGGGAAGTGTGGACGCGGTTGAGCGAGTGGCGGACGGCGGAGGGGCGGCCGGTGTTGCTAGGATCGGCGCGGGTGAGGACTGGTGAGGGGGAGTGGGAGTATCAGGCGGCGATGGATGCGGGTGGGGTGGAGGTGTGGCTGGGTGAATCGCGGAGAGTGCTGGGGTTGATGGCGGGACTGGGGACGGTGGTGTGTGGGGTGTTAGGGATGGTGGTGGCGCGGCGGGGATTGCGGCCGGTGGCGGAGATCACGGAGGCGGTGCGGCTGGTGGAGCGGCATGGGGGTGCGGGGTTGCCGGGGGAACGGGAGTGGCCTGAGGAATTGCGGTCGCTGGCGGAGGAATCGGACCGGATGCTGCGGAGACTGGATGAATCGTATGCGAAGCTGGCGAGGTTCACGGCGGATGCGGCGCATGAGTTGCGGACGCCGTTGAACAATCTGATGCTAGGGACCGGGCTGCTGCTGAGCCGGGAGCGGAGCGGTGAGGAGTATCGGCGGCATGCGGAGAGGAGTCAGGAGCAGTATCAGCGGCTGCATCGGATGGTGGAGAGCCTGTTGTTTCTGGCGCGAGCGGAGGATGGGGGAGCGGGGCTGGAGGTGGAGCGGTGTGATGCGGGGGAGTTGTGCGGGGAAGTGGTGGAGTTTCACGGGGCGGCGGCGGAAGCGGCCGGGGTGGGATTGAGCTGTCGGGGTTCCGGGGAGGTGTGGGTGGATGGGGAGCTAGTGAAGCAGGCGGTGGGGAATCTGGTGAGCAATGCGGTCGAGCACACGGCGCGTGGTGGGAAGGTGGTGGTGACGGTGGGTGCGGGGGAGGATGGGGTGGTGGTGATTGAGGTGGCGGACAGCGGGTGCGGGATTGCGGCGGAGCATCTGGGGAGGGTGTTTGACCGGTTTTACCGGGTGGACGGGGCGAGAGTGGCGGGGGTGCGGGGTGGGGCGGGGCTGGGGCTGGCGATTGTGGCGATGGTGATGCGGCTGCATGGGGGGAGTGCGGGGGTGGAGAGCCGGTTGGGGGAGGGGACGGTGATGACGCTGCGGTTTCCGGCTGGGGGAGGAAGATAACGGACGTGTTAATGGCGCGGTGGGCGAACCGGGTGAGGGTGGGTGATGGTGCAGACGACGGCCGCCGGGAATCTTCTGATGCTCCGCCTTGCTGCGGTGGCAGGCGGGGTGGCGTTGGCTGGGGTGTCGTGCCGGGGAGTGGATCCGGCGGTGGCGGATCGGGTGGCGGCTGGAGGTTATGAGGCGGGGTCGAGGCCGGATGCGCTGGTGTTTTCGTGGCCGGACGGAGTGGGAGGTGGGAAGCCGTTAGGGGAGGAGGAAGCGGTGGTGACGGCGTTGTGGAATCATCCGGGATTGCAGATGGCGCTGGCGGAGCTGGGGGTGAGTCGGGCGGAGGTGATCCGTGCGGGGCAGCTGACGAATCCGACCTTGTCGGTGTTCATGCCGTCGAACGGGCGGGCGCTGGAGGTCATCAGTCGGTTGCCTTTGGAAGCGCTGGTGCTGCGGCCGGGGCGGCGGCGGGCGGCGATGCTGGAGGCGGAGGTGACGGCGGGGAAGCTGATGCAGCAGGCCCTGGATGTGGTGAGGGATGTGCGGGTGGCGTGGGCGGGGATCGAGGTGGCGGATGCGCGGCGTGAGGTGAGTGAGGAGTCGGGTCGATTGATGGGGGAGCTGGCGGGATTGGCGCGGAAGCGAGCGGGGGCTGGAGAGATGAGTGTGCTGGAGGCGGAGCAGGCGGAGGCGGAAGCGCATGGGGTGGTGCAGGAGGCGACGCGGCTGGAGGCGGAGGCGAGGCTGGCGCGGGAGCGGCTGCGGGGATTGCTAGGGATGAACGCGGGCGGAGCGCCGTTGGAGGTGCGGGTGACGGAGATGAGGCGTCGGGAGATGCCGGGGAGCGAGGGGGAACTGGTGGCGCGGGGATTGGCGGTGCGGCCGGATGTGAGGGCGGCGGAGCTGGCGGTGGTGGCGGCGGGGGCGCGGGCGAAGCTGGCGCGAGCGGAGATTCTGATGGTGGCGGCGACGGGGCATTATCGAGGGGAGGAGGGATTGCAGCCGGGGATTGATAGTATGAGCCTGCCGTTGTGGCAGCGGAATGACGGGGCGCGGGCGGCGGCGGCGGCGCAATTGGAGAAGGCGCGGCGAGGGTTGAATCTGGTGAGGGAGCAGGCGGCTGGGGAGATTCGGGCGGCGAGGGTGCGGGTGGAGCAGGCGAGGGCGGTGCATGCGGGGTGGGGGCCTGTGGTGAGGGAGATGGAGACTGTGCTGGCGAGGACGCGGCGGGCGGTGGAGCTTGGGGATGCGTTGCCGTCGGTGGCGGTGGAGGTGGCGCGGCGGCTGAATGAGACGCGGGGTCGGGCGGCGGAGAGCGAGGGGCGGTTGCGGGAGGCGTGGGCGGAACTGGAACGGGCGACGGGAGGGCGAGTGGGCGCATGAAGATTATGAACTATCGAATACTGCCGGTGATCTGGTTAGGGGTGGCGTGGCGTGCTGCCGGGGCGGATGGTGGCGGAGCGGGGCCGTCGCGGGTGGAGCATCCTGTGGCGGAGGGGGAATTGAACCGCCTGGTGCTGACGCGCGAGGCGGTGGAGCGGTTGGGGATTGCGACGGCGAAGGTGGAGCGGCGGAAGGTTGGGGCGGTGCGGTTGTATGGTGGGTTGGTGCTGCTGCCATTGGGTGCGCCGGGGGTGCTGCAGCCGCGGCCTGGGGCGACGCCTGAGGAATTGAGGCGGCTGGCGGAATTGCAGGTGACGGCGGATGGGGCGGTGGAGGCGGCGGCGGCGGGATTGGAGGCGGCGACGGTGGCGTTGCGGCGAGCGGAGGAGTTGTCGCGGGAGTCTGCGGGGAGCGGTCGGGCGAGGGATGAGGCGAAGGCGTTGCGGGATCAGGCGGTGATAGCGTTGCGGACGGCGGAGGGGCAGCGGCGGTTGCTGGGTGAGGATCCGGGGGAAGTGCTAGGGAAGCCGGAGCGGTGGATCAGCGTGGCGGTGCCGTCGTTGGAGCTGGCGGGGCTGGATGCGGGGGCGCGGGCGGTGGTGCGGGTGACGGCTGGGGCTGGGGGAGCGGCGGTGGAGGCGGAGCCGGTGGCGTCGGTGCCATCGGCGAGTGCGGCGGCGGGGACGGTGGATCTGCATTACCGGTGTGCGGGGCTGGGGATGGTGCCTGGGCAGCGGGTGATGGTGGAGATTGCGGTGGCTGGGAGTGGTGAGGAAGTGCTGACGGTGCCGTGGTCGGCGGTGTTGTACGATGCGGGGGGCGGGAGCTGGGTTTATGAGGCTGCGGGGGGCGGGGCGTACCGGAGGCGGCGGGTGGATGTGCAGCGGAAGGCGGGAGTGCTGGCGGTGCTGGGGGCTGGGCCTGCGGCGGGGGTGGAGGTGGTGACGTCGGGGGCCGCGGAGTTGTTCGGGGCGGAGTTTGGAGGGTTCAAGTGAGCCTGCCAGGTGAACGGAATCGAGTGATGGGGATGAACTGACAAGATTATGCTGAGTGCGATTGTTTCTGCGGCGTTGCGTTACCGGGTGGTGGTGCTGTGCGGGGCGTGTGTGCTGGTGTGGGTGGGTTGGCGCGGGTTGCGGGATGCGCCGATGGACGTGTTTCCGGAGTTTGCGCCGCCGCTGGCGGAGGTGCAGACGGAGGCTCCGGGGTTGTCGACGGAGGAAGTGGATGCGTTGGTGACGGTGCCTGTGGAGAGTGCGTTGAACGGATTGCCGTGGTTGAAGACGGTGCGGTCGAAGTCGGTGGCCGGGTTGTCGTCGGTGGTGCTGATCTTCGAGGAAGGGACGGAGTTGATGGCGTCGCGGGTGGGGATTCAGGAGCGACTGGCGCAGGCGCGGGTGAGGCTGCCGGCGGTGGCGAAGGCACCGGTGCTGCTGCCGCCGCATTCGTCATTGAGCCGGGTGATGAAGTTAGGGATGACGTCGCGGGTGATGACGCAGATGGAGATGAGCGAGCTTGCGGTGTGGACGGTGCGGCCGCGGCTGATGGCGGTGCCGGGGGTGGCGAATGTGGCGATCTGGGGGCAGCGGGATGAAGAGTATCAGGTGCTGGTGGATCCGGAGCGATTGAGGGCGAGCGGGGTGACGCTGGATCAGGTGGTGCGTGCGGCTGGGGATGCGGCGGTGGTGACGGCGGGCGGGTTTGTGGAGACGCCGAACCAGCGGTTGCCGGTGCGGATGACGCCGCCGGTGCGGAGTGCGGAGGATCTGAGGGCGGCGGTGATCGAGGTGCCTGGGGGGGTGCGGTTGCGGTTAGGAGATGTGGCGGAGGTGGTGACGGGGCATGCGCCCCCGATCGGGGATGCGATCATCAATGATGAGCCTGGGCTGCTGCTGATTGTGGAGAAAGTGCCGTGGGGGAACACGCTTGAGGTGACGCGCGGGGTGGAGGCGGCGCTGGATGCGCTGCAGGCGGGGATGCCCGGGGTGGAGGTGGATCGGAAGATTTTCCGGCCGGCGACCTTCATTGAGGAATCGCTGGCGAATCTGACGCGGGCGTTGTGGGTGGGGTGCGGGCTGGTGGTGGTGGTGCTGGTGTGTTTTCTGTTCGACTGGCGGACGGCGGTGATCAGCCTGACGGCGATTCCGCTGTCGCTGCTGGCGGCGGTGCTGGTGCTGAGGTGGCAGGGGCAGACGATCAACACGATGGTGCTGGCGGGGCTGGTGATTGCGTTAGGGGAGGTGGTGGACGATGCGGTGATTGATGTGGAGAACGTGCTGAGGCGGCTGCGGGAGAATGCGGTGGCGGCGGTGCGGCGGCCGGTGCTGCCGGTGATACTGGAGGCGTCGCTGGAGGTGCGGAGTGCGGTGGTGGTGGCGACGCTGGTGGTGGTGCTGGTGACGCTGCCGGTGTTTTTCCTTGAGGGACTGGCGGGGAGTTTTTTCCGGCCACTGGTGCTGGCGTATGTGCTGTCGGTGCTGTGTTCGCTGGTGGTGGCGCTGACGGTGACGCCGGCGTTGAGCCTGGTGCTGCTGCGGGGGCGGACCCTGGAGCGGCGGGAGCACTGGCTGCCGAGGTGGCTGAAGGGGATCTACGGGAGAGTGTTAGGTCCGGTGGTGCGGGTGCCGCGGGTGGCGATGGGGCTGGTGGTGGTGTCGCTGGCGGGGGCGGGTTGGCTGGCGCGGGGATTGGGCGAGGAGTTTCTGCCGGAGTTCAAGGAGCGGGATTTTCTGATGCACTGGGTGGAGAAGACGGGGACGTCGCTGGAGGCGATGACGCGGATCACGCAGCGGGCGAGTGTGGAGCTGCGGGGAGTGGAAGGCGTGAAGCATTTCGGGTCGCACATCGGTCGAGCGGAGTTCGGGGACGAGGTGGTGGGGGCGAACTTCACGGAGCTGTGGATCAGCCTTGACCGAGGGGTGGATTACGAGACCTCGGTGAAGCGGATCAACGGGATTGTGGAAGGGTATCCGGGGTTGTACCGGGATGTGCAGACGTATCTGAGGGAACGGGTGAAGGAAGTGCTGACGGGAGCGGGGGCGTCGATTGTGGTGAGGATTTTCGGGAGTGATCTGGAGGGATTGCGGGCGCAGGCGGAGGCGGCTAGTGCGGTGATGCGGGAGATTCCGGGGGTGACGGGGTTGAAGGTGGAGCAGCAGAACCTGGTGCCGCATCTGCGCATTGATCTGCGGCCTGCGGAGATGGAGGCGGCTGGGGTGAGCAGTGGGGCGGTGCGGCGGGCGGTGTCGACGTATGTGCAGGGGACGCGGGTGGGGGAGGTGTTTGAGGATCAGAAGATTCACCGGGTGGTGGTGTGGGGTGGGGCTGAAGTGCGGGGGGATGCGGCGGCGGTGGCGGGGTTGCTGATTGATGTGCCGGGGGGCGGGCATGTGCGGCTGGGGGATGTGGCGACGGTGGCGGTGAGTCCGACGCCTAACGAGATTCGGCGCGAGGGTGCGTCGCGGCGGATTGATGTGACGTGCAATGTGGCGGGGAGGGATCTGGGGTCGGTGGCGGAGGAAGTGCAGCGGCGGGTGAAGGGGCTGACGTTTGCGGAGGGGAGCCATGCGGAATTTCCGGGGGAGTATGCGGCGCGTGAGGCGGCGCGGGACCGGCTGATGTGGCTGGGGCTGGCGGCGCTGGCTGGGGTGGTGGTGCTGCTGCAGGCGGATTTTCAGAATGCGAGGGTGACCTTGCTAGCGGTGCTGAGCCTGCCGTTTGCGCTGATTGGGGGAGTGGTGGCGGTGTGGTGGAGCGGGGGCGTGCTAAGCATGGGTGGGTTGATCGGGTTTGTGACGGTGCTGGGGATAGCGGCGCGGAACGGGATCATGCTGCTGAGTCACTATCAGCATTTGCGGGAGGTGGAGGGGATGGAGTTTGGTGAGGAGCTGGTGCGGCGCGGGGCGCGGGAGCGGCTGGTGCCGATTCTGATGACGGCGCTTTGTGCGGGGCTGGCGGTGGTGCCGCTGGCGCTGCGGGGGAACGAGCCGGGGCATGAGATCGAGCATCCGATGGCGGTGGTGATTCTGGGCGGGCTGGTGACGTCGACGGGGATGAGCCTGCTGCTGATGCCTGCGTTGTACGGGTGGCTGGGGAGGAGGGCGGTGGTTGCCAGTGAGGAGGTGTGAGTTGGGGGTGGAAAAGAAAAGCCGCGCCGACCCGAGGTGAGCGGGAGGGCGCGGCTGGGAGGGGAGAGAGGGGAATTACTTCGCGAGCTTTTTGAGGGCGGCGGCCTTGTCCGTGGATTCCCATGTGAGGTCCTTGTCGTCCTTGCCGAAGTGACCGTAGTTGGTGGTCTTGCTATAGATCGGGCGGAGGAGGTTGAGCTGGGCGACGATGTCGGCTGGCTTGAAGGAGAAGGTTTTGAGGACGGCGGCGAGGATGGAGTCGTCCGAGACGGTGCCGGTGCCGAAGGAGTCGATGTGGACGCTGACGGGTTGCGGGTGGCCGATGGCGTAGGCGAACTGGACCTCGCAGCGAGCGGCGAGGCCAGCGGCGACGACGTTTTTGGCGACCCAGCGGCCCATGTAGGCGGCGGAGCGGTCGACCTTGGAGGGATCTTTGCCGGAGAAGGCGCCGCCGCCGTGACGGCCCATGCCGCCGTAGGTATCGACGATGATTTTACGGCCGGTGAGACCGCTATCGCCTTGAGGGCCGCCGACGACGAAGTTGCCGGTGGGGTTGATGAGGAACTCCGTGGCTGAGGTCAGCATGTTTTTGGGGAGGACCTTGCGGATGATTTTCTCGATGCAGAATTTTTCGATTTCTGCGTGTTCGACGCCGGCCGCGTGCTGAGTGGAGATGACGACGTTAGTGATGCGGGTGGGCTTGCCGTTGACGTACTCGACGGAGACCTGGCTTTTGGCGTCCGGGCGGAGCCATTTGGCTTTGCCGGCTTTGCGGATGGCGGTGAGTTCGCGGCCGAGGCGGTGGGCGAACATGATGGGAGCCGGCATCAGTTCCGGAGTTTCATTGCAGGCGTAGCCGAACATGATGCCCTGGTCGCCTGCGCCCTGTTCGGCGGTTTTCTTGCCTTTGGCTTTTTTGGAATCGACGCCCTGGGCGATGTCAGGGGACTGGGTGGTGAGGTATTCGTTGATGAAGATGCGGTCGGCGTGGAAGACGTCGTCGTCGTTGGTGTAGCCGATTTCGCGGACGGCGGCGCGGATGATTTTGGGGATATTGATGACCTCGTCGAGGCTTTTGGTGCCGATGTTGGGGATGGTGATTTCGCCACCGACGACGACGACGTTTGATTTGGCGAAGGATTCGCAGGCGACGCGGGAGGATTTGTCCTGAGTGAGGCAGGCGTCGAGGATGGCGTCGGAGATGGTGTCGCAGACTTTGTCCGGGTGGCCTTCGCCGACGGATTCAGAAGAGAAGATGAACGAGCGGGACATGGTGAGCAGGGAGGTTGGCGTTTTTAGGAAAGGAAGAAAAAGGCGAGCGCAGGTGTGCCGTGGTCGGCCGGAGTGCGGCATGGTGGCATTGCACTTCGGGTGAGGGGCGGTCAATGCGTTTCTGGTGGGACGAGGGGGTGAGAGGAGCAGACGGAGGTTGCCTTGAGGGGAGGGAGGGGTTAAGGGGATGGGATGATGAGAGCGCTGCTGATCCTTACGTTCCTGCCGCTGGCTGGGCGTGCTTCTTCTGACTGGCTGCAGTTCCGGGGGCCTGGTTCGAGTGGGAATGCTGGTGAGGGGAGCAATCCGCCGCGGACGTTTGAGGGAGCGGATGGGGTGGCGTGGAAGGCGGCGTTGCCTGGGCGGGGGTTGTCGTCGCCGCTGGTGGTTGGGGGGCGGGTGTATGTGACGGCGGCGAGCGGGCCGAAGCAGGAGCGGCTGCATGTGTTGTGTTTCGGGGATGGGGATGGGAAGCTGATCTGGGAGCGGGAGTTCCGGGCGACGGGGCGGACGATGTGCCATGCGAAGACGTGCAATGCGGCTCCGACGCCGTGTTCGGACGGGAAGCATGTGTATGCGCTGTTTTCGTCGAACGATCTGATCTGTCTGGATATGGAGGGGAACCTTGTGTGGCTGAGGGGGTTGATGGTGGATTATCCGAATGCTGGGAACAGCCTTGGGCTGGCGTCGTCGCCGGTGATGGCTGGCGGGGTGGTGGTGGCGCAGATTGAGAATGATTCGGACAGTTTCACTGCGGGGATTGATGCTGCGACTGGGGTGGAGTTGTGGCACCGGCCTGGGGCGAAGGATGCGAACTGGACGTCGCCGGCGGTGCAGCGTGAGGCGGACGGGACGGAGACGGTGATTGTGGCGTCGCGGGACGGGGCGGTGGCGGTGGATCCGAAGAGTGGTCGGGAGCGGTGGAAGCTGGAGGGGCCTGGGAGCAGTATTCCGTCGATTACGGTGAGTGGGAGTTTCATGGCGCAGCCGCGGCCTGGGAAGGGGCATGCGGTGTGGCGATTGAAGGGAGGGACGACGCCACCGGAGCGGGTGTGGGAATCGGCGCAGGTGTCAGCGGACACGGCGAGTCCGGTGATGCATGGCGGGCGGTTGTTTGCGGTGAGTGGGGCTGGGGTGCTGACGTGTGCGAATCTGGAGGATGGGGAGCGGCCGTGGAAGCTGCGGCTGGACGGTAAGTTCAGCGGGAGTCCGGTGATGGCTGGGCCGATGCTTTACATTGGGAGTGAGCTTGGGGTGCTGATCGGGGTGGATACGGCGTCGGCGGTGGGTGAGGAGGGGAAGGTGACGGGGCGGCTGGAGCTTGGGGAGCCGATTTTGTGCACGCCGTCGCTGAGTGGGAAGTCGGTGTATGTGCGGAGTGACGGGAGTTTGTGGAAGGTGGGCGGGCGATGAGTTGGGCGGGTTGAAGATTTTGGGAACGCCTTGCGGAAACGGGGGAGGCGGGCATTCTGGGAGTTTACGATCAGAATTCTGCGAAACTGCTGATGAGTACTGCACCTGCATCCGAGGCCGAAAGCGGCAAGCCGCGTCCTGAAGCGAAGGCTGGGGAGGGATTGCTGTTTCGAGAGATGGCGGAGGCAGCGCCGTTTGGGATGATGGTGTTGAGCGACATGGCGGATGTGCTGTATGTGAATCCGCAGCATCGGACGGTGCTGGGGTATGGGGTGGAGGAGTGCGGGGGATTGGCGTTGTGGTTGAAGCGGGCGTTTGGGAGTGAGAATGAGCCGCAGGAGCGGGCGATGGATGACTGGTGGGAGCGGGTGTGGCGGCGGCGGCTGCCGTGGACGTGTTCGATGCGGAATGCGGAGGGATGGATGAAGGAAGTGGAGTTTCGGCCGTCGGTGCTGCCGGGGCATCGGTTGCTGCTGACGGTTTTTGATGTGACGGATTCGAGGCTTGAGGAGCAGACATTGAAGGCGAGTGAGGCGAGGTACCGTGGGTTGTTTCAGAGTTGCGGGGTGGCGGTGGCGGTTTTGAATGCGAGTGGGAATGTGACGGAGGCGAGTGCGAGGTTTGAGGAGTTGACGGGGTATTCGCGGGTGGAGATTCGGCGGGCTGGGTTGGGGAAGCTGCTGCCTGAGGTGGAAGTGGAGCGGGTGGTGAAGGTGATGGCGGAGGGTGGGAGCGGTGCGGTGCTGGGAGGAGTGCTGACGGAGATGACTGAGCGGGACGGGACGCGGACGCCGGTGAGCATGAGTGTTTCGGTGACGCGGGGTGAGGATGGGGAGGTGGTGCATGCGGCGTTGTTTCTGGTTCCGGTGGTGGCGGGGGCTGGTGCTGCGGGTGTGGGTGTTAGTGCGTCGGGAAGTGGAGCGGTGCGGCCATTGCCGTGGGTGGAGGGGCGGATGGCGCAGACGGTGGCGGATCTGGTGATGGTTCTGGATGGGAAGGGGAGGATACTGGAGTATTCTGGCGGGCGTGATTTCGGTGGGTTGCTGCCGGCTGGGGAGGTGGTGCGGGAGCGGATGCTGGAGGCGGTGCTGCCGGCGATTGCGGAGCCATTGCCGCTGGATGTGATGATGGCGCGGTTGCGGGAGAATCCTGAGGCGGAGACGCGGTGTGAGTTTGTGTTTCAGCCGGATGTGAAGGTGCGGGCGCGGGTGCTGGAGGCGCGGATGGTGTTGCTGAGTGTGGAGGGTGCGGGCGAGTACGGGGTGGTGTTGCGGGATGTGACGGCGGTGGCGGCGGGGGTGCGTGGAGCGGGTGAGGGGATGGCGTGGTTTGAGGGGTTGGAGAGTGCGGTGGTGGTGATGAATGACCGCGGGCGGATCAGCGGGTTGAATGGGGCGGCGGAGCGGATGTTCGGGTATACGCTAGGGGAGCTGGAAGGTGAGGGATTGTATCGATTGTTCCGGCCGGACGATGCGCGGTCGTTCAGTGAGGAGATCAGTGAGCAATTGAATCGGGAGGGTCGGTGGAAGGCGGTGAGCGGGTTCCGGCGGCGGGACCGGAGTACGGGGACGGCGGAGGTGGAGCTGGTGCCGGTGACGGACGAGGCGGGCGGGAGCCGGAAGTTTCTGGCATTGATCCGCGAGCGGGCGGGGGCGGCGGGTCCGGTGGCGGGGCGGGCGACGGTGACGCTGCATCGGGCGAGGAATGATCTGCAGTTGCTGTCGAGCCTGCTGGCGCTGCAGGCGGATGATGCGCCTGCGGGGGAGGTTAGGGACGCGGTGACGGCGGGGCGGGACCGGCTGGCGGCGGTGGCGCTGATTTACCGGATGATAGGCGGGGAGGATGACCGGGTGGATTTTGCGAGGTATGCGACGGAGCTGGCGGGGGCGTTGCGGGAGAGTCGTGGGGTGGCTGGTGGGGTGCCGCGGGTGGAGATGGCGGTGGAGGCGGTGCAGCTGCCGCAGAAGCTGGCGATTACGTTAGGAGTGATTCTCGGGGAGTTGCTGTCGGTGGCGATGGCGCAGCGGGCGGGGCAGCCGGATCCGGTGGTGCGGGTGGGGTTGGTGGCGGGGGCCGGGGAGGCGGTGCTGAGTGTGGGGGACCGGGTGGTGACTGGGGATGGGCGCGTGGTGGCGGGGGGTACGGATTCGCTGTCGTGGAGGATAGTGGAGGCGTTGTCGGCGCAGATCGGGGCGACGCTGACGGGTTTGCCGGGGCCGACTGGGGAGGTTAGGCTGAGATTCCGGACGGTGCCGGTGGCGGCGCGAGCAGACTGAGGCGCTGCCATGGGACGCATTGCGGAGGAATCGATTCAGCAGGTGATCGCGGCGGCGGACATCGTGGATCTGGTGGGGTCGTATTTTCCGCTGAAGCGTGCGGGGACATCGTGGAAGGCGTGTTGTCCGTTTCATGCGGAGCGGACCCCGTCGTTCAGTGTGTCGCCGGTGCGGAACACGTTTCATTGTTTCGGGTGCGGGAAGGGCGGGACGGCGATCCGGTTTGTGATGGAGTATGAGAATCTGCCGTTTGCGGATGCGGTGAGGAAGCTGGCGCAGCGGTATGGGATCCGGCTGATTGAGGAGCAGATGACGGCGGAGGATGCGGGGGTGGCGGCGCTGCGGGTGAGGATGCTGGCATTGCATCGGGCGGCGAGTGCGTGGATGCATCAGTTGCTGCTGAAGAGCGGGGCGGCGGGGGAGGCGCGCGGGTATCTGAAGTCGCGTGGGCTGGATGCGGAGGTGGCGAAGCGGTGGCAGATTGGTTATGCGCCGCCGGAGGCTGGGGTGTGGCGTGGGTGGGCGGCGGCGGAGGGATTTCCGGAGGCGCTGCTGGTGGAGGGGGGGATCTTTTCGCCGCGGGAGGAGGGGAGGCCGGAGATGGGCGGGTATCCGCGGTTCAAGCATCGGGTGATGTTTCCGATTCGGAATGATCACGGGGATGTGATCGGGTTCAGCGGGCGGGTGCTGGATGCGGCGGCGTCGCCGGCGAAGTACATCAATTCACCGGCGACGGCGATTTTCACGAAGAGCCAGGTGTTTTTCGGGTTGGATCAGAGCAAGCGGGCGATACACCGGGAGCAGAGTGCGATCATCTGCGAGGGGCAGATTGACATGATCATGTGTTATGAGCATGGGATTGAGAACATCGTGGCTCCGCTGGGGACGGCGTTCACGCCGGATCATGCGCGATTGCTGAAGCGGCATACGGATCAGGTGGTGCTGTGTTTTGATGCGGACAATGCGGGGTTGAAGGCGGCGCGGAGTTGTTTCGGGGAGCTGGCGAAGGAGGGGATTTTTGTGAGGGTGGCGCGGTTGCCGGTGGGGGAGGATCCGGATTCGCTGTTGAGGAGTGGAGGGGCGGCGGCGTTTCGGGAGCATCTGGCGGGGGCGCGGGACTTCATTGATTTTCTGATTGATGTGAAGGCACCGGGTGGGCCGCCGGAGGATCCGAGGGAGCGGATGCGGGTGCTGAGCGAGGTGACGGGGGCGATTGCGAGGACGCGGGACCGGATCACGCAGGATGGGGGGATTGCGCGAGCGGCGCTGCGGTTGAATGCGCCGCCGGAGGAATTGAGGCGGATGGTGACGGCGCATGCGCGGCAGATGCTGAAGCAGCGGGAGGTGGCGGCGGAGCGGGCGGCTGGGGTGGTGGAGGAGGAGACGGGCGAGGAGGGAGGTGGGGAGCCGCTGGTGATTGATTCGCCGTCGCTGCGGTTGCTGCTGCAGCTGGCGTTAGGGGATCCTGAGGGTCGCGAGTGGCTGGTGAGGGAAGGGGTGGCGTATGCGAAGGCGTGGGAGGGATTGGCTGGGGGAGCGCTGCTGAGTCGGGCGCTGGCGGAGCCCTTGGATGCGGGGCGGCCGGAGGGGGTGGGGGTGTGGCTGGCGACGCTGAGTGCGGAGGAGGAGATCGCGGTGTCCGGGTTGCTGATGGGGGAGCCGCCGGGGAGGGGGGCTGGGGCGGCGGAGCACGGCGTGCTGAGTTTACGGATTCAGGCGAACAAGAGGGAGTTGGACGTGCTGGTGAACCGGATGAAGCAGGCGGCGCTGCCAATAAATGAATCTTTATTAATCATGCAGGAAGTGGCGAAGCTGCAGAAGGAAAATCTTGATTTGTCCCGGAGCCTGCGGGATATTCCGATAATCAGTTAGGGTCTGCGGCCCTGTTTCCCACCGAATTTTCACGATGCCTGAGCGAGCCACGACCCCGCCGAAGAAGACCCGCGCTGGGAAGCGTGAGGGAGCTGAGCAACTGGAAGGTGTGGAGGGAGAAGTGGGGAAGGGAGTGGTGTTGGCGGCGCCGGTGGAGGCATTGCCTGAGGGGGTGGTGAAGCGTGGGCGGGGGAGGCCGAGGAAGAATCCTGTATTGAGTGCGCCGGTGCCGGTGGTGCCGGCGGATGCGACCTTGGAGACGCCTGAGATTCAGGCGAAGGTGCGGGAGTTGATCCGGCTGGCGAAGGAGCAGGGGCACGTGACGTATGATGACTTGAACGAGCAGCTGCCGAACGATGTGATTCTGCCGGATCTGGTGGAGGAGATCATTCTGCGGCTGAGGAATCTGGAGATTGACATTATTGATGCGTCGGAGGTGGACCGTGTGAAGACGCCTGCGCAGGTGGCGTCGCCGGTGAAGGACATTGATGATCGGCTGCCGGACCGGCCGGATTCGCTGGATGATCCTGTGCGGCAGTATTTGAAGCAGATGGGGCAGGTGCCGCTGCTGACGCGGGAGCAGGAGGTGGAGATCTCGATACGGATTGAGAAGGCGGAGGAGCAGGTGTCGCGGGTGCTGAACAATTTCGGGTTTATTCCTGAGGCGTATCTTGGGCTGGCGGAGAAGCTGATTGATGGGACGGAGCGGTGTGATCGGGTGGTGATTGACAAGAAGATCGAGGGGAGGGACCGGTATCTGAAGGCGGCGGTGAGGTTGTGTCAGCAGGTTAGGGAGAGTCGGCGGGTGGCGCAGGAGGCGTGGGACAAGGTGCTGGAGACGAAGGCTGGGGCGAAGCGGGAGGCGGCTGTGGGGGTGTATCGGAAGGCGCTGGTGGCGGTGCAGCGGGCGTGCGGGAAGTTCTTTTTCAAGCAGAAGACGATTGAGGAGTTTGAGACGATTGCGGAGGCGTTCATGCTGGAGATGGTGGATGTGGAGCAGCGGTTGAAGGAGCAGCCGGAGGACAAGGGGGCGCAGGAGCAGCTGGCGAGTCTTGAGAAGAGGTCGTGGCACACGCGGGAGGATTTCCATGCGGCGTTCAGCGAGTTACGGAAGCATCTGCGTGAGGCGCACGGGGCGAAGAAGGAGATGGTGGAGGCTAATTTGCGGTTAGTGATCTCGATTGCGAAGAAGTACACGAACCGTGGGATGCCGTTTCTGGATCTGATTCAGGAGGGGAACATGGGGTTGATGAAGGCGGTGGAGAAGTTCGAGTACCGGCGGGGGTATAAGTTTTCGACGTATGCGACGTGGTGGATCCGGCAGGCGATCACGCGGAGTATTGCGGATCAGGCGCGGACGATCCGGATTCCGGTGCATATGATTGAGACGATCAACAAGCTGATGCGGGTGCAGAAGCAGTTGGTGCAGGAGTTCGGGCGTGAGCCGACGCCGGAGGAGATTGCGGAGGAGATTCATCTGCCTGAGGAGCGGGTGAGGGCGGTGCTGAAGATGGCGCAGACGCCGATATCGCTGCAGGCTCCGGTGGGGGATGGGGACGACACGAGTTTCGGGGATTTCATTGAGGACAAGTCGGCGGACAATCCGATGGAGCGGACTGGTTTTTCGTTATTGAAGGACAAGCTGAAGGCGGTGCTGGAGACCCTGAGTGACCGGGAGCGAGCGGTGCTGGAGCAGCGGTTCGGGTTGCATGACGGGTTCAGCCGGACCTTGGAGGATGTGGGCAAGCAGTTTCAGGTGACGCGGGAGCGGATCCGGCAGATTGAGGCGAAGGCGCTGAGGAAGATGAGGCATCCGACGCGGATCCGGCACCTTGAGGGTTTTATTGACAATTCTGCGACGCCATGAAGATGCTGAAGATGTTATTGATGGCCGGGGTGATGCTGTTGCCTTGTGTGGTGGGCGGGCAGACGCCTGAGGAGCGGTTTCGGAACGGTGTGCAGTTGTTTTTCGAGGGGAGGATCAAGGAGAGCCTTGTGGAGTGGGATGCGCAGGTGGCGGCGCAGCCGTCATCGCTGCCGTTTCACTGGCAGCGTGGGATAGCGTTGTATTATGCGGGACGTTACCAGGACGGGCGGGATCAGTTTGAGGTGCACCAGAAGGTGAATCCTGAGGATGTGGAGAATGCGGTGTGGCATTATCTATGTGTGGCGAAACTGGAGAGCCCTGAGGCGGCGCGGAAGGTGTTTATACCGATCACGGATGACGAGCGGGTGCCGATGAAGGAAGTGCATGCGTTGTTTGCGGGGAAGGGGAAGGAGGAGGCAGTGGTGGCGGCTGCGGCGAAGGCTGGGGGTGAGGCGGTGGCGTATGCGGATTTGTATCTTGGGCTTTATGCGGAGGCGAACGGGCGGAAGGAGGAGGCGAAGAAGCGGATGATGGCGGCGGCGGCGGCGTTTTCTGCGGGGAGTTACATGGGAGAGGTATCGCGGGTGCATTGCCGGCTGCGGGGATGGAAGGCGGAGCCGACGCCTCCGGTGCCGGGGAAGCGTGCGGCGGGTGAATTGCCTGCGGGTGCAACACCGAGGTGAGATGGAGCGTATGATGGGAGGAATTTAAGACCTGACTGCCATGAATCCGCGCCGATTTTTTCTGTTTGCTGCCAGCCTGATGCTTCTGACCGGGCGGGTGCCTGCGGCGGATGAGGCGGCGGCGAAAGCTCCAGCCCCAACGAAGAAGATGGAAACTGTAACCTTAGGTGCCGGATGTTTCTGGTGTATTGAAGTGATTCTGCAGCGCGTGAAGGGGGTGGAGAAGGTGGAGAGTGGTTACTCGAACGGGCATGTGAAGAATCCGACGTACCGGCAGGTGTGCGAGGGGGACACGGGGCATGCGGAGGTGGTGAAGGTGACGTTTGATCCTGAGGTGATGCCGTTTGAGAAGCTGCTGGAGGTATTTTTCGAGCTGCATGATCCGACGACATTGAATCGTCAGGGGAATGATGAGGGGACGCAGTACCGGTCGGGGATTTACTATCACACGGACGCGCAGAAGACGACGGCGGAGCAGGTGAAGGCGAAGGTGGCCAAGAGCGGGAAGTTCAAGGATCCGATTGTGACGGAGATTGTGAAGCTGGAGAATTACTATCCTGCGGAGGACTACCATCAGGATTACTTCAACGCGAACTTCACGAAGGGGACGGGGAATTGGGGGTATTGCCGGGCGACGATTGTGCCGAAGCTGAAGAAGATGGGGCTGCTGAAGCCTGAGGAGAACAAGTGAGGTTGGTGAAGGTCAGGGGCGGTGCCAGAGCCACAGCCATTTTTCGGAGACGGGATGACCGTCGGCGTTGCGGAGTTCGCAGGTGAGGTCTGTTTCTGAGAGGGAGGCGGGGGCTTCGAGGACGAAGAAGGCGCGGAGGACCTGGGGCATGTGGATGTCCGGGCGGCGGCCGAGTTTGAGGGGGAGGTCATCGACGTGGGCCATGCTGAGGTCGGAGATGCCGGCGTGGATGATTTTGACGTCCGGGTGATTGGCGGTGACGACGGGTTTGAGGGAGGCGATGTCGTCCCACTTCATGTGAGGTTCCTTGGGTTGGGGGACGAGGGGTTTGGCGAAGTCGATGGAGACAAGGATCTGGTCGGGGCGCTGGACGGGGTGGCCGCAGCGGGTGGCTTTGACGGTGAAGAGGCCAGAGGGTTTTGGGTCGCGCATCCAGTGGAGGCGGTAGCGGAAGTTGAAGGGTTTCCCGGGTTGGAGGGCAGGCTGAGGTTCCCAGAGGAGGACGACGTTGTCGCCGGTTTCGTCGGTGGCGGGGAGTTCGATGAGGTGGAGTTTTCCCTGGTTGAAGCCTTCGAGGGGTTCGACGCGGACGCTGGGGCGGTCGTGGTAGCGGGCTTCGGTGTCTAGGTAGGAGGCGAAGGAGCGGTCGCGCTGGAGGAGGGACCAGGAGCGGGGTTTATCGAGGGAAAAGACGCAGTGGCGGGAGCGGTCTTTGGATTGCTCGAGCGGGCGGAAGTGGAGGGCACCGTCGGAGAGTTCCATGAGGACGCCGTCGCTGTCGTGGACTTCGGGGCGGAAGTCGTAGGGTTTGGGGTGGGTGGCTTCGCCGAACCAGAACATGCTGGAGAAGGGGGCGAGGCCGAGTTGGGTGACGGGCTGGCGGAGGGTGAGTTCGGCTTCGATGTCGATGGTGGTTTCGGTGCCTGGGGTGACGGTGAACTGGTAGGCACCGGAGACGCTGGGTCCGTCGAGGAGGGCCCATGAGCGGAGGGAGGAGGCGTCGGGGGTGGGAGGTTCGAGCCAGAATTCGCGGAAGTCTGGGAATTCCTCGTTGGGGAGACCGCTATTGATGGAGAGCCCGCGGGCGGAGAGGCCGTAGGGGGAATTGGCGGGGATGGAGCGGAAGTAGCTGGCGCCGAGGAAGACGAGGAATTCGTCCATGTAGTCGGGGCCATTGAGGTGGCAGCGGGCGCGCCAGCCGGCGTAGCCGTTGGGGGGCGGGACGGAGTCCGGGATGGAATTTTTGCCGTAGTCGAAGATGGAGCGGTTGAAGGTGAGGGGATCGGCCTGGCCGTTGCGGACCTCGTGGATGGTGACGGTTTTTTTGGCGGTCCAGCCTGGGTGGAAGAAGTCGATGGAGAACGGGCGTTTGTCGCGGGCCCAGAGACCGTCTTCCATGCGGAAGCGGATGTCGCGGTGCTGGTCGTAGGTGAGATTTTTCCAGAAGTCGGCGAGGGAGTCGGGTGGGGGGACGTGAGGGGAGGCGGCGAGGGAGCGGGCGCGGGCTTTGAGGGAGTCGAAGGAGAAGGGTACTGCGGCGGAGGCGGAAGTTGGGGAAGCGAGGCAGGTGCCGAGGAGGAGGAGGGCAAGCGGTTGGGGGCGCAGGCGGGAGGGAGGCATGGGTGAGAACATAGCGGCGAGGGGAGGGGCCGCAAGCTGGAGCGAGAGGGCTGGGGTGGTGGTGAGGGGAGGGTTGGGGGCCGTGAACGCGGGATAAGATGTGGTGGGAGGGTGCCGACAAAGGAGTTGCGCTTTCGGGGCTGCCGGGTAGCCTCGCGGGCCAGAGCTGCCATGGCTGGGTTGCGGGCAGGCTTTGTTATTTTTCTTCACGACCAACAATTTCCGATATGCATTCCGAGCAGAGAATTCCTGGCCGAGCGGGCGCTGACATGAATCCGAGGCTAACGCTGGTATCGCTGGTGGCGACTTTGGCGCTGACGGCGGGGGTGCGGGGGCAGACGGCTCCGGCGGAGCCGCCGCTGCCATCGGGGCAACCGGGATCGATGCTGGCGGATCAGCCGGCGGCGGCGAAGGTGGTGAAATCGGTGGAGGTGCGGTTCAAGGGGGATGCGACGGTGGACAAGGCGCGGATCACGTCGAACATGCGATTGAAGGTGGGCGAGACGTGGACTCGGGAGAAGGAAGAGGATGATTTGCGGGCGCTGTTCAGTTCCGGGAACCTGCTGAATGTGACGATTGATACGGTGGATGTGCCGGGTGGGGTGAATGTGGTGGTGACGGCGGAGGCGCGGCCGGCGATGGGCGACTTGGTGTTTGAGGGGAATACGGTGTTCAAGACGGAGCGGCTGCGTGACGAGGCGGAGTTCAAGGCTGGGACGGTGGTGGACGACACGAAGCTGAATGAGGTGCGTTCGAAGATTCTGGAGTTGTACACGAAGCGCGGGTATGCGGAGACGACGGTGAGTTATTCGATTGAGCCGGGGAGCCAGCCTGGGTTTTCGCGGATTGTGTTCCGGATTGATGAGGGCGGGCGCGGGATTCTGAACCAGGTGAAGTTCGAGGGGAACACGGTGTTCAGTTCGCGGCGATTGAAGAGCATTGTGGAGGTCGACGACCGGAACTGGATCAAGGTGTGGGATTTGAAGCGGAAGATCACGCAGGATAAGATCGAGGGGGACATCCGGCGGGTGCAGGATGCGTATGGGAACGCGGGGTATTTTGATGCGCGGGTGGACAATGTGGATCAGGTTAGGATCGACGACAAGAAGACGGACCTTGTGTTCCGGATTTCCGAGGGGCCGCAGTACACGACGGGAGCGGTGGCGGTGACGGGGAACAAAGTGTTTGAGTCGGCGACGCTGATTCCGGTGTTTCAGCTGGAAGCGGGGACGATTTTCTCGCTGGCGGACATGAAGACGGATATCGACACGATCGAGGATTACTATGGATCGCGCGGGTATGCGGATGTGAAGGTGACGCCGCGGATTTCCAAGAATGGGAATACGATCAGCATTACTTACGGGATTGAGGAGGGGCAGCAGTTCAAGCTGGGGCGGGTGAACATTTCGGGGAACTCGGCGACGCGGACGGAAGTGATTCTGCGGGAAATGGCGCTGGAGCCTGGGGATGACTACAACACGATCAAGGTGAAGAAGTCGATGACGCGGCTGCAGAAGCTGGATTACTTCGAGGCTGGCAACGGGATTGATTTCATGCCGGTGGCGTCGACGCTGGGGCCTGACTACAAGGACCTGAACATTTCGCTGATTGAGAAGAAGACTGGTCAGGTGCAGTTCGGTGCTGGGTTCAGCACGATCGACAATCTGGTGGGGATGGTGGAGATCACGCAGCGGAATTTTGATTTGTTCAACTGGCCGCGGTTTACGGGTGCTGGGCAGCGGTTCCGTTTGAGTTTGAGGGCGGGGACGCAGACGAAGCAGTTTCTGCTGAGCGTGACGGAGCCGTATTTCATGGGGCAGCGGCTGTCGCTGGGTGGGGATTTGTTCTGGACGGAGAAGAACTTTCTGTCGGATTACTTTGATCAGCGGGATATCGGGGCGTCTGTGAATCTGCGGAAGCCGCTGGGGGACAATTCCGATTTGCGGCTGACGTACACGCTGCAGAACGTGGAGATCTTCGATGTTTCCGGGGATGCCTCGCAGCAGATCAAGGATGAGGAGGGCAAGTATCTGCAGAGCCGGCTGAGTTCGGCGTGGGTATTTGACAACCGGGATGACATTCAGCGGCCGCGGCGCGGGCACAAGATCATGGTGGAGGGGGCGCTGAGTGGCGGGGTGCTGGGTGGCGACGTGGAGGTGTATAACTTCTCGGTGACGGGCTCGAAGTTCTGGACCCTGCCATTTGACACGATCTTCTTTGTGGAAGGGCGAGCTGCGGTGGTGGACACGGTGGGGAACGGGGATCGGGTGCCGATTTTCGAGCGTGAGTTTCTGGGTGGTGCGAACAACCTGCGCGGGTTCAACTATCGGGATGTGGGTCCGAAGGATGTGAACGGCGAGCCGATCGGTGGGAATTCCTCGGCGTACATCACGCTGGAGTATTCGGTGCCGGTGTTTGGGAAGGTGCGGGCGGCGGTGTTTGCGGATGCTGGTGTGGTGAATGCGGACTCGTGGGATTTTTCGACGAGCGACTACAATGCGAACGTTGGTTTCGGGATTCGGGCGGTGCTGCCGGTGGTGGGGCCGCTGAAGCTTGATTACGGGATTCCGGTGACGGCGGATGAGTTCAACGATGGGAGCGGGCGCTTCCAGGTGCTGATGGACTATAAGTTCTGAGCGGGAGGGCGACGGGGAATCCTGTCGGAGAGTTTTGAGGGCACACCGGCTTCCGATGGGGAGCCGGTGTTGCTGTGTCCTGGGGATGTGGTGGGGCGCGGGTGGGGAGGGAGGCGGTTGGCACGAAGTCAGCTTCAAGTGTTTTGTTTCGGATGAAGACGACCGTGGACTTGTGTGACGGCCTTCTGGAGAGGACGAAGGTCGCCGCGGTGAGCCGACGCACCGCCATCAGGGATCTCGTCATTGAGGGTTTGGAGGAGGTTTGGCGCGAGGAGGTTCCGGATGCGCCATCGGCCGACGCGCTCGCCCGCCATTGTTAGGGGTTTCACTCAGGGGGCGACCTTGGGACCGCGATCAGACCAAGTGGTCGCCCAACCAGTTGGGGATGAGGATCGCCCGCCGGATTGGTGCCGTGGTGGGCCGGGCGCGGCTGAGCCATGAAAAGCTCCACGACCTGCTGGCCGGGCAGTCCATCAAGGCCCCGGACATCGCTGCCCTCTTCGATTTCGATCCCTACCCCGACCGGGTGATGCGGGACAAACGGCGACGCCAATCCCCCGTGGAATCAGGGATCCGGGCCTTAACCTGACAGCAATGGGGTCCGACCCAATGGCTCTTTCAGGGGCCTCCAGCAGAGAGCAAACTTCTAGCAGTGATGCACCGACCGAACTCCCGAGGTCTGTTTGTTAAAATTCAAAACCCGCCAGGATAGATGTTGCTGACCGGGCCGATGCTTACTAAGACCCCAGCGACCTTTCCAAAAACCATCACCCTATGACAGAAAGCGACTGCTCAATCCCCGCTTTGCTCGCGAAAAACGCCGCCCGATATAGCTCCAGACAGGCCATTGCCAGCGAGGGTGTCGAACCGCTCAGCCACGAGAGGCTTTGGGAGCAAGTGCAGCGGACGATGGAGCAGATGAACTGCCTGGGCATCGGCCGAGGCGACCGGGTTGCCATCGTGTTGCCGCAGGGACCCGAGCTGGCGGTGGCTTTTCTGGCTGTCGCCAGCGTGGCGATCGCGGCGCCTCTGAACCCTGCCTATTTGGAGAAAGAGTTCGCCTTTTATCTCGGGGACTTGCGGGCAAAGAGCCTGATCGTGATGGTGGGGGATGAAACACCGGCCCGCTTGGCGGCCACTGCGCTCGGGGTGCCTGTGATTGAGCTAGTCCTGCGGCCCAACGGGAGTTTTGATCTTTCCGGCACTCCCGGCACCGGGGCCGCGCAACCCGGCCTTGCCGAAGCAGATGACGTGGCTCTGGTGCTGCATACCTCGGGCACGACCTCGCGCCCGAAGATGGTTCCCCTCACCCAGAGAAATCTTTGCGCGTCGGCCCGGAACATCGGGAGCACATTGGAACTGTCGGAATCGGACCTTTGCCTCAATGTGATGCCGCTTTTCCACATCCATGGCCTAGTGGCGTGTGTGCTGGCATCGCTGGCGGCGGGTGGCGGCACGATTTGCACCACGGGATTTAACGCGGACGATTTTCCCGGTTGGCTGGGAACCTGGAAACCGACCTGGTATTCCGCGGTGCCGACGATGCATCAGGCGATTCTGGCGCATTTGCAAGGCCAAGGCCGATCCATCATGGAAAGCAGCCTCCGTTTCATACGGTCTTCATCTGCCGCGTTGCCTCCATCAGTGATGATGGGTCTTGAGAATCTTTTCCAGGTGCCGGTGATCGAATCCTATGGCATGACGGAAGCTGCTCACCAGATGGCCAGCAACCCTTTGCCACCGCGCCTCCGGAAACCCGGTTGTGTGGGGCTTCCCGCTGGTCCTGAGATCGCCATTTTGGATGAAGCGGGGGATCAGATGGAAGCTGGAACCACTGGTGAAATTGCCATCCGTGGTGAAAATGTGACTCCCGGCTACCATGGGAATCCCGAAGCCAACGCCCAGGCGTTCCATCTGGGTTGGATGCGCACCGGCGACCAAGGCTTCTTTGATGCGGACGGCTATCTGTTTATCACCGGAAGACTGAAGGAAATGATCAATCGCGGCGGAGAAAAATTAGCTCCCCGTGAGGTGGATGAGGCATTGCTGGCTCATCCCATGGTTCGGCAAGCGGTGGCATTCGCCGTCCCTCACCCATCGCTGGGCGAGGATGTGGTCGCTGCTGTTGTATTGCACCCGGGCGCTGACTGCACGGAAGCGGACTTAAGGGGTTTTGTGCTTGATCGACTGCCGGCCTTCAAAGCCCCGAGCCGGATTATCGCAGTGCCGGACATTCCAAGAGGCTCCACGGGAAAAATCCAGCGCATCGGTTTGGCCCGGCAGTTGGGTGCGTTTCTAGCAACTGCGCATGAAGAACCGGCATCGCCCATGGAGAAGCGAGTGGTGGACATGTTCAGCGAGGTGCTTGGTTGCCCGCCGGCCGGAAGGCAGGGCAATTTTTTCATGCTTGGTGGAGATTCCCTGCGTGCCACTCAAGTGCTCACCCGGCTAGGTCGAAGCCTGTCGCTTGAACTGCCGACACCTCTGCTATTCCGAATGCCGACTCCCGCCCTGCTTGCCGCCGAACTGGAGCGTATTCAGGCGGAAAAAGAACTCGATGACCTGGCAAAAGCCCTTGGGCGTCTGAGTACCGAGGAGCGCGCAGAATTGCTCGACTAAATCATGGACACTTTGGATTCATCGAAAGGAAAGATGTTGCGTGAGCGCCTCAAACGCGGGGATCTGGTTCCGTTCATTGGAGTCTATGATGTTTTCAGTGCCTTGCTGGCAGCGGAAACCCATGATGCCCTGTTCATCAGCGGATTCGGGTTTTCCGCGAGCCACTACGGGTTGCCCGACGAGGGGTTCATTGCATGGTCCGACCTGCTGGATTTTGTCGGCCGGGTGAGGGCGGTTTTGCCATCCCAACATCTGCTGGTGGACATCGACGATGGTTACTGCGACACCGCCGTCGCCTGTCATGTTGCCAGATCGCTGGTGGATTGCCCGGTGGTTTTCAACCAAATTGCCGGTGGCAAGTCTCCCGTCTGCCGTCTGGAGGAACTCGGAGGTCATGGTGCCAGCCTGGTGATTTACAGCACCCCATGTCTCTTCGCGGCACAATCTGCGGTGAGGAGTGCGCTGGCCAATCTCATTGCGGCGGATGGATCGTTAGCAGCGGCGGTGGCAAAGGGAGAAACCCTGGCGGCGTGCAACGAGGTTCTGAACCGCAACCTGAACCGGATCCATTCATGAGCGAAGCGACGGACCTGAAAGAACGACTTGCCCGATTGAGCCCCAAACAACGCGCGTTGCTAGTTCAGCGACTTGCCGCCGGTCGCGATGCTGCCGACTCCACCGAGTATCAGGCCATGGTGCCCGCCGTTCCCCTGCGGACGGAGGCATTCGGCCGATCAAACGAACCCACCGGGCGAGTCACGGTTTATCCCGCTTCCCACAGCCAGCAACGGATGTGGTTCCTGCACGAGTATTCGGAGCGGTTGCCGGTCTATGTGATTCCATCATCGTTTCACCTAATCGGCCCCCTGGACGAGGATGTGTTGCTAGGTGCGGTGTCCGATGTGGTGCGCCGCCACGACACCCTGCGGACAACTTTTGTCATGGCAGGCGAGCAACTATTCCAGTATGTCGCATCGGGTGCGGAGTTTGCTTTCGAAGCAGAGAACTTCCAGGCAGTGCCCGAGGCCGAGCGGTCGGCGGCGGCTGATCGCTACATGGAGGAGGTGGCCAGCCGCACGTTCGATCTGGCGGCGGCCCCCGGCTTTCGGGTGGCTTTGGCCCGCCTCGGACCGGAAGAACATGTGTTGTGCTTCGTCTTACACCACATCATCTCGGACGGCTGGTCTCGTTCCAATCTCTGGCGGGAGGTGGGCGACTGCTACACGGCACGCGCCGCCGGGAATGGGATGCCGTTGCCACCGCTGCCCGTGCAGTTCGCGGACTATGCCGCGTGGCAGGAGCGCCAGTTGTCCGGCGGTGTCTTTGAGAAGCAGGCCGAGTACTGGAAGGCACAGCTCGCGGGCGATCTGGAACCCTTGAATCTGCCATCCGACCGGCCCCGCCCGTCAAAAGAATCCTTTCGCGGGGCCCGGGCTGAGATTCATGTTGATTCCGATCTCACCGCGAGGCTGATGGCCCGGGCACGGGAGGAGGGCGCAACCTTCTTCATGATTCTGCTGGCCGCGTTTAAAGTCCTGCTGCACCGCTATACCGGGCGAGAGGATGTTCTGGTCGGCGTGCCCATAGCCAACCGCCAGCGGGTGGAGGTGGAGGATCTCGTCGGATTTTTCGTCAACACCCTGGTGATGCGGACGAGCCTGGCCGGCCAACCCACATTTCGAGAGGTGTTAGGCCGGGTGAAGGAGACCGCGGTTCAGGCGTATGCCCATCAGGACATGCCGATTGAGCGGCTCGTGGAAATGCTGCAACTCCGCCGGGACGCGGGTGCAGCCAAGCTATTTGATGTAACCTTCGCCTTGCAGGATTTTTCTGAGGTTTCGCTAAAGTTACCCGGGATCCTGACCACGCCCTGGAGAACCGATACACATACCGCCAAATTCGATTTCGCGCTAGCGGTGAAGAAGATCGGTGCCGAATGGTTGGCCACGGCGGAATACAACACCGACCTTTTTGACGCCGACCGCGTGGTGCGAATGCTGGGGCATTGGCTTGTGGTGCTTGAAAGCATCGCCAGCGATCCCGGGAAACTTCTTTCGGATATCCCAGTGCTTTCTGCGGAGGAACGGCAGCAACCTCTGGTGGAATGGAATCAGACCGAGCGGGACTATCCATGTGACAAGGGCGTTCACGAGATGTTCGAGGAGCAGGTGGAACGCACGCCGGACGCGGTGGCGGTAGTGTTCGAGGATCAATCGCTGACTTACCGGGAACTCAACTCCCGTGCCAACCAGCTTGCGCACCACTTGCGTGGACGTGGTGTCGGCCCGGAAAAGCTGGTGGTCCTTTTTGCCGAGCGCTCGCTTGAACTCGTGGTGGGACTGCTTGGCATCCTGAAGGCTGGCGGTGGCTATGTGCCGCTGGATACGACCTGTCCGCCCGACCGCCTGAAAGCGATGATCGAGGAAACCAATCCGACGGTGCTGATAACGGGATCGTCTCTGGTGGAGCAGCTGCCAACGGAGCTCCCACCGGTATTCAACCTTGATACGGACTGGCCGAGCCTTGCCAGCGAAAAATCCACGAATCCGGTTAGCGGCGCCGGGTCGGCGAATCTGGCCTACGCCATTTTCACTTCTGGTTCGACAGGCCGGCCCAAGGGGGTGCTCATTGAGCACCGACACTTGGTGAACTACGTCAACGGGATTGTCGAGCGACTGTCTTTGCCGTCGGGTTTGCGCTATGGGATGGTTTCGTCCTTTTCAACGGATCTTGGGCATACAGTATTGTTTCCCTCTTTGGTTACAGGAGGAGCGTTGCACGTTATTTCCCGGGAACGGGGTACCAATCCCAAGGCATTGGCAAGCTACTTCCGCAGCAAGACCATTGATGTGGTTAAGATCGTGCCTTCGCATCTGGAGATGCTGCTCCAGTCGGTCTCGCCGGGGCAGGCGGCCGACCTGATCCCGCGGCGTGTTCTGGTGCTGGGCGGCGAATCATCGGATTGGAGGATGCTGGAGCGGATCCGGAAGATGGTGCCGGAGTGTCGGATCTTCAATCACTACGGTCCGACAGAGACGACCGTGGGCGTGCTGGCGCATGAAATTGATCAACCGCATCCCGCGCACCACCAGACGACGGTGCCCCTGGGTCGTCCACTGCCAAACGCCCGGGTTTATGTGGTCGATTCGCAGATGAGCCAAGTGGGTGTTGGCGTGCCGGGGGAATTGCTTATTGGTGGCGCGGGTGTGGCGCGGGGGTATCTGAACCGTCCGGACGAAACGTCTGCGCGTTTTGTCGCCGATCCGTTCGGGTGCGGTCCAGAAGCGCGTTGCTACAAAACGGGAGATCGCGGAAAATGGTTGCCGGACGGAACGATCGAGTTTCTCGGGCGAGTGGACAATCAGGTGAAGATCCGCGGCTATCGCATCGAGCTTGGGGAGATTGAGAAAGTGCTGGCGACCTGTTCGGGAGTGCGACAGGCGGTGGTGCTGGCGAATGATGCCGCGACCGGAGGCAAGTGCCTTGCGGCCTACCTTGTGGTGGATGGCAACTTCCATCCGGCCGCTCGGCAATTGCGCCGTTTCATGGAGGAAAAGCTGCCGGATCATATGATCCCATCGCGCTTCCTGATGGTTTCTGCTTTCCCCCTGACACCGGGCGGAAAGGTGAATCGGAAGGCCCTGGAGCGGCTGGAAGGGGTGGAACTGGAAGTTGTGGAAGCAGGCTATGCTGCCCCGCGCAATGAACCGGAGCGAGTGCTGGTCGAAATCTGGCAAACGGCCCTGCGCCGTGAGCAGGTGGGCATCCATGACAACTTCTTCCATCTCGGGGGACACTCCATCCTGGCAGTGGCGATCTGCTCGAAGGTAAAGCAATTGCTTGATCTTGAGATCCCCCTGCGCTGGATTTTCGACCATCCTACCATTGAAAGCCTATCTGAAAGGATTGAATCCCTTCGTTGCGGCGGCGATTTGAAAGGCAGCGAGCCAACTCGGAAAGCGGACCGGCGGGGGCCTTTTCCCATGTCCTTCGCCCAACAGGGGATGTGGTTGGTGCAGCAGATGCTGCCGGATCCGGCGGCATACAATGTCCCGAAAGTCGTCCGCCTTTCTGGCCGTGTGAATCGGGAGGGTGTACGGGCGTCCTTGCGTGTGATTCTGGAGCGCCATGAGGTGTTGCGGGCGGCGTTGGTGATACAGGGGGAGGATCTGGTGCAGCAAGTGGCCGACGCGAAAGATTTTCCGCTGCCCTGGCGGGAGGTGGACTTGCGTTCCACCGCGGTCCCGGAGCGAGCGTCCGCATGGCAGCAAGTCCTGGAAGAGGAGGCGCGCCGAGCCTTCGATCTGTCCGAGGCACCTCTGTGGAGGATCCTCTGGATCCAGTTGGCGGAGGATGATCAGGTGCTAGCGTTCACTTTCCATCACAGCATCATGGATGAATGGTCAGTGAGGCTGCTTTTCCAGGAGTTGAGCTGCCTTTATCATGCCGGTGGAAACGAGGAATCGGCGGGGCTGCCGGAATTGCCGATGCAGTATGCTGATTTTGCGATCTGGCAGCGGGAACGACTGACAGTTAAGGAGATGGAGGCTCAGAGGGATTTCTGGAGCGAACAACTCCGGGAATTGCCACCGGATTTGGATCTTCGCTGCGGTATTCGAAAACCGCTTCATCGAAGCGGTCGGGGTGCGATCCAATCTTTTCGACTCGCCGGTGAGGTTGCGGCGAGGCTCAATGTTCTGTCACGTGAGGAGAATGCGACTTCCTTCATGACCGCGCTGGCTGCCTATCAGGTTTGGCTGTACCGCTTCACCGGCCAAGACGACCTAGTGGTGGCCACTCCGATCACCGGGCGGGAAAGAAGGGAATTCCAGAATCTCATCGGGTTCTTCCTCAATACCCTGCCCATCCGCTGCAGGGTGAAGGGCCACGAGGGGTTCGAGGAGATACTGCGGCAGGTTCGGCAAACGGTTCTCGATGCCTTCGACCATGCGCGACTTCCGTTTGAAGAGATGGTGGAACTCGCGGTCAAGGAGCGTGAGGCTCATTCCCAGCCTTTACACCAGGTGATGTTTGTTTTTGTGGAGCAGGTGCTGCCCCAATTGATCCTCGACCAAGCAAAGGGTCACCTGGTGCCGATGCACAACCACACTAGCAAGTGTGATTTGATCTTCAGCGTGATGGCATCGGAGCGGGGCTGGGATTGCCAATTGGAGTATGCCTGCGACATCTTCACGGAAGAGGAGGCCGGGCGGATGGCCGGGCATCTGAAGGAGTTGCTGGAGGCGATTGCCGAAGCCCCGCGGAAACCTATCGATCAGTTGCGACTGATGCCGGAATCGGAAAGGCACCGGCTGCTGGTGGAATGGAACCAGACCGGAAGGAACTATCCGCGTGACAAGTGCGCGCATCAGATTTTTGAGGAACAAGTGAATCGTGCCCCTGAAGCGGTGGCGCTGCAGAGCGGCGACGTCTGTCTGAGCTATCAGGAAGTCAACGTCCGGGCGAACCGGTTAGCGCATCATCTGCGATCTCTCGGGGTGGCTCCTGATGTGCTGGTGGGACTTTGCACCGAACGTTCGGTGGAAATGATCATCGCCTTGCTCGGTATTCTGAAGGCGGGTGGCGCGTATGTGCCACTGGATCCGAAACTGCCGATGGAGCGGCTCCGCGTGCTATTGCAGGATACGAACGCCTCCCTGATTCTCTGCCAGCGTCTGTGGCGGGATCGGATTGTTTCTCTGGCGGGAGAGTCCTCGCAGGGCGGACAAGTCCTTGGACTGGAGGATCTCCTGGAACGTCTGGAAGGATCGGATTCATCAGATTTGCCATGCACCAACAAGCCCGGGGATCTGGGCTACGTGATGTTTACTTCGGGCACCACAGGCAAGCCTAAAGGCGTGATGGTGCCGCACCGAGGGATTGTCCGGCTGGTGGTCGATCCTGATTACGTCGAATTGGGACCCGCGGACGTGCTACTGCAATTCGCGCCGATTTCGTTCGATGCCTCGACGTTCGAGATCTGGGGCAGTCTGCTCAATGGAGCGAAATTGGTTTTGCCCTCGAGTGAATCATTCGATCTCGACGAGCTTGGAAGTGCCATCACGGGGCACGGGGTAACCACGCTTTGGCTGACAGCGGCATTGTTTCACCAAATGGTGGAACTACAGCCAGCGGCCCTTGCGGGAGTGCGGCAATTGCTGGCCGGTGGTGATGTGTTGTCGCCTGCGAGGGTGCGCGACTATCTGGAGATGCCGGGACACGGCCGGCTCATCAATGGCTATGGCCCGACGGAGAACACCACCTTCACGTGTTGTGGCGTGTTCGACGAGGCGTCGCAAGTCGGGGCTTCGGTGCCGATTGGCCGTCCGATTGCGGGGACGACGGTCTACATTCTGGACAAGCAAGGCGAGCCGGTGCCGCCGGGGGTGGCGGGTGAGCTTCACGCGGGCGGGGATGGTCTGGCCCGCGGGTACCTGAACGCGCCTGAGCTTACACAAGAGAAGTTTGTCGCGGATCCATTCAGCACGGATTCTCAGGCTCGCCTTTATAAGACCGGGGATCTCGCACGCTGGCGGCCCGATGGGACCATCGAATTCCTGGGACGTTTCGATCATCAGGTTAAGATCCGCGGATATCGGATTGAATTGGGGGAGATTGAGCACGCGCTTCGTGGTTGCCCTGGGGTCACTGACGCGGTGGTGGTCGTGAGCGAAGCGGAATCCGGGGACAAACAACTGTTTGCTTATCTGGTGGATACCTCTTCACCGCAGGCTGACCCGGCCAGCCTGCGGGCGCGGCTTTGTTCCACGCTTCCGGAATACATGCTGCCTAATGCCTTCGTATGGCTGGACCAGTTACCCCTGACGCCCAATGGCAAAGTGGATCGCAACAAATTGCCAGCGCCCGATCAGAGTTACCCCAAAGATGCCCAACCATCGGATCAGGCAAGCAGCCTGCTTGAACTTGAATTGATTCGGATCTGGGAACGGCTCTTTCATCGATCAGGCATTGGTCGCAATGACAATTTCTTCGACCTTGGCGGGCATTCGCTTCAAGCAGCGCGACTGGCTGTGGAGATTGAGAAGCTTCTGGATCGGAAGATTCCGATCGCGACATTGTTCCAATCGCCAACGATTGCTTCTTTTGCGCGTCGGCTCAGTGATGACAATTGGGCACCGGCGTGGAGTTCACTGGTGCCTTTGCAGCCGTCGGGTTCGAAACCGCCGTTGTTTCTGATTCATGGGTGGGGCGGTGATGTTTACGTGTTCCTGGATCTGGCCCGGACGATGAAGAATGATCGTCCGATCTACGGGGTGCAGGCGGTGGGTCTGGATGGGCTTGCACCTCGCCACACCAGCGTGGAGGAAATGGCGCGGCATTACGCCCGGGAGATCCGTTCCCTGCAACCGGAAGGTCCGTATCACCTTGCGGGTTTTTCTCTCGGCGGCTGGATCGCTTACGCGGTGGCTCAGGAATTGAGCAGCGAGGGCGGAACGGTTGCTTTTCTTGGATTGTTAGACACCCACGCCACCTCTCATGTCCCACTGAAAGCCTATCTCGGGACGCTGCTCCCCCATTTCCGCAAGAGGCTCGGGGTCCACCTGAGGCAGTGGCGCGAATTGCCGCTGGCCGAGCGCGGCCAGTATTTCCTCGGTCGTTGGAACGCGTTGAGTTATTTTGTTCTGCGCAAACGCTCACGAACGCAATTGCCGACGGAGCCCAATCGGGAGAATCAGAAGAAAGACCAACCGGACTATTACGATGTGGCGTCGGCACTCTACCGACCGAAGGTCTATTCCGGGCACGTCGATTTCTTCGCGGCCGAAACATCCACGCCAAGCCTTCATGCCTTCTGGAAGCGGATGGCCCGCGGCGGTGTCAGCATCCACCATGTATCCGGTACGCACGGTACCATGTTAGAAGCTTCTAATCTTGAATCGCTCGCCAAATCAATGGAGGCGGCACTGTCCAAAGCCGGATGAGCGCCGGGCAAGAGCCCGAGCGCGCGCATCCCCCGTAAGATCGCCATGCGAATCACCTGTCATGAGTGGAAGGACATCGCTAGCTGGAATGCAAATCCGGTGGGAGCGGGAAACGAGGATGTCCATGTCTGGCTTGGTAAGGTGCCTGGCGATGCGGTGGAGATATCGGCCTATGCCCGGTTGCTCGACGGACCAGAGCGATTGCGGGCCGAGCGTTTTATAGGGATGGAGGCGCGGAATGAGTTTGTTTTCGGGCGGGCGTTGTTGCGACTTCTTCTGGGAGGAGTCCTGAGGGTCGATCCGACTGAGGTGGCGATTGGTTATGAATCGCGCGGCAAGCCCCGGTTGATCAGCGGGTCCGCCGAGGGTGATATTCGATTCAATCTGGCTCATTCCAACTCACTGGTGGTGATTGCGCTGGCCAAAGGACGGGAGGTGGGAGTCGATGTCGAATGGACAGGGCGGGAGATGGATTGGCCGTTGATCGCCGAGCGGGTTTTCTCGGCCAGCGAGTTGGGCGGGGTGCTCGCTTTGCCGCCGGAGCAGCAAGAGCGGGCATTCTTCGCAGGATGGACGCGCAAGGAAGCGTATCTGAAGGCGACTGGTGAAGGATTGACCGATGAGATTTCGGAGATTGAGTTCACGTTTGCTCCGGGGAGGCCGGCGGAGGTGCTGCGGTTGCCTGGGGCAGATGTGGAGACCGTATCCTGGGAGGTCCACGAGATCCCTTTGCCGGAAGGTTTTGTCGGGGCTCTGGTCGTCGAGAAGGGGCGGAAGCCCGGGCTTGTCGGGGAGACTCCACCTGGATGAACCTGTGCCATGATTCATCCATGGGCGCAGCGGAATCGCCGGACGACCTCCCCGCGGATTGATACCGTCCGAGGCCATGAATTCAAAAGAATCCGAGCGTAATCGAGAGGACACGGCACGTTTCCATGGCGGGCGCTTCCAGGTGCTGATGGACTACAAGTTCTGAGCGGGAGGGCGACGGGGAATCCTGTCGGAGATTTGTGAGGGAACACCGGCTTCCGATGGGGAGGTGGTGTTGCTGTGTCCGGGGGATGGGGAGGGCGGCTGAATGGAGAAAGCGATGTGCGCGCGGGGATTGAGGAACTCGGATAGGCTGAATGGCGTCTCGCGAGCCGGAAGCGGTGGTGGGCGGTGGGGCGGTCAGTGAGGGGTAGTGGTGCGGGGAGGGGGGCGGAGGATGGCGAGGAGTTGCTGGCGGCCGTCGGGGTAGGTGACGAGGGCGACGGGTTGATCGCCGAACGCATCGAGGAGTTCGTCTGCGGAGAGCGGTGCTGGAGTGGGAATGGGTTGGGTGGTGGAGAGGGGAGAGGGGAGGGAGGTGGGGGTGACGAGGCGGGAGATGAGGGTGGTGGTGATGGCGAGGATGGCGGCGGCGGCGAGGGAGTCGCGGAGCGTCTGGCGGCGGTGGGCGAGACGGCGGGCGGTGGCGACGAGGTGGTCGGCGGAGGAGGTGGGAGGTGTGAGGTCGGCGAGGAGATCGTCAGGGTTCATGGGGTCTGGAGGCGAGGTTCCTGAGGATGGATTGTCGGAGGTGGTGGCGGAGTCGAGCGAGGCGGCCTTCGATGGCGCGTTCGGAGGATCCGGTGGCGGTGGCGATGGAGGCGAGGGAATGGCGGTGGGTGTAGCGGTCGTCGAGGAGGGCGCGGTCGGAATCCGGGAGGTTGGCGAGTGCGAGTTGGAGGGCGGCGTGCCAGATGGATTCGGAGTCTTCGGGAGGGTTGGGGTCTGGAGGTGAGAAGAGAGAGGCGAGTCTGGAGAGGAAGGCGGAGTAGCGTCGGGAGCGTCTGGATTCGTCGGAGGCGGAGGAGCGGCAGGCTCTGGCTAGCCATGCCCAGAGGGCTGGTTCGTCGGGGAGGGGGCGGAGGGAGCGGAGGGCTTTGAGGAAGGTATTCTGAACGGCGTCTGAGGCGATGGCTTCGTTGCCGCGGGTGATGACGAGGGCGTAGCGGGAGAGGCGGTTGTGATAGAGTGCGTGGAGGGATCGGACGGCGGATTCGTCGCCGCGGCGGACGGCTGAGCAGAGGGCGGGGATGTCAGGGGATGGGGGTGGTGCGGCGCAGTCGGTGGGTGACTGGGCCGGTGCGGAGAGGGAGAGGTCGCCGCGTTCCACTGGGGTGGGGGGATGGGTTGGTGGGGGAGATCAGTGGTCGGCGGGTTGTCCGGGAGCGCCGTTTGGGGTGGGGGATGGGGGAGTGGGAGCGGGGTAGCGGATGGCGGCGTCGCTGCGCATGGCGTCGATGGCTTCGCTGATGAGCGGGAGGGCGGTGGATTTGACGACGATGAGGTCGAGGGAAGAGAAGTGGCGGATATCGGCGGCTTTATCGAGTTGCTGGGCGAATTCTGTGAGGGAGTTGATGAGGTGGTATGTTTCTTTCTCGCGGAGTTCGGCGGCTTCACGAGAAGGGGCGCGGCGAGGGACGAGGGAGGCGATGCTGAAGACGCGGGTCTGGCGTGGGCTGCCTGAGGAGGCGAGCGGTTGTACGGTCGATGGTGTCACGGGTAGGGCGAGGCCTTCGGATTCGAGGATGGCGTTTGGGTCGGCGCTGGTGGGCTGGGCGGGATCGACGGGCGAGGGGCGTTTGAGGATCCATGCGGCGACGGAGTCGTCGGTGTCGCCTTTGACTGGTTCGAGGGAGAGACCGAGGATGGTGGAGGCGACGCGGAGGACCTCGGTGGTGGTGACGTTGCGGAGGGAGAGGGCGGGGATGGTGACGGATTCGAGGCCGGGTTGGAGGACGACGTTGAGCGGACGGCTGCCTTCGTTCTGAGATCTTTTGTCGAGATACTCAATGACTTCGGCTAGATTAGCGTCTGAGAACACGACCTTGTCGAGGCGCGTGCCGGGGGGGATTTGGGGGGCATGGGGATCGGCGAAGGGGTCTGCATGTTGCGAGGCATGAGGGTCGGTGGTGGCGGGGGCCAGAGGTGTGACGTCTGGTTGCTGGGCGAGGCCGTGGAGGGAGGCGGCGAGGAGAGGGGAGAGGATCGAGAGGAGGAGTTTCATGGTGAGTGGAATGGTTCCGGCAGGAACACGTCTGCCGGGTGAGAAACCCACGGAAAAAGTGGAAGAATTTCCCGTCGGTGCGGAACGGGTGGCGCTTGAGGGTGGAGAATCGGGAGTTTAGGGAGTGGGTATGAAACTTGCGCTAACAATTCTTTCGCTGACTGCCACGATGCTCCATGCTGCGATTCAGACGGAGTCGGTGGTGTACAAGGACGGGGAGACGGCGTTGGAGGGATTTGTGGCGTGGGATGACAGTGTGAAGGGGGCGCGGCCGGGGGTTCTGGTGGTGCACGACTGGACGGGGTTGCAGGATTACACGAAGGAGCGGGCGAAGATGCTGGCGGGGCTGGGGTATGTGGCGTTTGCGGCGGACATTTACGGCAAGGACGTGCGGCCGGCGGATCCGAAGGAATGTGCGGTGCAGTCTGGCAAGTACCGGAAGGATCTGCCGTTGCTGCGGCGGCGGGTGCTGGCGGGCCTGGAGCAATTGAAGGCGCGGAAGGAAGTGGACGGTGGGCGGTTGGGGGCGATTGGTTATTGTTTCGGGGGCAGCTGCGTGCTGGAGCTGGCGAGGAGCGGAGCGGATGTGCGCGGCGTGGTGAGTTTTCACGGAGGGCTGGGAACGACGCTGCCGGCGGCGCCTGGGGCGATCAAGGCGCGGATTCTGGTGTGCCACGGCGGTGCGGACGCGAATGTGGGAAAGGAAGTGCCAGGGTTTCAGGAAGAGATGAAGCAGTCGCAGGCGAAGATGGAGTTTGTGAGTTACGAGGGGGCGCTGCATGGGTTCACGAAGCCGGGACCGGCCTATCAGGAGAAGGCGGACAAGGAGTCGTGGGCGGCGATGAAGCGGTTTTTCAAGGAAGTGTTCCGGAAGAAGGACTGAGGCGGGCAGGCAGGCGTGCGGAGCACTTCGGGGTGTGATGTGCTAGTGCAGCCCGCCTTACAGATGGTATCTTCTGATTTTGTGGGAAGGAAGGAGGATTGAGGCGCACTGCGGAGGGGGTAGGGGACGGGTCTTTTTCCCGATTCCTGTGTTGCTCGTCGGT
>JAIXVE010000061.1 GCA_027483175.1 Verrucomicrobiaceae bacterium | reverse complement strand
GTGTGGGTGTACCGGCATCAGCGGCAGTGAGAGCTGACGGAGAGATCATCCATGAACGTTCTTTTTCTGCCCCGTCTGCTCCTTGCGTCCGTTGCTCTGGGCTTTGCGGTTTCGTCAGGGTGCGCTGCTGAGATTGCAGGCACCTCGGTGATCCCGCACGGGATTGTGGAGTCGATGCGTTACCGCAGTCCGCGAGACCCTGACCTTGCTGCGAGGGTGCAGATTTATGTCAAAGGGCTGGCTGGGCCTGCAAGGTTTGACGGCCGCACGCCGGCCGAATTGCTGGCGACCGGTGAGTGGGCTTGGCACGACCTTGGCACGGCGGTGCGAGGGCAGGAGGGGGCCCTCAGCGTTTGGTCCTTCAATGGCCGCACGTCCCGCTGGGGTCCGGGACAAGCATTCGACCTTGCGGCGGAGGGGCTCGGGAAGGTGACGATCCCAGTGACCGCTCCGCAGCACTGGATTTCCGCGGTGACCTTTCTCTCCAGCGATGAATCGGTTCAGCCGGACACCATTGTGCTGCACGTTGCCAACGAATCTGCGCAGGAACTGAAGGCCACGTCGCTGCGCCTCTGGCTGCCGAAAGCCGGAACGGAATGGCAGGTGCTCTGGCCACAGAATCCTGTGACGGTATCGATGATCGTGCCGCCGGGCGAGAAAGGGTTCATCAGGCTGCGTGTCCCGAAACTGCCGCTTGCATTCGGCGCGCTGGAACTCGGGACCACTGCCGGTCCGCTCTGGGCGCATCTGAGGATCAAACGGGAGACCTTCGACATCAGCGGAGGCTGGGTGAATGATGCGGTGACAAGTGAGCCCTATCTCAAGCTCCTGCGTCATCTGCATGTGAACGCCGGGCAGATTGATCACGTCGCGGGTTACACGGACAACCCGGCGCTTTACGACCGCTATCCACTCAAGCTCTTCAACCGCCTCTGGCCGCTGGAGAAATGGGACACGGATGAATGGCTGCCGAAGATCCATGCCGTCGAGTTCCTCGGCGAACCTCAGTTCGGGGGAGGCAGGGCCATGGCACCTCAGGAGGTTTTCGACAAGCTGCTGCCCTATCGAGTCAGTCGCCTCCCCACCTCCGTCACGCTCAGCGACGAGCGCACGTGGCGGTGGTATGCGGGACTTTCCGACTATCCACACTTTGATGCGTATCGTGTGGTCGCACCCGCGGCGGACGCATGGTCCGGATACGATCGCTGGGGCGGGCGTCGGATCCGCTGGGGTGCACCGCTGGAAACCATTGGTGACCTGTGCCGGTCGTTGCGTGACCTCAACCGGCCGGCACCCTGCGCGGCATGGTCCCAGGGCCCCCACGACGGATGGCGTGGTGGCTGGCTTGACGGCGGAAGGTCCCGGCGCGCGCCGACACCAGACGAATTGCGGGCTCAGGCGATGCACGCCATTTCCACCGGCATCACCTCGCTTTATTGGTTCAACCTCAGCCAGAAATCGCTGCTCAAGTTTCCTGACACCTGGGAACCCATCAGCCGGATTGGCCGGGAGATCCGCATGCTCGAACCATTCCTGCTCGAAGGCGACGCGTATCGATTCGAGCGCCGCATCCGTGATGGTGCTCCCGACTGGGATCTTGCGTCGATTGCAGCGCCCGATGCGGCGGTGCTATTTGCTAATGACACTGCCTACATTGCCGACGAGAAGGAAAAGGTGTTCAAGTTCGGCCCGCCGCGTGCCGTCCAGTTCACGTTCGCGCTTCCTCCATGGCTCCGTGGTGCGGATGATGTGTTCCGCGTGGACGCCGACGGCATTCATGAGACGAAGTGGCATCGCGCCGGAGACGGAGTGGTCATTGATGACACCCAAAGCCGGGATGCTGTTTACATCGCGACGTCACTGCCATCGGTCCGCATCGCGATCGAACAGCGGCGCAAAGCCGCGCTGGCGCTTGAAGCCGCTAATCCCATCACGCTTGGTCAGTGATCGGGCGGTCCTTCCTGCCTCACCGGTGAGCGGCGAGATGAATTGCGTTGCCGTCGGCGGGGGCGGCAGCAAGGGGGGCATCCCAAGCCATACGAGACTGAGGGGCGCACTGAGAGGCACTACTCGAACGGGCAGTGAAAACCGGGTGCAGGTTGGCGCATTGAGGCGCATGTTTCGGCATGAACATCGTGACCCGCACCCCGCTGAGCCGCCGACATTTCCTGCGTGCCTCAGGTGTGACGCTTGCGCTGCCGATTCTTGAGAGCATGTCGCCGCGGCTGGGAGCGGCTGCTGCGCCGCCGGTGCCGCGGCGATTTGTCGGGTTGATGACGAATCAGGGAATCCTGCCGCAGTTTTTCTTTCCGGAGCAGGCCGGGCGCGACTATGGCGGGACGCCGTATCTTGATATTCTCAAGGATCACCGGGCGGATCTCACGGTGCTTTCGGGCGTTTCGCTGCCGGGCGTGGATGGTGGGCACGCGGCGGAGATGAGTTTTCTCACGGGCGCGCCGGGCGCGAGTCGTGGATCGTTCAAGAACAGTATTTCGCTTGATCAGGTGATGGCGGAGCAGTTGGGCGCGGCCACGCGATTTCCCTCGCTTCCGCTCATGGTTGGCTCTGACAATCTCAGTCTATCGTGGACGCGCAGTGGGTCGATGATTCCGCCGATATCCAGTCCGGTGAAGCTCTATCAGCAGCTCTTTGCTGAGGATTCTGCCGAAGGCAAAGCGGCGGCGGTGCTCCGCCTCAAAGAGGATCGCAGCCTGCTTGATGGACTGCATGGGCAATACAAGAGGCTCCAGCAGAACGTGAGTGCCGCTGACCGCGACCGACTGGAGCAGTTTGCCGCTGCGGTGCGCGATGCTGAAAAGCGGCTGGCGGCGGCCGAGGGCTGGCTTGGCGTTCCGAAGGTGAAAACGAGTGTGCCGCAGCCGAAGGAGATTGAGGACCGGAACGATCTGCCGGCGCATCTGGAATCGATGCTCGATCTCGCGCGACTGGCGCTGGAAACGGACGCCACGCGCATCGTGACACTCTGCATCAGCCTTGCGAGTGTGACGCCGAGAACCATTCCTGGTGTGAAGTCGAACATCCACGAACTCACCCATCACGGCGGCCGCGAGGAAACGATCTCTGAATTGCGGAAGATCGAGGAGGCGGAATTTCGCGCGCTTGCTGGCTTTCTCACGGGCCTGCGCCGGGCTGAGGAGAACGGCGCTGCGCTGCTGGCGAACACGTCCGTGCTTTTCGGAACTAACATGGGAAGCGCCAATGCGCACTCGAACGACAACCTTCCGGTGCTGCTCGCGGGTGGCGGTTTCAAGCACGGCCAGCACCTCGCCTTCGACCGGAAGAGCAATCAGAACCTTGCGACACTCTACGTTTCGCTGCTGCAACGCATGGGCCTTGAAGCCGGGAGCTTTGCGGGTGCCTCCGGTACGTTGCGAGGACTTGAGTTCGCGTGATGCCAATGAATTCCCGGCTGCCCTGCACCATGCGGTCGATTGAATCAGCGTGAAATGACGAGCCAGCGGGCGTCGGCCTGGAGGTGCAGGCGGCGTGCGTTGGGATCATAGAAGTAACTGGCGTGCGGATTTGCGGAGAACGCGGCCATGCTTGGCGCGGCGGTGATCCGGGCGGCGGGTGGGGCGGGAATGGAATCATCGTTCAATTCATCGATGCGGGCGACGCTCTTTGGCGCTGCGTCGAGCGGGATGGAAAAGATGACGGTCTGCG
>JAIXVE010000021.1 GCA_027483175.1 Verrucomicrobiaceae bacterium | reverse complement strand
CCCCCCGTCCCCCACCGCGGCAAACGCAACGAACCCGCCTTCCTCAGTCTCACCGCCTCACACATCGCCTCCCTCCGCGGCTCGTCCCTCGAAGCCCTCGCCGCTTCCACCTCCGCCACCGCCGCCGCCTTCTTCCGCCGCACTCCTTCCGCATGACCACGGCCCCCATCGCCGACCGCCTCGCCGCTCTCCGCGAACGCCTCGCCGCCGCCTCCCTCCTCTCCGGCCGCGCCCCCGACGCCGTCACGCTCTGCGCCGTCTCCAAAACCTTCCCCCCGGACGCCATCGCCGCCGCCATCGCCGCCGGCCAGTCCGTCTTCGGCGAAAGCCGCGTCCAGGAAGCCCTCACCAAAATCCCGCTCTTCCCCGCCTCCCTCCACTGGCACTTCATCGGACACCTCCAATCCAACAAAATCCGCAAAATCCTCCCGCTCACCCACCTCGTCCACACGCTCGATTCCCTCGACCTAGCACGCCACTTCAGCCGCATCGCCTCCGAACTCAATCTCACCGCCCGCTGTCTCCTCCAGGTCAACATCGCCCGCGATGACGCCAAATTCGGCCTCGACCCCGACGCCACCGAACCTGCCCTCACCGAAATCCTCGCCCTCCCTAACCTCTCCATCGCCGGGCTCATGACCATCCCCGCCCTCACCGATTCCGCCGACGCCGCCCGACCCCACTTCGCCCGTCTCCGCGATCTCCGCGACCGCCTCGCCGCCTCCTCCGGTCTCCCGCTCCCAGAACTCAGCATGGGCATGAGCGGCGACTGGGAAGCCGCCGTCGCTGAAGGGGCCACCATCGTCCGCATCGGCAGCGCCATCTTCGGCGACCGCTGAGGCTCCCGACCTTCTCGTCTAGGCTCTCAGTAACCCCCGATCCCCAGCCGCGCCGCCATCCGCCGCGGCCGCACCATCGCCTCCGCCATCCGCACCGCCTCATCCGCCCCGCGCAGATCACGGCAATCCGGATGCGCCTCCGCCGACCCGATCAATCCTAGCTGATGCAGCACATGCGCCGTGCTGTGCTTGTACGCCGCCGCACTCCCGCCCGCATCCAGCCGGAACACCTGGTCCTCCAGCGACTGAAAGGCCTCAAACACCTTGTACACCCTCGTGTCAAATCCGCCCCGACCCGTCGGAAACGCCTTCCCCGCCACACCGTCGTCCAGCCACATGTCCTTCGCCGCACATATCAGCGGCGCTCCCGTCACCGCCGCCCCGATCAGCAATGGCAGCCCGCAACGGATCGCCGTCGCAATCCCGAAGTCATCCCCGCTGTGCGGCGCAAAATCCAATCCCAGATCCCGGCACATTGCCGCCCAGTACAGAAAATGCGGCTCATCCAGCGTCGAAATCTTCCCGCCGACGAACTTCGGATGCTGCGCCAGTTGCCACAGCAGCCACGGTTCATAAGGCGTCGCCCACGGCACAAACGCCGGCTCAAGGGCATGCACCAGCGCCGGATGTGTCAGGAACTCCGCAATCTCATAATACGCATCCCGCCGCTTCTCCGGCCACAGCTCGTTCAGCAGCCGCGACGTCATGATCATCACTTCGCAATTCTCATGCGCCTGCACCAGATCAATCAGACCCCGGTAACGCTCCGCCCGGAACGCACGATCACCTTCTGCCCCCCGCGCCGTCACCCCCGCAATAAACCGCTGCCCCGGAAATTCCTCACGGAATCGCCGCAGCACTTCCCCATACAGCTCATCGCTCAGATTGAAAATGTACCCGGTGTCCGCATTCAGCACTAACACCAGCTCCACATTCCACCGAGCCGCCGCCGCCTGCATCCAGCGAATGCTCGCCGCAAACCCCGCCCAGTCCACCTTCCCATCGCAGAACGGCAGCAGCGCCGCCGCACACAACCGAGCCTTCCTCCCATGGTCCGCAAGGGTCTCCTCCGCCGTCCACGCCCACACCGTGTCCGTCCACACCGTGTCCGGCCGCAGCTCGCTAGGATCTCTGATCAGGTCTCGGTTCATATCATCCAACTCCCCGCTCAGTACCACTTCGCAAGGCCGCCCTTCCAGATCGCCTTCAGCTCCGCGATCGGCTCATCCACCAGCACCGCCCCATCCCGCTTCACCACCAGCCTCGCATGCCCGCCCGTCGCCGCACCAAGCTCCACCAGCGGCAATCCCGCAAACGCCGCCCGCATTCCCGCCACATGCTCCGGAGCCACTTCCATCACAAACTGCCCGGGCGTCTCGTTGAACAATGCCGCCGCCGCAGGCATCCCCGCCGGCAACTCAATCTCCATCCCTCCCTTCCCGCTGAACGCCATCTCCGCCAGCGTCACCGCCAGCCCGCCCTCACTCACATCGTGCGCACTCAGCACCAGCCCGGCCTTCACCGCCTCATGATAGGCCCGGTAAAGCGCCATCGCCGCCTCCAGCTCGAACTGCGGCACCGCCTGCCGCGCCACTCCCTCCGTCCGCGCATAAACCGAACCACCTAACGCCACACTCCCCGTCCCCGCCAGCATCAGCACGCTGTCGCTCCGCCGCAGGCTGCTCCCCGTCACATGCGCCGCATCCTCCACAATCCCCAACCCGCTGATCAGCGCCGTCACCGGAATACTCACCGGTCCGTCATCCGTGTTGAAATAGTTATAGAACGAATCCTTCCCGCTCACAAACGGGGTCCCGTACACCGCCGCCGCTTCCGCCAATCCCCGTGCACTCTCCACCAGCCCGCCCAGTTCCTTCGGATCATGCGGGTTCCCCATGCAGAAGTTATCCAGCACCGCCAGCTTCTCAGGGTTCGCCCCAGTCAGCACCAGCTGCCTCACACATTCATCCATGCACGCCCGACCCATCGCCCGCGGATCATACTTGCCCCATTCCGGCAGCAGGCTCAGCGCTAGCGAAATCAACCGCTGACTCCCGTCCACCCGGATCACACTCCCATCCTGCGGACCATCACCAGCCGCCCCCGCCAGCGGCTTCAGCACGGTGTTCCCCTGCACTTCATGATCATACTCCCGGATCACCGGCTCACGGCTCACCACCGCAAAATCCCCCATCACCCGACGCAGCACTACCCCCAGATCATCCGACGCCAGCTCCGGCAGCGCCGACCACAGCGGCGTATCCCACTCGGCCTTCAAGCGCAGCCGCGGCGCATCATGCAGCCGCCCGCAATCCAGCTCGCACACGGTATGCCCCTGATGCTTCACCTTCAGAATCCCCGTCCCGTCACTCTTCCCCAGCACCGTCAGCTCGGTCTCGTAAACCGCCGCCAGCTCCCGCAACCGCTCAAGGCTCTTCTCCTCCACCGACAGCACCATCCGCTCCTGGCTCTCACTCAGAAAAATATGCCAGCTCAGCAACCCAGGCTGCTTCAGCGGCGCATTGTCTAGCAGAATCTCCCCGCCCGTCTCGCTCAGCATCTCCCCGGCCGCACTCGAAAACCCGCCCGCACCACAGTCCGTAATGCACTCGATCAATCCCTCCGCCCGAGCCGCCAGCACAAAATCCGCCGCCTTCTTCTCTTCGATCGGATTCCCGATCTGCACCGCCGTCTGATCTTCCTCGTGACTGCTCGTCCCCAGCGCCGCACTCGAAAACGTCGCCCCCTTCAACCCGTCCAGCCCCGTCCGCGCACCCACCGCAATGATCAGCTGCCCGGGCTTCACTTCCTTCGCAATGTCCGCACTCGGAATAATCCCCGCCGTCCCGCAGAACACTAGCGGATTGTAAATGAAGGTGTCGTCAAACTGAATCGCCCCGCCCGTCGTCGGAATCCCCATCCGGTTCCCGTAATCCCTCACCCCGCGCACCACCCCGCGCATGATCCCCAGCGGATGAATCACATCCCGCGCCCGGATGTCCTCCTGCTTCGTGTCCGGCCGCCCGAAACAGAACACATCCACCGACGCCACCGGCTTCGCACCCTTCCCTGCCCCCAGAATGTCCCGGATCACCCCGCCCAACCCAGTATTCGCTCCCGCATACGGCTCGATCGCACTCGGATGATTGTGCGTCTCCACCTTCAGACACGCCGCCAGCCCCGGATCAATCTCGATGAACCCCGCATTGTCCGTGAACGCACTCAGCACAAACCCAGGCTTCCGCGCCATGATCTCCTCACTCGGCTTCCGGATGAAGGTCTTGAAAATCCCATCCACCACCTCCTCATCCCCATCCACCGTGTGCACAATCCTCGCCGAAAAAATCCGGTGCTTGCAGTGCTCACTCCACGTCTGCGCAATCACTTCCAGCTCCACATCCGTCGGCTCACGCCCCGCCTCCGCAAAATACGCCTGCACCGCCAGCATGTCCTCCCGACTCAGGCTCAGCTTCATTTCCTTCGAAATGCCATGCAGTGCCTCGGCGTCGAGCTGAAGAACAGGGACAGTACGGTAACAGGGGCGGTCGGCAGCAGGTGCGCTCATGCCTCATCAAGCAGCCGGAAACCCCGGAGTCAAACGCAGGAGGACACCTCCTCCTCACCCCCTCCCGCCCCCCTCCCGCCCGGCATGCGGATGGAATAATCCTTGCCCCCCATCCCCCCGCACCCGCACTCTCAACCTCAACTCCCTCCCCGATGCTGTCTTTCCAGGATCACTTCCGGCACGCCCGCCTCTGGCAACGCCGCCAGTTCCTCCGCGCCGGCGCCCTCTCCCTCGGAGGCCTCTCCCTCGGAGGCCTCTCCCTCGCCGACCAACTCGCCGTCAAAGCCGCCGCCGCTCCCTCCTCCCCAACTCCCCTCAAAAACCGCTCCGTCATCTTCCTCTTCATGCACGGCGGTCCCTCCCAGTTCGAAACGTTCGACCCCAAAATGGACGCCCCCTCGAACATCCGCAGCACCACCGGCGAAATCCCCACCTCCATCCCAGGCATCACCTTCGGCTCGTCCTTCCCCAAACTCGCCGCCCTCGCCCGCAAATTCTCCATCGTCCGTTCGTTCGTCACCGGCGACGGCAACCACGACATCAAACCCATCGTCGGCATCGACACGCTCCGCGCCAACATGGGCTCGCTCTACGCCGCAGTCGCCGGTCCCTCCCGGCCCGACTCCGCCATGCCCACCAATGTCACGCTCTTCCCTCGCTCCGTCGACCCCGACGCCCAACCAGCCATCACCGAATTCGGCAACTTCGAAAGCACCGGCGACCTCAGCCGCACCTTCGCTCCCTTCGTCCCCGGCGCAGGCGCTGACCTCCAGCAGGACATGCACCTCAATCTCCCCGCTAGCCGATTCGACGACCGCCGCGCTCTCCTCTCCATGCTCGACAACTGGCAGCGTCAGCTCGGCACCAGCGACTCCCTAACCGGTCTCGACGGGTTCCAGTCCCAGGCCTTCGACGCCCTCCACCGCGGGGTCTTCGACGCCTTCGACCTCTCCCGCGAAAACCCGAAAACCATCGCCCGCTACGACACCGCCCCTCTCCTCCCCAAATCTCGCATCAGCTCGCAGTGGAAAAACCTCAACCACTACGCCACCAACGCCCAGACGCTCGGCCGCCAGCTCCTCCTCGCCAGGCGTCTCTGCGAACGCGGCGCCGGCTTCGTCACCGTCACCACCAGCTTCGTCTGGGACATGCACGCCGACGTCAATAACGCCCCCCTCACCACCGGCATGGAATACGTCGGCCGTCCCTTCGACCACGCGGTCTCCGCCTTCATCGAAGACGTCGAAGCCCGCGGGCTCTCCGACCAGATCCTCCTCGTCTGCTGCGGCGAAATGGGCCGCACCCCAGCCATCAATAAAGACGGGGGCCGCGACCACTGGGGCAATCTCGCCCCGCTCCTCATCTACGGCGGCGGTCTCCACATGGGCCAGATCATCGGCACGTCCTCACGCGACGGCAGCGAACCTTCCTCACAGCCAGTCACCATGAAGGACCTCATCGCCACCATCATGCACTCCATCCTCGACATCGGTCAGGTCCGCCTCATGCCCGGCATCCCCCAGCGCGTCATCGACGCCATGACCCGCGGCGAACCCATCCGCGGACTCGTCTGACCCACCCCGACAACTTCTGAAATGCTCCCCCTTCCCATCACGTAACCGCCGCCCTCATCATGAACTCTCATCTCCCCCGCCGTAACTTCCTCCGCAACGCCGCCCTCGCCGCCGCCGCGCCCTTCGTCGTCTCCCCCTCCCGCGCCGCCGACACAATCTCAGGCATCCCCAAACTCCGCTCGGTCGCCGGTACCTTCATCGGCCCCCAGGCATGGACCTTCAACCGCTTCACCGTCCTCGAAGCCATCGAATTCGCAGGCCGCTCCGGCGCCTCCATCATCGAATGGTTCCCCGGCCAGAAATTCAGCAAGGACGGCGGCTCATGGGGCCCCGGCGCTACCCCCGAAATGGAAAAAATGGCCCTCGACGCCCTCCAGAAATGGAACCTCACACCCATGAACTTCGGCGTCACCGGCATCCCCAATAACGAAGCCGAAGCCCGCAAAACCTTCGACTTCGCCAAACGCTGGGGCCTCTACGGCATCACCACCGAATCCGTCGAAAGCGTCGCCATCCTCGAAAAACTCGCCGCCGAATACGACATCCGCGTCTGCTTCCACAACCACCCCCGCCAGCCTAACAACCCAAACTACAAGGTCTGGGACCCCCAGTTCATCCTCGATACCTGCAAAGACCGCGACCCTCGCATCGGCGCCTGCGCCGACACCGGCCACTGGATCCGCAGCGGCCTCAATGCCCTCGACGCCGTCAAACTCCTCAAAGGCCGCGTCCTCTCCATGCACCTTAAAGACCGCGTCGACGAAAAAGGCGAAGACGTTCCCTTCGGCACTGGCAAAGCCAATGTCGAAGCCATCCTCACCGAAGCCCGTTCCCACGGCTTCAAAGGCAACGCCTCCATCGAATACGAAACCAACTGGGACCACAGCATCACTGACGTCGCCCAGTGCATCGGCTACGTCCGCGGCCTCGGCCTCGCCCGCGGCTGGGAGAAAGCCTGACACCCACACCTCCCACTAACTCCCCAAACCCCTCCCCACCCGGGACGCGGCCCTCCAGCCGCTCCCGGGTGTTTTCATTCCCACCCCACCCCGCCAAGCCAAAGGCTTGACGGAAGCTATCCGATAGCGTAGGCGCCCTGAAAACGCAATCACGACCACGCCGCCCCGTCAGGAGCGGCAGATCCCCATGCCATCGACACACGTCTCCCTCCACTACCACATCGTCTTCAGCACCAGAAACCGCGCCCCGCTCATCGCCGACCCATGGCGTGACCGCCTCCACGCCTACCTCGGCGTCATCGTGCGCAACCTCGACGGCCTCCCAGAGGCCATCGGCGGCGTCTCCGACCACGTCCACCTCCTCATCGGCCTCCGCGCCACCGCCTGCCTCGCAAACGCCGTCCGCGATATCAAAGCCGTCTCCTCCCGCTGGGTCCACGACAACATCGGTGACCCCTCCTTCGCATGGCAGGAAGGCTACGGAGCCTTCACCGTCAGCCCATCGCGCTGCGACACCCTCAAAGAATACATCGCCCGACAGGACGAACACCACCGCCATCGCACCTACCAGGAAGAATACCTCGATCTCCTCCACCGCAGCGGCGCCCCCTACGACGAACGGTTCCTCTGGTAACCACCCTTCACCCCATCCCCAACCCCCAACCCTCCCTTCCCCCGCCACCAACGGCGCATCCCACGCAACGCCCCAGGTCGGCCCCAACCAACCACACAAGGGCCAAAGGCCCGCCCCATCCCCCGCCCGCACCGACACTTTGTCGTGAAAACTCGAGACCCTAAACCCATTGTCGCTCATTCTCCGCCCATTTTGATCCACAAATCCCTTTGTGCTTCATCCGTTCACACCACCTATCGCTTCGAACCACTCATGGAACGCGTCCGCGTCTGAACCACCGTTCCCTTCCTTCCTTCTGAGATCTCAAATCTCAAATCTCAAATCCCCACTACGCACAGAGGGACGCATTGCAGCTTGCCGCACCCTCCCCCGAAGACCATCGCATCCGTAATCCCATGCTGAATCTCTTCGGTCCTTCCTCCGGACGCCTCTGCGACGGGATCACCCGCCGCGACATGCTCCGCATCGGTGGTCTCGCCCTCGGCGGCCTCTCCCTTCCACAGATGCT
>JAIXVE010000065.1 GCA_027483175.1 Verrucomicrobiaceae bacterium | reverse complement strand
GGGGAGAGCCAGCGGGCGGCGGTGTCTGGGTTGGGGACTGGGCCGACGAGGGCGAGGGTGAGGTTGCCTGGTTTGAAGAGGGATTTGGCGAGGGTGTGGATGGCTTCGGGGGTGACGGCTTCGAGGCGGCGGTAGTAGTCGTCGATGGGGATCCAGCGGCCGTGGAAGAGGAGGCATTCGGCCATGGAGGTCATGTGGCTGGAAGGGGTTTCGAGGGCCATGCGGATGGAGGCGGTGGTGTACTCGAGGGCTTCGGAGAGGGTGCGTCGGCTGACTGGTTTGGCGGCGAGGCTGAGGAGTTCGGAGCGGAGGGTTTTGAGGGCGCGTTCGAGTTTATCCGGGTCGACGCCTGCGAAGATGTGGAGGAGGCCGGTGTCGTGGAGGGACGTGATGTCGGAGCCGACGTCGTAGCAGAGGCCGAGGTCTTCGCGGAGGGAGGACCAGAGACGGGAGCTGGTATTTTCGCCGAGGAGGACGTTGAGGAGCCGGAGGGCTGGTGCGTCTGGGGAGTGGCGGCCGGGGGCGTGGATGGCGACGGCGAGCTGGACCTGGTCGATGTCGCGGTTTTCGCAGATGACGGCGGTGTGGCGGCGGGGAGTGGGTTTGAAGGCGCGGAGAGGAGGTTTGCGGCCGGGGGCGAGGGAATCACCGGCGGAGGATTCGATGGCTTCCTTGACTTCTTCGAGGGTGACGCGGCCTGCGGCGGAGAAGACCGTGTTGCGGGAACCGAACCATGAATGGGCGTGGTTTTTGAGGGCGGCGCTGGTGATGTTAGCGAGGCTTTCGTCGGTGCCAGCGATGGGTCGGCCGAGTGGGTGTGAGGGCCATGCGGTGCGCCAGAGGAGGTCTTCGACCTGCTGGGCTGGTTGTTCGCGGTACATGGCGATTTCCTCGCTGATGACCTCGCGTTCGCGTTTGACGTCGGTGGCGAGGAATCGGGAGTGGCGGTAGAGGTCGAGGAGGACGTCGGCGAAGCGAGGGAGGCGTTCGGCGGGGCCGCGGATGAAGAAGCTGGTGTGGTCTTCGCTGGTGTAGGCGTCCATGGAGCCGCCGACGCTTTCGACGTCGCGGTTGAGCTGACGTGCGGAGCGGCGTTTGGTGCCTTTGAAGACCATGTGCTCGGCGAAATGGGCGAGACCGCTCATGGAGGCGGGGTCGTGGCGGCCGCCGACGCCGGTCCAGATGCCGAGGCTGACGCTTTCCATCCACGGCATTTCAGCGACGCAGAGGATGCCGCCGGTGCGGAGTTTGGCGAAGCGGTGCTGGGTTACGGCAGCAGAGCTGCGGCTGATTCCAGGTCGCCCGGCAGGGTGATTTTCAGGTTGGGGGAGAGATTTTCGACGAGCCATACGGGGATATCCGAGAGGGTGGCGGCGGAGACCTCGTCTGTGACGAGGGTGCCGTTCTGGAGGACCTTTTGATACGCGGCGTAGAGGAGAGGGAAGCGGAAAACCTGAGGAGTTTCCATGGCCCAGAGGTGATCGCGGTCGACGCTGGCGGTGACGCGGCCGTCTGAGTCGGCGCGTTTGAGGGTATCGGTGATGCGGCGGGCGGAGGCGGCAGCGCCGTGGAGACGGGCGGCGGCGATGCAGCGGGAGATCTGGGCTGGGCGGATGAGTGGGCGAGCGCCGTCGTGGACGGCGACGCAGTCGGTGTCGGGGGGGAGGGCGGAGAGCCCGTTCCAGACGGAGAGGTGGCGTTCGGGGCCGCCGGGGACGAGGCCGCGGAATTTGGGGAAGTCAGCGGCGAGGGCGAGGAAGGTGGATTGGGAGGCTGGGGAGGAGACGATCCAGATGGCGTCGATGTCGGGGCAGAGCTGGAAGGCGTTGAGCGTGTGGCGGAGGACCGGTTGACCGGCGAGGGGAGCGAGGAGTTTATCGAAGCCCATGCGGGTGCCTGACCCGGCGGCGACGATGACGGCGGCGGTCATGGGAGGGCGGGGGGAATCAGGCGAGGGCTTTGGCGACGAGCTGGGAGAGGATTTTGCCGTCGGCGCGGCCGGCGGAGCGATCCTGGAGGGTTTTCATGACGCGGCCCATGTCCTGTTTGGAGGACGCGCCGAGTTCGGCGATGACTGAGGCGACGAGGGCTTCGGTCTCTTCGGTGGAGAGGGCGGCTGGGAGGTAGCGTTCGAGGACGGTGATTTCTGCGGATTCGGAGGCGGCGAGGTCGGGGCGGCCGCCGGCGGTGAACTGGTCGACGGAATCGCGGCGTTGTTTGATTTGCTTGCGGATGACGGCGATGGCGTCGGCTTCGGGGAGTTCGCCGTCTGCGCCGACCTTTTCGATGGCGGCGTATTTGATAGCGGATTTGAGGGCGCGGAGGGTGGTCATGGCTGACTGGTCCTTCTGCTTCATGGCCTCTTTGAGGTCATTCATGATCTGTTCGTTGAGCGTGGGCATGGTGATGAAAGTGATGAAAGTGGTGGGGAGCATTGATGGAGCGGGGAAGCGGGGCGTCAATGGAGGTGCGCTTGCAGGGAGGGCGGGAGGGATGATGGGTGGGTGATGCTGGTGAATGGCAGAGCGATGCGGACGGTATGGCAGCCGGATGATGATCCGGGGGCGGTGCATGTGATTGATCAGAACCGGTTGCCGTGGGAGCTGGCGGAGGCGCGGCTGACGACGGTGGGGGAGGTGGCGGTGGCGATTCGGGAGATGGTGGTGCGCGGGGCTGGGTGTATCGGGGCGACGGCGGCGTGGGGGATGTGGCTGGCGGCGCGGGAGGCGGAGGCGGGCGGGGAGTTCCGGCGCGGAGAGTTTGAGGCGGCGGGCGAGCGGCTGCGGGCGACGCGGCCGACGGCGGTGAATCTGGGCTGGGCGGTGGATCGGATGGTTAGGGAGACGACGGATGCGGCGACGGCGAGGGTGGCGGCGCAGCGGATTGCGGATGAGGATGCGGCGGCGTGTGCGGCGATCGGGCGGAACGGGAAGGGATTGCTGGAGGGGCTGGCGGCGGGGAAGCCGGAGGGATCGGTGCTGAATGTGCTAACGCATTGCAATGCGGGGTGGCTGGCGTTTGTGGATCACGGGTCGGCGTTGTCGCCGGTGTATGCGGCGGCGGCGGCGGGGATGGCGGTGCATGTGTGGGTGGACGAGACGAGGCCGAGGAATCAGGGGGCGCGGCTGACGGCGTGGGAACTGGAGCAGCAGGGGATCGCGCACACGGTGGTGGCGGACAATGCTGGGGCGCATCTGATGCAGACGGAGCGGGTGGATGTGGTGATCACGGGAGCGGACCGGGTGGCGGCGAACGGGGATGTCGCTAACAAGATCGGGACCCTGCTGAAGGCGCTGGCGGCGCGGTATTACGGTGTGCCGTTTTATGTGGCGCTGCCGACCTCGACGATTGATGCGGGCCTTGTGGTGGGGGTGGGAGGGATTCCGATTGAGGAGCGGGGGGCGGAGGAAGTGCTGTGGATGGAGGGTCCGGATGAGGGTGGGGAGATGCGGCGTGTGAGGGTGGTGGCGGGGCGGTCGGGCGCGGCGAATCCGGCGTTTGATATCACGCCGGCGGGGCTGGTGACTGCGTTGATTACGGAGCGGGGCGCGTGTGCGCCGGAGACTGGGGCAATTGCGAGACATCTGGGAGTGTTATGAAAGCTGCATTCGGCTGTTTATTTGAGCGGTTTCCGTCGTTTACGCAGACCTTTGTGGCGCGTGAGGCGGAGGCGTTGCGTGGGTTAGGGGTGGAGACGGCGCTGTATTCGGTGAGGGCGGTGAGTGATGAAGCGATCCGGCATTTTCCGGAGACGCTGGTGAGTGCGACGACGGTGCTGCCGAAAGCGGATGAGGTGGCGGCGGAGGTGATGGAGATGAAGCGGCGGGATGAACTGCCGCCGCATGCGGTCGTGACGCTGCGTCAGTGGGGCGGGCGTCCTGACAAGAATCGGGTGTATGAGGCGTTGTGGGCGGGGTCGCGGCTGCATGCGGCGGGAGTGCGGCATGTGCACACGCATTTTGCGGGGATCGGGGCGCGGTGCTGCTGGTGGATGCGGCGGTTTTACGGGATGAGTTACAGTTTCACTGGGCATGCGAATGACCTGTTCTGTCCTGACGAAGCGACGCCGGTGGGATTACGTGATCTGGTGAGGGATGCGGCGGTGGTGGTGGCGGTGAGTGATTTCACGCGGGACTGGCTGCGGGAGCGGTATCCTGAGTCGGCGGGGAGGATTGAGCGCGTTTACAACGGGATGGCGATGCCGGCGGAGGCACCGGGATGGCCGCGGGAGGGCGTGCCGGTGATTGTGAGTGTGGGGCGATTGATTGAGAAGAAAGGGTTCGGGGATTTAGTGAGGGCGGCTGCGCTGCTGCGGGATCGGGGTGTGGCGTTCCGTTGTGTGATTGCGGGGGAGGGACCGTTGCATGGGGAGTTGGAGCGGCAGATTGCGGAGAGTGGGCTGGGGGGAGTGGTGGAGCTGGCGGGGGCGAGGAGTCAGGCGGAGATTGGGGTGCTGCTGGCGGGGGCGCGGGTGTTTGCGCTGCCGTGTGTGGTGGAGCGGGATGGGGGGATGGATGTGCTGCCGACGGTGCTGATGGAGGCGATGGCGGCGGGGTTGCCGTGTGTGGCGACGACGGTGGCGGGGGTGCCGGAGATGATCGAGCCGGGAGTGACGGGGGCGCTGACGGGGCCCGGGCAACCGGAGGCGGTGGCGGCGGCGCTGGAGGTTTATCTAAAGGATGCGGGGCTGGCGGCGACGCACGGAATGGCGGGCTGGCGGCTAGGGCGTGAGCGGTTTGATCTGGCGGTGACGGCTCCTGAGCTGCTGCGGCTGCTGGCGGGTCGGGGGAGGGTGCGTTTGCCGGCCGGGCTGCTGCTGAAGCGGCCGGAATTGGTGAGGGCGCGGCTGGGATTTGCGCTGCGGCGGCGGTGGACGGCGGCGGTGCGGGTGCCGAGGATCGGGCGGGACGAGGCGGCGTTTCCGGAGGGGGCGTGAGCGGGAGGAGATGTCAGGGGAGAGAGACGACGACGCGGAAGAAGCGGCGGTTTTCCGTGAGCGGGACCGACCATGAATGGGGTGCGTCGGTGGTGGCGGGCTCGCGGGAGCCGATGGATTGCCATGCGGTGCCGGAGGGCGAGGCTTCGAGACGGTAGCGGCGGTTGGCGCGGGTGAGGATGGAGATGGCGATGCCGTCAGGGGTGAGGGAGGCGGTGGCGCGGAGGACGTCGGTGGAGTCGCGAGGATTGGTGGCGGCGGCGTATTCCGAGGCGTTAGGATGACCGTCGCCGTCGGGGTCGGAGGTGGCGTCGGTGGGGTTGTCGGGGTTGAGATTGTGGAGGATTTCCCAGTCGTTGGGCATGCTGTCGAGGTCGCGGTCCGGATGGGGGATGAAGTCGGTTTCGAGGAGAGCGCTCCATGTGGTGCCGACGAGGATTCTGGCTTTGAGGGTGACGGGGCCGGAGAGCGGGAAGGGGGCGGTGTAGGTGGTGGCGGCGGGGAGCGGGGAGTTGTCGGGGCGGCGCGGGTCGGATCCATCGAGGGTGAAGTAGATGGATCCGGAGGTGTTCGGGTTTGTCAGGGCGACGCGGAAGTCGGGGAGGAACTGACCGCCGAAGCGATTGATGGTGGGAGCGGCGGTGGCGGGGTAGAGACCGGCGTCGCGGAAGCGTCTGAGGGCCGTGGCATTGATCTGGGGCCAGAAGGAAGAGGCCATGGAGGTGAGATTGGGGAGCCAATCGGATTCGCGGCGATAGGGTTGGCCGGGGCGGGAGAGGTGGGGCTGGTAATCGCCCCAGCGTGCGGATTCGGCGACGATGGCGCGGTCGATCTGTGAGACGAGGGAATTCCAGCGGGCGGTGGCGGCGGGAGTTGTGAGGGCACCGGCGTTGAAGAGATGGCGGTGGACGCGGTCGGCGAAGCGGAGTCGGAAGGCCGGGCTGCCCTGGCGGAGGGCGTAGTAGGGAGCGGCGGGGGAATTGGCGGCGCTGACGTCGGCGTATTTGAGAGGAGGGCTCTGCCATGCGGAGCGTTCGTAGAGCGTGCTGACGTTGCTGATTTCCTGATCCCATGCGAACCATTGGAAGCCGCGGTTGAGGAGGGGGGAGTCGCTGCGGGAGGCGGCTCCGGACCACCAGTTGTGATTGGGCCAGTCGTCCGCGCCGTGGAAGATGTGGAGGACCATGTAGTCGATGAGATTTTCGGCGTCGAGGAGGACGGGGAAGGCAGGGTTGCGGGAGCCATCGGGGTTATTGCCCATGAGCCGCTGGAAGACGGTATCGCTAGCGGAGGAACCGGCGAGATTCATGAGGAGGTTCCATGCGTTGAGGTCGCCGTTTTTGAGTTCGGCGAAGTCGACGAGGACATCGTAGTCGGCGGGGCGGCCGCCAAGGTGGCTGGCCTGGAAGTCTTCGTCGGGGTGTTCGCAGAGATTGTAGAGGCCCCAGTAGATGCCGTTGAGGTAGAGGTGGACGTAGCGGCCGTGGGCGGAGAGGTGGCCCATGGCGAGCTGGGAGTTGCGGACCCACTGGTCGCGGATGTAGCTGGCCTGGGCGCGGGCCCAGCGTTGATAGGGGGCGCCATTGGGGCCGAGCGGATGGGTGCCCCATTCGGTGCAGGGGAATGTGTCAGTGCTGCCGGCGCGGAGGATGAGTTGATCGAACTCGTCGACGGGGCTGTCGGGGAAGAGCGCGTGCTGCAGCTTGGTGGTGCCGTACTGCGAGCGGAAGAACATTTTGAAGCTGTGTTTGGGTGTGAAGGATTTGTCGCGGCTGATGTTGCCGTGGATGGCGAGGCCGAAGCCTGTGCTGAAGGAGTCGGGGGAGGCTGGGTCGAGCCATTCGGCGTGGGCGGCGCGTTCCCATGCATCGCCGCGGGAGCCGCTATTGGCGTAGATGCCGCTGGTGCTCCAGAGGTCGGCGGGATTGGCGGTGATGCTGAGGGTAGGGATGGAGAGGAGGGCGTCGCGGAGCGTGTAGCCCGGTTGGGTGGTGGAGGTGACGCGCGGGTCCATGGTGTAGTCGCCGGGTTGGCCGGTGGGCCATGTGACGGGAGCGGCGGCGGGGCGTTGCTGGTTAGCGACCTGGTTCAGGAAGAGATAGGTATGGGTGTCGGTATTGGCGGGGCCGAGGTCGGTGCCGGGGACGAAGGCGGCGGCGCGGAGCGTGGTGGTGGAGGCGATGCG
>JAIXVE010000158.1 GCA_027483175.1 Verrucomicrobiaceae bacterium | reverse complement strand
TTCTGGCGAACGATCTGGGGTGCATGGTTGCGGGGAGTGAGGCGGCCCATGCATCTGTGGTTGAATGGGCCCGGCGGGAGGGATAGGGCGGATAGGGCGGATAGGGCGGGATGGACGAGGTGGACGAGGTGGACTGGAGGGACGAAGGTGGGCTGGTTGGGAGAGGGGCGAGTACGGAGCCTCGCGGTCCCGGGGCGTGAACGGAGGAGGGGCTAGCAGGCGCACTCCGTGCGCGGCGGAGAGAGCTGTAATTCTGACAGCAGTCCAGAGCCTTCGGCTAGCTGGTTCGGAGGGGATGGGGCTTGTTGGGAGTGGGGGTATGTGGCGTCCCTACAGGACGCTGAATGATTTGTTGGGGTTGACCTGGGGCGATTGCCCCAGGCTGGTATACGTTGTCCCTTTGGGACAAGTGGACGATGGCGAGGGGCGTGTGCGGAGAGGGGCGACCCCGTACGGGGTCGGGGTGTTTTTGGTGGTGATCCCGGGGTATCGCTTCGCGCCACCCCGGGCTATTCACCGGGCGTCCCGACGGGACGGAGGCTTGTGGGGAGAGTGGCGGGTACGGGGGTGGTGGTGATTTTTGGTGGTGATCCCGGGGTATCGCTTCGCGCCACCCCGGGCTATTCACCGGGCGTTCCGACGGGACGGGGGCTTGTGGGGAGAGGGGCGACCCCGTACGGGGTCGGGGTTGTTTTTGTTGGTGATCCCGGGGTATCGCTTTGCGCCACCCGGGGGCTAGTCACCGCTCGTCCCGACGGGACGGGTGCGTGTGGGGAGAGGGGGTGGTGGTTGGTCAGGGTGGCGGGTCAGTTGAGGGCCTTGAAGAGGGTGGTGGCGATGGATTCGGGGTGGGAGGCGGGGCCGGAGGCGTGGGCGGAGCGAGGGGTGCCGCCCTGGTCTGGGAAGACGATGGCTTTCATGGTGAGCGAATCGTTTTCGAGGGAGGAGAGGACGCCGACGGGGGTTTGGCAGCCTGCGGCGAGGAGTTCGAGGAAATGGCGTTCGGCGCGGACCTTGAGGAAGGTTTCGTGGTGGTTGATGGCGGCGAGGGTGCGTTCGAGGTCGGGGTTGTGGCCGAAGATTTCGATACCGACGGCGCCCTGACTAGCGGCTGGGAACATGAGGTCGGCTGGGATGATGGCGGTGTGGAGCTGGGTGGGATGGTCCGGGAGAGGGGTGTCGAAGAGACCGAGGCGGACGAGACCGGCGCGGGCGAGGACGAGGGCGTCGATGGCTGGGTCGTCGGCGACCTTGCGGATGCGTGTGGGGACGTTGCCGCGGATGTCGGTGATGGTGAGGTCCGGGCGGAGGAGACGGAGTTGGCAGGATCTGCGGACCGAGCTGGTGGCGACGACGGCACCGTGCGGGAGCCCATCGAGACCGCCGGGGTGTTTGCTGATGAGGACGTCTTCGATTGGGGCGCGGGGGAGGACGGCGGCGATGCGGAAGCCGTCGGCCAGGACGGTGGGGACGTCTTTGAGCGAGTGGACGGCGGCGTGGATGGTTCCGGCGCGGAGGGCTTCTTCGAGTTCCTTGGTGAAGATGCCTTTGTCGACGACTGGCTGGTCGCCGCGGGAGAAGTCGGCGAGTTTGAGGTCCGGGCGGAGATCGCCGGAGGTGCGGATGATTTCGCGGACGATGTGGAGGGATGGGTGAGCGGCGGCGAGGGCGGCGCGGGTCATTTCGGTCTGGGTGAGAGCGAGTTCGCTGCCGCGGGTGCCGAGGATGATGGATTCCATGGGAGAGGGAGAGCTAGGGAAAGGGGGAAGTGAGGACGGGAGCGGAATGTCAGGCGGGCCTGTGGAGGGGAGGTGCTGAGCCGTCTGGTGAGGGTTGGAAGAGCGGGAGCGAGCGGACCTGGTCTTTGATGATGGCGAGACAGCGGGCGATTTCCTGTTCGCGGCGGGCGCGGGTTTCGCCGGCGATGGATTCGAGGGCGTCGATGTCGTAGAGGTAGACGCCGGGGATTTCGTTGACGGCGGGGTCGACGTCGCGGGGGACGGCGATATCGATGATGAAGAGCGGGCGGCCGCGGCGGCGGCGGAGGGCAGGGAGGATGAGGTCCGGGTGGATGACGGTGTGAGGGGCGGCGGTCGAGCTGATGATGACGTCGGTTTCGGCGACTTCGGCGGGCCATGCGTCGAAGAGGATGGCGCGGCCTGACATTTCGGCGGCGAGTTCGACGGCGCGGTCGTAGGAGCGGTTGGAGACGACGATGGCGGAGGCGCCGCGGGACTGGAGGGACTGGGCGCAGCGGCGGCTCATGTCGCCAGCGCCGAGGAGCATGACGCGGGTTTCTTTGAGGTCGCCGAAGATTTTTTCGGCGAGTTCGACGGCGACGGAGCCGACGGAGGTGGAGCCGCGCTGGATGTCGGTGGAATTGCGGACCATTTTGCCGACGCGGAACGAGTGCTGGAAGAGCTTATTGAGGAGACGCCCGGTGGTGCCGGAGGAATGGGCGGTGGAGTAGGCGTCCTTGACCTGGCCGAAGATTTCGGTTTCGCCGAGGACCATGGAGTCGAGCCCGGAGACGACGGCGAAGAGGTGGGAGGCGGCGTCTTCGTCGAGGTGGCGGAAGAACGGGAGGTCGCCGTCGAGTTGGAAGCGGAGGCGGAGCCATGATTCGACGGCAGGGGAGGGAGAGTCGCCGGCCGCGTAGATTTCCATGCGGTTGCAGGTGGAGACGATGACGGCTTCCGAGATGCCTTGCTGTGAGGAGAGACTGGCGACGGCGTCGGGGAGGTCACGCGAGGCGAAGGCGAGGCGTTCGCGCACTTCGACGGGAGCGTTGCTGTGACTGAGGCCGAGACAGACGACGGGCATCGTGGTGGGGAGTGGGGGATCAGCGGCGGACGACGACCCAGAGGCTGATGATGGGGAGGAGGAAGCCGAGGGAGGCGGCCCATGCGGCTTTGCGAGGGGACATGCCGCGCCAGTGGTCGTAGGCGAGGATGGCGGCGTAGATGCCCCAGATGGCCCAGACGAAGGTGAGTTTACCGACGGGTGGGCGGTTGGGCATCTGGTAGGCGGCGAGGATGCCGGAGGAGAGGATGAGCGTGCCGATGAGGATGAGACGGTGGACGGCCTGGCTGAGGTGGTGGACTGGAGGGAGGTGGCGGACGACCTGCATGCCGCGGTGGCGTTTGAGGAGACGGTCCTGGATGAGGTAGAGGATGCCGGCGACGCAGGCGAGGGCGAAGGCCCCGTAGGCGATGAGGGAGAGCGTGGCGTGCATTTCCGGCCAGAAGCCTGGGCGGGAGCGGGAGGGGACGGCGGCGGATTCCGGTTTGAGGAGAGCGGTGCCCTGAAGGACGAAGGCGAGGGGAGCGGTGAAGGCACCGAGGAGGGAGAGACGGTAGGCGGTGCCGGTGAGGAAGTAGAGGAGGACCATGGCCCAGCTCACGAACGAGAGGAGTTCGAAGGGCGTGGTGATGGGGCAGCGGCCGAGGTCGCGGCCGCGCCAGAGGAGGAACGCGCACTGACAGGAGAAGCCTGCGAGGAGGAGGAGGAAGGCTGGCCATGTGGCGGTGGGTTTCCCTTTGGAGAGGGAGCGCACGGTGTACCCGAATCCGGCGAGGAAGAAGCCGGTGGCGGTGAACAGGGCGGCGCGGTCAGGCGACATGGATGGCGGGTGGGGTGGAAAAGAAGCCGCCGGCGCGGGAGCCGCGGCCGGCGGGAGAGGAACGTAGGGAGATGGGCGGTGATTGCAAGACCGCCGGGAAAATCAGGAACCGCGGTAGGCGGTCTGGGAGAGGATGACGAGGAGCGCGCCCCATGCGAGGCCGGCGAAGGCGGCGAGGCGGTAGCGGGTGGGGGTTTTGGTGACCCATGCGATCTGGTCACGCATGGTGTAGGGCATGCCGACCCAGAAGAGGCCGAGGGTGAGCCAGACGTAGCAGAGCGTGCTGAGGACGACGCGGCTGGCGGGGTCCTTGAGGAAGGCGGCGTCGAGGACTGGGCAGGCGGCGAGGAGGAGGATGATGCCGACGGAGCGTGCTCCGAGGTAATCGGTGACCCAGAAGAGCATGCCGACGTAGAAGGCGACGAACATGAATTGGGCGACCCAGCGGAGCCGGTCGAATTCGCCGAGGTCACAGCTGGTGACGACCATCATGGCCCAGATGAAGCCGACGGTGAGGATGGCGGTGCCTGCTTTCTGGGAGCGGGGGAGGGTATTGAGCTGGGAGCGCCATGAGTCGGCCTTGAGGAGGGCGGCGACGTGGATGGCGATGAGGATGAGGCCGGTGACGAGGGCGGCGGTCTGGAGCGACTGCTGCTGGTAGAGCCACTGGTAGAGGCGGTCGCTGAGATCCTTCATGGGTGGTGCGGAGTCAGAACGGCGTGCCGGTGGAGCGCGTGAGGGAGCGGAAGGCCTCGATGATGCGATTGGTGATGGGGCCTGGGGTGCCGGTGCCGATGACGCGCTGGTCGAGTTTGACGGCGGCGATGACTTCGGCGGCGGTGCCTGTGAGGAAGCATTCGTCGGCGGTGAAGATGTCGTGGCGGCTGAGTTCGGCCTCGCGGAGAGGGATGCCGAGGGAGGCGGCGGTATCGATGACGACCTTGCGGGTGATGCCGTCGAGGGCACCGGCGCTGATGGGCGGGGTGGTGATGGTGCCGTCGCGGACGATGAAGAGGTTATCGCCGGTGCATTCGGCGACGAGACCGCGGTCATTGAGCATGAGGCCTTCTTCGGCTCCGGCCTGGATGGCCTCGACCTTGGCCATGACGTTGTTCAGGTAGTTGAGGCTTTTGACCTGAGGGCTGAGCGTGTCGTGGGTGGGTCTGCGGGTGGCGACGGTGGCCATGATGAGACCGTTCTGGTAGGCTTCTTCCGGGTACAGCTGGATGCTGCAGGCGATGATGATGATGGAGGCTTTTGGGCAGCGGAAAGGGCTGAGGCCCATGGAGCCGGTGCCGCGGGTGATGACGAGACGGATGTAGCCGTCGTTGAGTTCGTTGGCGCGGCAGGTTTCGAGGACTGCGGCGGTCATTTCCTCCGGGGAGATGGGGATATTGAGGAGGATGCTGCGGGCGGAATCGTAGAGACGGCGGATGTGTTCTTCGAGGCGGAAGACGCGGCGGTTGTAGAAGCGGATGCCTTCGAAGACCCCGTCGCCGTAGAGGAGACCGTGGTCGAAGACGGAGATGCGGGCGTCGGATTCGTCGTGGAGGGAGCCGTCGATGTAGACTTTCATGCGTGAGCGATCGGGGATTCAGGAGGATTCGAGGGAGCCGTCGCGCAGGACGAGAGTCCTGTCCCCGTGGTCTGCGAGCCGGGTATCGTGGGTGACGACCATCAGGGTTTTCCCTGATTCCGCAACCAGCGACAGCAGCAAATTCATGACATCGGCGCCGGTGCGGCTGTCGAGGTTGCCGGTGGGTTCGTCTGCGAAGAGGAAGGGGGGGTCGTTGACGAGGGCGCGGGCGATGGCGACGCGTTGTTGTTCGCCGCCGGAGAGTTCAGCTGGGAGGTGGTGGAGGCGGCTGCCGAGGCCGACCTGGTCGAGGAGGGAGGCGGCGCGGGAGCGTGCGTTGTGGCCGCCGATGATGGCTGGGAGGCAGACGTTTTCGAGGGCGGTGAGTTCCGGGAGGAGGAGGTAGTTCTGGAAGACGTAGCCGGTGAGCTGGTTGCGGAGGTCGGCCTGGGCGGCGTTGCTGCGGGAGTAGATGGAGTTGCCGTTGATGAGGACGGCTCCGCCGTCGGGTTTTTCGAGACCGCCGAGGATGTAGAGGAGAGTGGTTTTGCCAGCGCCTGAGGGGCCGCAGAGGAAGACCCGTTCACCGGGTTGGACGGTGAAGCTGACCCCGCGGAGGACGTCGATGGATTTGGGGCCGATGCGGAAAGTTTTCCTGATGGAATCGGCGGTGAGGCCTCCCTTTGGGGCGGAGGGAGCGGGGGAGGAAGGGGGCACTTGGCGAGAAAAAGGACGGCCGCCTGATTGTCAAGCGGCCGTCCGTGGGCCTTGATTGGCCGGGGATTCCCATGTCGCGGAGGAAACCCGGCTGATCAGGGTAGTTGTGGGTGGTTAGCGCTTGGCCTTTTTGGCAGCTTTCTTGGCGGCCTTTTTGGCTGGGGCTTTGACTGCGGCGGCTTTTTTGGCCGGTGCTTTGGCGGCGGCCTTTTTGGCTGGGGCCTTGGCGGCGGCTTTTTTGGCCGGTGCTTTCACGGCTGGGGCCGCCTTTTTGGAGGCCTTCTTGGAGACCGCGCGTTTGCGTGAGGCGGCTTCCTGCCGGTTTGGCGGGAGCTTGGTCACGAGAGTGTCGCGGTGTTCCTGAGCGGCTTTGAGGGCCTTGGCTTTGCCGCCGTGACCTTTATCGGCGAAGAACTTCTGGTCGGTCTTGCCTTTGAAGGTGACGCGGACGTACCAGCCGTGGTTTTTCTTTTCAGGCTGGTCGATACGGCTGACGCCGTACATTGGTCTTGGAGGTGGAATAGGCATCTGGATGTCCTTTCTGGTTTGGGTGTTTTGTATGTTGGTAAGGCGAGAAGGATCCCGGGTGGGTCACCTCTGGTGGTCTGCCATGTTAGGCGACGACTCCTTCTCCCCAATGAAAGGATAGGAGACGTAACGACCGTGGCAAGTGTTAATTCGCATGAATTCGATGGCAATTTATCATTTCATAGCATCACACGATCGTGCGATGTATTGTCAGGGGATCCCTGAGTTCTGATGGGGAAAGTCCTGACGGAAGGGGGGCAGTGTTTGAGAGGGTGGCTGTGTTTGAGAGGGTGGGTGGTGGAGACAAGGCCGGGACGGCCTTGCTGCGGTGGGGGCTGTCATGATTGTTGGGATTGAGGTCGCAGGGCGGATGCCTGATGCCACCTTGCTAACGGTTGGGGTGGAGCGGGCAGGAACCTGCGGGGATGGAGTCGGCGGGGAGGGATTCGCGGACGAGCGGGCCTTTGCAGTTGGGGCCGGCGGGGCGGCCGGATAGCGGGCAGAGGGAGACGGAGCGGATGGGGGGGGAGCGGAAGGCGCCACCGCGATAGCCTGCGGCTTCGGCGCGGCGCATGATGGCGGACCAGACGGGAGCGGCGAGGGAGCTACCGGAGCCGCCGTTGATGATGGGGGAGGAGTTGTCGAGACCGATCCAGATACCGCAGGAGACGCGAGGGTTGAAGCCGATGAACCATGCGTCACGGGAGTCGTCGGTGGTGCCGGTTTTGCCGCCGACAGGACCTGTGAGGCCGGCGCGGGCGATGTCCGGGGCGGTGCCGCCGGGCTGGCAGACCTTGAGGAGCATCTGTGAGGTGAGCCATGCGGTGGCGGGGGTGAGGGCGTCGGTGGAGATGATGCCGCTGCGGAAGACGAGACGGCCTGCGGCGTCGGAGATGTGGTCGATGATGTAGGGGCGGGAGCGTTTGCCGCCGTTTGGGAAGATGGAGTAGGCGCTGACGATGTCTTCGAGGATGACGCCGGTGTTGCCGAGGTAGAGTTGAGCGGAGTCGGTGGCAGGGTCGCCGAGGCCGCAGTTGATGGCGGTGTTGCGGACGGTGGGGATGCCGGCGAGTTCGCCGGCGCGGACGGCCATGGTATTGCGTGATTGGGCGAGGCCCCAGTCGGCGCGCTGGAGCCCGCGCCATGAGCGGTCAGCGTTGGCGGGCTGGAAGAGGGCGTCGCTTGCGGAGCGGATGTCGCCGGGTTGGAGAGGGTCGTCGCTGAGGAGAGAGGCAGGGAGGAGGCCTTTGGAGATGGCGGCGGCGTAGACGAATGGTTTGAAGACAGAGCCGGCCTGACGTTTGGCGAGCTGGGCGCGATTGAAGCTGGTGTGGTTGGAGTCGCGGCCGCCGACGCTGGCGAGGACGGCACCGGAGTGATTTTCGATGATGGTGACAGCGCCCTGGAGGTAGGCTGGGGTGGCGGCGGGGTTGTTGGCGAGGGCGTTGATGAACTCGGCGCGGCGCTGGTGGGAGAAGCCGGGGAGACGTTCGATGCGATTGAGTTCGGAGGAGAGGATGGATTCTGCGGCGGCCTGGAGATTGGAGTCGATGGTGGTGTGGATGAAGAGCCCGCCGTCTTCGATGTCTGAGGCGTCGAGGAATCGAGAGAGGTCGCGGCGGACGGCGTCGAGGGCCCATGAGGCGCGAGGTGCGGGAGGTTCCGGGAGGACGTTGGTGGTGGTGTTTTTGGCGTGAACGGCGGCATCCGGGGAGAGACGGCCGGTGGTGACCATGCGGTCGAGGACCATGTTGCGGCCGCTGATAGCGGCCTTGTAGTGACGGAAGGGAGAGAAGATGTTGGGGCCGCGGATGATGGCGGCGAGCATGGCGGCCTCGTCGATGCGGAGGGCGATGGCTGGTTTGCCGAAGTAAGAGAGGGAGGCGCGTTCGATGCCGTGGATGCCTGTGCCGAAGAAGATGCGATTGACGTAGAGTTCGAGGATCTGGTCTTTGGAGAAGGAGGATTCGATGCGGCGGGCGAGGGCGATTTCGAGGAGCTTGCGGTGAGTGGATTTGTCGGTGGTGAGGCCGAAGCTATTGCGGGCGAGCTGCATGGTGATGGTGCTGGCTCCCTGGCGGGCACCGTCTGTGAGGCGTCGGTAGGTGGCGCGGGCGAGGCCCTTGAGGTCGAAGCCGTGGTGAGAGTAGAAGCGGTCGTCTTCGCGGGCGAGGAGCGCCTGGAGAAAGAGAGGGGAGACCTTGGAGAGCGGGACGGGCTGGCGGTCTTCGCCGTGGAGGCGACCGATTTCGTGGCCTGCGGCATCGAAGACGATGCTTCGGGCGGGCATGCGGGAGAGGTCAGCGAGGTCGTAGCGAGAGGCGAGCCAGCCGTAGATGAGTTCGAAGGCGGCGTAGAGGGCGAGGGTGAGGAGGGCGGCGTGGAAGGCGAGGCGGAGGGGCCAGCGGAGGAACCATGGGAGTGCGGCGATGCGGCGGCGCGTGCGGGGGAAGAGCCGTGGAGAGGGAGTGGAGGCGTGGGGCTCCTTGCTGGGCATGTGCAGGAGAGTCAGGGGGCGGTGCGCGGGAGGACGCGACGTTCCCAGAGGTAGCGGCGGAAGATGACCTTAACGGAAGCGGTGAGGGGGACGGCGAGGAGTGCGCCGAGGAGACCGCCGATGAGGAGTGACCAGAAGAGGACGGAGAAGATGACGGTGAGCGGGTGGAGGCCGACGGCGTCGCCGACGATGCGGGGGGCGGTGACGAGGGAATTGACCTGCTGGACGAGGATGAAGATGCCGCTGACGATGAGCGGGTAGGCCCAGACCTGTTCGATGCCTGCGAAGCCGTGGAGGAGGGTGCCGTCGGGGGCGGCCTGGGAGAAGTGAGTGATGGAGATGGCGATGGCGGCGAGCCAGCAGAGGAGATTACCGACGTAGGGGATGAGGCCGAGGATGGCGACGAAGACTCCGATGAGGAGGGCGTAGGGTAGGCCGATGAGGGACAGACTGATGCCGACGAAGAGCCCGTCGATGAGACTGACGAGCATCTGGCCGCGGAAGAAGGCGATGAGGTAGCCGTTGATTTCGCTCAGGGTGTCGACGAGTTCGGCTTTGAATTGTGAGGCGCGGAGAGGGAGGTAGTGGCTCCATGTTTCCTTGATGGCGGCGCTTTCTTTGAGGAAGTAGTAGAGGTAGAGCGGGACGAGGAAGAAGCCGACGAGGTAGCCGAAAACACCGGCTGCGCCCTGGAAGGTGGAGCTGATGAAGGCGATGGAGCGGGAAGTGATTTCGTTGCCGTGGCGTGCGAGCCACTGGGTGAGGCGTGGGTCGGCGAAGCCTGCTTTGGGTTTTCCGGTGGGGGCGGTGGTGGTGGCGCGCTGGGCGGAGACCGGGAGTGTAAGGATGAGGCCTGGGGCGACGGTGCGGCCGGCGTTTTCGAGTTCGAGTTCAGCGGAGGAGAGCCCGTAGCCTGCGGCGATGCTGGCGAGGGATTCGCCTTGTTCGACGGTGTGGGTGCGGGGCGGGGGGAGGTCTGGTGAGGGGTCTGGCTGGGGCGGGGTGGTGGTGGGCGGGGAGAAACTGGCGACGATGCGGTCGAAGCTGGCGACGGTGTCGTGGACGAAGTGGCTGACGCTATCGAGCCATGTGTCTCGGTTGCTGCGCACGATGCGGGCACCCTGGCTGATGGTGGGGACGGCGACGGAGAGGAAGAGGAGAAGGAGGAGCGTGTGGAAGCCGATCCAGATGGTGATCATGGCGCGGAATCTGGAGACACCGCGGGCGTGGAGTCTGGCGACGAGAGGGTCGAGGAGGTAGGCGAGGATGCCGGCGAAGGCGACGGGGACGAGGACCGGCTGGAGGAATTGGAGGACCTTGGCGACGACGCCGAGGGAATAGACGGCGATGGCGGCGGTGGCGAGGAGTGAGCCGGCGGTGAGGGCGGTCCAGAGACAGCGGCGCTGGAAGTCAGTGGGCCAGCCGCGGCGTGGAGGGTTGGCGGGAGAGGCAGGGGATGGCGGAGTATCCACGGGGAGGGATCGAAGCGCGGGGAGAGGGCGGGGCAATCGCGGACTTGGGGCTGGAGGGGGCGTCAGGGATTGGCGAAGCGCCATGAAGGTTGCCAGTCGCGAGCGGGCGGGTTTTTGGTGAGGGCGGCGCGGATGAGTTCGATGGGGATGGCGTTCTGGGCGAGGACGGCGTCGTGGAAGTCGCGCTGGGACATGGTGCCATTGGCGGTGAGTTCCTTGTGGAGGGCGCGGAGCTGGAGACCGCCGAGCATGTAGGCGGCCTGGTAGAGCGGGCCGTAGGTTCCGCCGATGTAGCGGCGGACCTCGCTGGTGGCACCGGATTTTTCGTGGCCGACGCGATCGGTGAGGAACGCGATCATTTCGTCAGGGGACATGGTGCCGAGGTGGAAGCGGAGGGAGACGATGATGCGGGCGCAGCGGTGCATGCGCCAGAAGAGCATGCCGGCGCGGTCCTCGGGGGAGTCGGCGTAGTTGAGGTCCCAGAAGAGCATTTCCCAGTGGAGGGCCCAGCCTTCGACGTAGAAAGGCGTGTAGAAGAGAGAGCGCCATGTGCGGTTTCTGGCGGAGGCGAAGCGCTGGAGGTGGTGGCCGGGGATGAGTTCGTGCGGGGTGACGATGCGCATGAAGTGGCGGTTATTGCCGCGCATGGAGGCGATTTTGTCGTCGTGGGGCATGGAGTCGGTGGGGTAGGCGACGCGCATGGCGGGTTGGCCGTAGACGGCGTAGGGGAGGGTTTTCTGGGCGTCTGGCGGGATCATTTCGAGACGCCAGATTTCCTCGGCGAAGGGAGGGATGGAGACGAGATGGTGTTGTTTGAGGAAGTTGATAGAGCGGTTGGCTTCGGCGACGGCGAGGGCTGGCTGGCCGCCTGGGGGGACGTGGGCGAGTTTGATTTTTTCGATGGCTCCTTTGGGTGTGGTGCCCATGGCGGTGGCGGCGATGGCGAGTTGGGATTCGCACCATGAGAACTCGCGATTGGCGATGTCGATGAGTTCCTCTGGGGAGTAGGGGATCATTTCGTGGGCGAGGCCTGCGGAGAGGGCGGCGGTGCCGATGGGGTCGCCGACGAGCGGGTCATCGGCGTTGCCTTTCTGGGAGGCGAGGTCTTCGCGGAGGAATTTGGCGTGGGCTTCGAGGGTGTCGCGGAGGGAGGCGTAGGGTTGGCGGACCCACCATGAGAAGTCGGGCTGGAAGCCGTCATGGAAGCGGAACCATGCTTCGAGGGATTCGCGGATGGCGTCGGTGGCGGCGGCGGCGCGGAGGGCGGTGGAAGGGGGGATGGGAGGGGATTCCTTGCGGTCGGTGGCGGCCTTGCGTTCTGCGGTGAGGGAATCGCGGAGGGATTTGAGAGGGGCGGAGAGCGTGGCGAGGGCGGCGGCGGAGGATTCGGGGTCGGCGCTGGTGCGCTGGAGGCGTGCGGTGGCGAGTTGCTGGATGGGTTTACGGAAGGGGAGGAGCCGTTCCATTTGTGCTAGGCGCTGGCGGGCGAGGGAGGATTCGGCGGATTCGTGGCGGAGGTGAGCGCGGAGGAGATGCCAGTCGATTTTGTCATCGATGGAGAGGTTGTCCCATGGGAGGGCGTCGAGCTTTGAGAGCCAGTCGCGGGTGAGTTGGTCTTCGCGGTCGGCGAGGGTTTCGGACCATGGGATGGGGAAGGATTCGCGGACGCTCTGGGCGTCGGCGCGGTATTCGGAGATGAGGTCGGGGAGCGCGGCGCGGAGTGGTGAGGAAGCGGTGAGGGAGATGAGGGCGAGAAAGAGGGAGAGCGGGCGCATGGGGAAGGAGTAGGTGGCGTGGCGGGGATGGGCGAGGGGAAATGGGGCGTGGGGCGGGCAGAAGAAGGCCCGACAGCGGCGGGCGCGGTCGGGCCTTCTGGGAGGAGAGATGCCAGGGGGTCAGGACCCGCTGTGTTTGAGGAGGAAGTCGGTGCTGCGCTGATTGAAGCCGTCGAGGCATTCCCAGTGGAAGGCGTGGCCTGCGTTGTCGAAGAGGTGGAGTTCGGCGTTGGGGATGTGGGCGGCGAGTTCTTCGCCCATCCAGCGTGGGGTGAAGATGTCGTTTTTGCCGCCGATGACGAGGCAGGGGGCTTTGATGGAGGGGAGGTCTGCGAGGACGTTGTGGGAGATGCAGGCGTCGGCCTGGCCTTCGAGGGCGTGGAGTGGTTGTGGGGCGGGGTTGCCGGCGGCGTCGAGGAGCCCCTGGGCGAGGCCCTTGGCGGCTTCGTCGTTGTCCCAGAATGGTTTGGTGAAGATGAGGAGCTGGACGTAGCGCATCATGTCTTCGGGGCGGAGGTGAGCCTTGATGGCTTTGAGGTGTTCGAAGATGGATTTGCCGTAGTTGTCGAGGCGGGCCCATGTGCACATCAGGACGGCGCTTTTGACTTTTTCGGGGTGCCGGAGGGCGAGTTGCTGGGCGATGATGCCGCCCATGGAGCAGCCGACGATGTGGGCTTTTTTGATGCCGAGGGCGTCCATGAGACCGGCGTAGTCGTCGGCCATCATGGCGCTGGAGTAGGGGCCGGCGGGTTTATCGGAGAGACCGACGCCGCGGTTGTCGCCGAGGATGCAGCGGAAGTGTTTTTCCCAGACGGAGGCGTGGGCTTCCCAGACGCCGCCTGGGGCGGTGATGCCCATGATGCAGATGACGGGTTCGCCGGAACCGCGTTCTTCGTAGTGCATTTCGATACCGTTGGTTTTGACAGTGGGCATGGGAGTGGGAGTTGGGGGGTGAAGGAAGAGGTGCCTGTTGTAGCCAGGCGGGGGCGTGATGCCAGTGATTTGTTGCGGATTGCGGGATGGGGGCAAGGGAATGCGGGTGGCAGGGGAATGCGTGTTGGGAGAGGGAGGGGCAAGGGAATGGATGGCAGGGGAATGCGGGTGGGGAGAGGGAGGGGCAGGGGAAT
>JAIXVE010000013.1 GCA_027483175.1 Verrucomicrobiaceae bacterium | reverse complement strand
TTGAGAAGTACACGTATGAAGTGATGCGGCAGAATCCTGCGGACACGATGCCGTGGGCGCAGTCGATCAATGATGAGGGTCGGCGGTGGCGTGCGGTGGAGCGGGTGGCGGACGCGTGGAGGAGCAAGGACAAGGCTGGGTTGCAGCAGTATGTGCTTTCGGGAGGGTTCACGGAGGAGCAGCAGCGCAAGCTGCTGAAGATTGAAGAAAAGAAGAAGTGAGGTGTGGGGGAGGCGTGGTTGGCCTACTGGAGGTGATGATGTTCGCTTGGGTGGGGGCGGGTGGTCCGCTGCGGCAGCATGCCGGACGGACTCCGCGAGTTCCGCTGCGCTTTGGTGAATCGCCCGCCTATTTGAGCAAGTCCTGCAATATGAGGCTGGAGAACTTTGGAATGACAGAACCAAGGCGAATGAGGACGTCCTCGATTTCCATCCGTCGGCGCCCGGCGATCTCGCCGGCTACCGCGATCACCTGCTTTGGCTCCAGTTCGTAAAGGGTCACCAGATAGTCATCGGGATGCACCGCCACGATGCTAAAGGGCTCAAGATGCTCTGGCCTGAAATGCTTCAGGTTAAACGTCAGGATCACGGTGCACCCGCCGTTAATCGCTGCGGCGAGAACATGGCGATCCTTCGCATCGTTGTTCAGGGCAGGAATGAGATTTTCGAATCCGGTGATCTCTGCCTCAGGGAAGCTCCGCGCCGTTTCCTGTTGGAACAGCTCCACGAGATGAGCCGGCCAGTCGAGTTTCTCCCGGTGGGTTCGCTTCACCTCCGCCATGATTCGGGCGGACCAGTGCGGTACGAACAGCCGCGGCCGTTCCGCCAGACTAAGCAGCAGATCACACACACCCTGATTGGCCATGACGCAGGCGTCGAGAAGCACATGGAAGTCCGCCCTCATTAGTCGCCTTTGTAGTCAGAGAAGTACAGTCCTGCCTTGTGCACCTCATCCGTCAGCCGGTCCATGGCTTCGCGGCGCCTTTTGTCCCGCAGTTTCTCATATTCCAGCAGATCTTTGAAGGTAACCCGGCGGTGCGTGCCCACCCGGTGAAACGGGATCTCTCCTTTTTCCAGCAGGCCCACGAAAAACTGTCGCGACATGCCGAGGTAGTTCGCTGCTGCCTGAGTGGTAAAGGCTTCATCCTCAGGCAGCATCACGATCGCTTTGTGCTCGGACATCAGTCGCACGATGTGTGCGAAGTGCTGGAAGAGCAGTTCCGGGATCTCTGTCTGGTTGCCTTCACTGTCGGTGAGCAGCACGTGCCCTGAACGGGCAAAGGCACGGGCGACCCGAGCCAGTTCATCGGCAGGAATGAGTGAAGGATCGAGACGGTTGGTGCGGGTGGTAAGCATGGCAGGAATCCGACTTTTACGTCCTGGGCTGGACGGTGGGCTTGCCTCCGGGCGAAGGGTGCCGATTGCTTCACCCTTTGCCCAGAGGTCAAGATTTCAATCGAATATTCGCTACAAACGCTACAGTCGACGCAACTGACCGCTCAGACCCGAGGCACCTTTATTCCCTAATCTTCGCGGTGGTTGATTGGTTGACGATGTCGAGGTAGCCGGTGCAGGTATAGAAGCGTCCGCATTTTCGGGGGCGATGCATCAAGAACGGCCATTCGGCATGCACGTCGCTGCGGACATTGAAAGAAAGAGGCTGTTGGATGGGCCTCGGCGAGGCGGGGGGGCAGAGGGGTGGCCGAGCGGGAGTTCAGGGTTTCCGGGGCTGGGGCGGAGAGGGGGGGGATTCGTGTTGGCTGGTGTGTGGTGCTGCCGGGGACGCGGTGGGATTTTTTCCGCGACAGGAGGGCGGGGATCCGCTATGCTGCACGCCTGTTTCCAATACCATGAACAAACCAATCTACTCCATCGCGACTGCTGCCTTATTCGGAACCGTGCTTACTGCGGCTGCTGAAACCACCCTGAAGATCGGCGACGCGGCACCGGCGTTGAAGGTGGCGAAGTGGGTTCAGGGGGAAGCGGTGAAGGAATTTGCGAAGGACACGGTGTATGTGGTGGAGTTCTGGGCGACGTGGTGCGGGCCTTGCCGGGCGACGATTCCGCATCTGGACGAGCTGCATGAGGAGTGGAAGGACAAGGGAGTGGTGTTCATCGGGCAGGACTGCTGGGAGAAGGAAGAAGCGAAGGTCGAGCCGTTCATCAAGGAGATGGGCGAGAAGATGTCCTATCGTGTGGCGCTGGACGACAAGAGTGAGGAGGAGAAGGGTTATATGGCGGTGAACTGGATGCAGGCGGCTGGGCAGAATGGGATTCCGAGTGCGTTCATTGTGGGCAAGGACGGGAAGATTGTGTGGATCGGGCATCCTGCGGGATTGAAGAGCGAGACGCTGGGTGAGATTGTGGCTGGCAAGTATGACATCGCGGCGGCGAAGGCGGCGAAGGAGAAGGAAGACGCGGGCCGTGCGGGGATGCAGAAGCACATGGCGGTGATCAATGCGGCGGCGAAGGAGAAGGATTACGACAAGATTTCGGCGGAGCTGGACTTGATGGAGAAGGAGAATCCGGAGATGGCGACGCAGCTGGTGGGGATGCGGTTGCGGGTGGCGATCGATAAGGGTGACGCGGCTGGGGCGGTGAAGTACGCCGGGGCGATTGAAGATTCGCCGGTGGGCAAGAATCCTGTCAATTTGGGGATGATTGCGCGTCAGCTGATTGGGATCAAGGATGCTCCGAAGGAAGTGGTGGAGAAGGCTAGTGCGCTGGCGGACAAGGCGATGGAGCTGACGAAGGGTGAAGATGCGATGGTGCTGGATGCGGCGGCGCGGGTGAAGCTGGCGGCGGGGAGCAAGGATGAAGCGGTGAAGCTTGCGGAGCAGGCGGTTTCGAAGGCTCCGGAGAAGGCGAAGGAGATGCTGGAGAAGTCGCTGGAAGCGATCAAGGAAGGCAAGCAGCCCTGATTTGAGAATTGATAGAAGCGGGGGAGGCTGGCGTGGTGCTGGCCTCTCCCGTTTTGCTTTCCGGGGGATGGCGGTTGGATGTTAGGAGGAGGTCAGTCCGTGGTGCGGCGGGAGGATTTGCGGACGAGCTCGTTCCATTCGCGGGTACGGTCGTTGAGTTGGCGGACGAGGTTGTCGCGTTCTGCGGCGAGCTTTTTGAGGGCGTCGTTCTGAGAGGCGATGGTTTGGTTGCGGGAAGTTAGGTCGGCGCGTAGTTTTTCGGTGGTGGCGGGGTCGGCTGGGGTGATGGATTTGAGCTTACTGTTGGCGTCTGCGAGGGCGGCGGCGGTTTCCTGCTGGAGGGCGGTGAGGCGGGTGATTTCAGATTCGAAGGCGGCAAGCCGGGCGTCGGATTTGGCGGCGGAGGATTGGAGGTCGGCGATCTGGCGGGCGGCTTCGGTGGAATGTGTCAGGGCGGCGGAGCGGATGGCGGACTCGCGGAGCCACTGTGTGATGCACAGGGCGGAGAGGGCCAGGGAGCAGCCGATGAGGAGCAGTTTCACGGCTTGGGAGGGGCTGGTGCGGCGGGGGCGGGGCGGACGTTGATGGCGTACTGGCGGAAGCCGGCACGGCGGACGGAATCGAGGAGAGCGACGATGGCTCCGTGGCGGGCGTTCTCGTCGCCGCTGATGTAGACTGGGGTGTCGGGGTTGGTGCGGTGGCGGTCGGTTAGGAAGGCTTCGAGGTCCGGGAGGGTGATTGGTTTAGTGTCGAGGTGGAGGAGCCCATCCGCGCCGACGGCGACGTTGATCTGGTCGGGTTTGAGGTCGGATGCGGTGCCGGAGACGGCGGGGAGATTGAGTTTGATGGTCTGCTGGCGCGTCATGGTTAGGCTGACCATCATGAAGGATGCGAGGAGGAAGAACATGATGTCGATCAGCGGGATGATCTCGAGCCGGGTTTTCCGCTGAGGGAGAGGCGAGCGGAATTTCATGGGAGTTTGGGTTCGCGGGCGCTGCGGAGGAGGGCGACGTTCGTGGCGGCGGCTTCGAGTTCGAACTGGAGGCGGGCGACGCGGGCGTGGAAGTAGTTCATCGGGATGAGGGTGACGATGGCGAT
>JAIXVE010000163.1 GCA_027483175.1 Verrucomicrobiaceae bacterium | reverse complement strand
GGTGCCGAAGGTGGATTTCATGGCTCAGTTGAAGGAGATCTGGGGGGACCGGATGTTTTCCGATGCTGAAGTTGAGGCGATGCGGGAGGCGGAACGGGAGGGTGATCCGGGATGATCGCCTATCCGGACACCTCGTTTCTGTGTGCCTTGTATCGCTTTCAGGTGAACTCTGCGGTGGCGGCACGGCATGCGGCGCAGATGCCGGAGGCGCTGCATGTGGCGTCGCCTTTGCTTTTTGAGTTCCGCCAGTCGCTGCGCTGGCAATCCTTCCTGCACACGAAGGACCCGGCCAAGGGGTTTGACCGTGTGTCCGCCCAGACAGCGCTTGCCAGGCTTCAGGCTAACATTGCGGCTGGTGTGATTGTGGTAGTGCCCGTTGATTGGGCGGATGTCGCCAGCATAGCCGAACGGCTGTCCGCCCAGTACACGTGGACTGAGGGCTATCGAGGTTTTGACCTGCTTCATGTGGCCACGGCGCTGCATCTTGGAGCGGCCGAGTTTCTGACGTTTGATGCAAAGCAGAAGAAGCTCGCGGAGGCGGAGGGTCTTGTGGTGCCGGTATGACCGCAGGAGCTGCAGGGATCAATCCGATCCGTCGGCTGGCGGAGCGCCTGCCTTGCCCGGTGTCGGCCATGATTGGCCGCGGGGCGGGATTCCGGGAATGAGGTGGTTTCGGGCGCTGCTTGCGTTTTGCAGGTGCGAGTCAGGTGATCCCGTTTTGAGGGGTGCTGGATTTGCACGGGACGGTCGAGTTCGGGTCATCAGCTGATATGTGGTCATTCAGTCCGGGACATGCGAGGACGCAACCCTGTTAGGGTTGGCGGGTGTTGTGGGGGAGACCCAGGGTAGGCCTGCGGGCCGCAGTCCAACCCTGGGCTGGGGGACGCAATCCCGTTGGGATTGGGGGGATGCTGGTACGGAGGACAAGGCCGGGACGGCCTTGTTATAGGGGTGCCGGTGATGGCAGGGGATTTCTTAAAGACAGCCCCAGGGTGATGAGAGGATCATGATGCGGAGACGCCGAGGAGAGCTTTCAGGCCATCGAGGACCTTGCGTTCCTGGGCGCTGATTTTGGAGCCGAGGCCGAGGAGGCGGCCGCCTTCTGCTTCGGCGGTTTTCTGGGCGATGGTCATGGCGATTTCGCGATAGGCTTCGAGTTCGATTGGATCGAGTCGAGCGGCGGCGAGCTCGACTGCATCGAGCACATACTGAGGGAGGGGCGCGGTGCGGGAGTTGATGACGGGCCAGAGATTGGGCATCTGGTCGGAGATGCGGGCGGCGGCCTGGACGGCGAGGCCGAGGTGGGTCATGGCGGAGAGGGCCTCGATGACGTTGGCGAAGACCTCCAGTTCCTTGTCGCCGACCTGTCCGTCGGCGGCTGCGACCATGAGGAAACTGGCGACGAGGCCGAGGCTGAGAACGTCCCATTCTGCTTCGGTGAGGGTGCCGTCCGGGAGTGAATGGCCATGCATGACGGCGGAGATTTTTGTCAGCATATCGGAGACGGCCGGTGGGGCGTCGGGCGTGAGGAAGCTAGAGCCAAGGGTGTCGAGCAACTGGAGGAAGACGGCTTGTTCTTCCGGGGTGAGCTTTGCCTTGATCAAGGCATGGCCATCCTGAAAGAGGGGGAGGGTTGATTGTGCGAACTGCACTTCGATTTGGACGAGATTGAACAGCTGATCGAGATAACGTAGCAGGGCGTGGACGCGGCAGGTGGCGTTTTCCGGTGCGTAGGCTGGCATGAGCCATTGCCGTGCGGCATCGGCGAGCGCGTCGGCTGACTCTGGCCGGTGACAGCCTGTGAGGGTGGCGAAGAGACCGCCGTAGACTGCGGCGAGGCTGCGCAGTTCATCGGGATGGAAGTCATTGAGGAGGGGGTCGCAGCCGGGCCAGTAGTCGAGGATCTCGAGGCCGTCGGTGAGCCGCTTGCTGTAGCGGGCGTAGGTCGGCATGGCGAAGGTCTGGGCCATGAAGTTGGTCATTTCGACAGCGGCGGGGATGGGGTGTCCTGACTCATCCCTTGCGGAGGCCACGGCGACTCTAGCGAGATGGGTGCGGAAACGAATGCTTTCATCTTCCGGCAGACTTTGGAGACTCTGGCGGATGGCCTGGACGAGAGCGGCTCCCTCGTTGGTTCCATTCACTTCGGCGTACAGACGGCTGAAGTGGTCGAGCATGTGACGCATGGCGTCGGTGTAGAGGCAATGGCGCGCATTGGGTTTTGCGGCTTCCTCTGTCAGTGCTGCGAAGCGTTTTTCGTCCGTGGGGGTGATGCCTGACTTTGCTCCGGCGACGTGGAGGAAAACGAAGATGGGGGCCTTGGCGAGAGAGTCCAGTTCGGAAGTGGTCATCGGCTTGAAGAGTGAGGGGTGGATGGTGCTCGAAGGCAGTCGAGATGCCAAACGGAAAACCTAACAATTATGTATGGCAGGGGGTGTCAGGGGGCGAGGTGGCGCTTGCGGAGTTCGGTGAGGGTCCAGAGGTATTCGCGTTCGAGCTGGTCTTCGACGGAGGCGGCGCGGAGGTCGCGTGGGAGGACTTCCCATGTGTAGGTTTCCATTTCGAGGTGCTGGCAGAGGGATGGGTTGGCAGCGAGGACGTCGAGGGTGGCGATGAGGTGATCTGCGGTGGTGTCGAGGAGGTCCGGGGGTGGGGCGTGGAGGGGGACGTGGAAGTGGACGCGCCATTCTTCGATGCCGCGGCGGAGGGGATTGCTGGCGAGGGCGACGGGGAGGTCGCGGTGGCGTTCGAGGAGCCCGTCTTCGCGTCGGGCGATGACCTGGTGGAAGTAGACCTCGTCGGTGAACGACTCCATGAGTTTGAGGGAGGCGGAGGACGGGGTGAGTTTGAGTGCCGAGCTGAGGTGGAGTTTGCTGATGCGGATGCGGTGTTCCCTGAAGGCGGCTAGGGCGGTGGCGGGGGATTCGTATTCGACGGCGAAGTGGCAGGTATCGTAGTTGATGCCGAGGCAGCGCTGGATGTCTTCGCCGTGGCCGAGGGAGTTGAAGAGGGCGATGGATTCGGCGGTGTTTTCGATCCAGCCGAGGGGTTCGGGTTCGAGGCCGAGGTGGAGGTCTTTACCGGAGCGGTCTGCGAAGCGTGCGAGCCACGCGGTGTGGGTGGCGAGGTTTTTGCGGATGAGGTTGGCGTGGTTGTCGTCCGGTACGAGTTCTTTGTGGCTGCCTGGGACGGTGGAGACGCTGCCGGAGAGGCCTGGTGGGAGGAGGTCGGCGAGGATGGTGAAGAGGGCTTCGGTGTATTCGACGCGGGCGGAGGTACTCCAGTCGGGTTGGAAGACCTGTTCCTTGACGCGGGTGCCGTGGAACTGGCCGTAGGGGAAGCCGTTGATGGTGAAGACGTAGCAATTGTGCTGAGCGAGCCAGCGCTGGAAGACGAGCCGGGTCTGGCGGTCGAGGAGCGAGCGTGCGGCTTCGGCGCCGAGGCGGAGGCCGATGGCGTAGGGTTCGTGTGGGGCGACGCGGTTTCTGACTTCGAGCGTGTGGGATTCGAGGGCGGCCATGGTTTCCGCCCATGATTCGCCGCGGTGGATATTGGTGCAGTAGGCGAGGTGGATGCCGTGGAGCAGTTGCATGGAGGTTGAGGAATGACGGGCGGTGGGATTGGGGCAACGGGGAATCCAAGTGCAGCCCGTCTTACAGCTGGTATCTTCTGATTCTGTGGGAAGGAAGGAGGATTGAGCCACTCTGCGGAGTGGAGGGGGGACGGGTCTTTTTCCCGATTCCTGTGTTGCTCGTCGGTTGCGAATGCTGATTCGCGCCCTCCTCGCGCCGTGGACTCGGAAAAAATCCCTCGTCCATAAGACACCATCTGTAAGACGGACTACACTAG
>JAIXVE010000138.1 GCA_027483175.1 Verrucomicrobiaceae bacterium | reverse complement strand
GCTCAAGCAGCGGTTTTCGCAGTGGTACAACCGGCGGGTGGGCCGGAAGGGCACGCTGTGGGAGGGACGATACAAAAGTGTTATTGTGGAGGATGACCATGCCGCTTTGCGGACGATGAGTGCCTACATTGATCTGAATCCGGTGAGGGCCGTGATGGTGAGCGATCCGGGGGATTACCGGTGGTGCGGGTACGCCGAAGCGATGGCCGGGAAGGCGTTGGCGTTGGAGGGATTGGTGACGGTGACCGGATGGACGGCCGAACGGGTTCACGGCAGGGCGCTGGGTGCGGCGGTTCCTATGGAGACGGATCGGCAGCGCCGGAGGAGGGAACTGCAGGCGTTGGTGCGGTACCGTCGGTTGCTGGGGATTGCGGGACGACCTCGAATTGATGAGAAAGGACGGGTAGTGCGGAAGGGACTGAGTGAGAGGACGAGGGCGCGTCTGGAGGGAGAAGCGGGGGTCCGGACGGAGTTGCTGCTGCGGCGTGTGCGGCACCTGACCGATGGGGTGATTCTCGGGAGCCGCGGATTCATCGACGGGTGGTTTGAACGGAACCGGAGCTGGTTTGGCGGAAGGAGTCGGGAGGAGCGGAAGACGGGGGCGCGGCGGATCGGGAAGGAGTGGCGGGAATTGTACAATCTGAGGGAGTTGCGCGAAGGGTGAGGGGGATGGACGTGGACGGACCTCTGGAGTGGTCGCGTTCCGGCATGTGAGAAGTGGCCGGTGCCAACATTTGGACAGACGTCTAGACGTCTGGAAGGGGTATGAAGATTCGGAGCATGGTGTGCCAGATTCCCTGAGCTGGCCGCGTCCGACAGTGGGAAAGACCCGTCGTCCAATACAAATGGCCGGACCTCTGGAGGTCCTGCGGATGAACTTCCATTGTCGTCGCACGGCTTGGTTTCGACATGTGGACAGACCTCTGGAGGCACTCTGGATTCAATTGGACAGGCCTCTCACTGGATACTCTGGATACGCGTCGTCCAATACAAATGGCCGGACCCCTGGAGTGCCTGCAGATGAGCTTCCATTGTCGTCGCACGGCTTGGTTTCGACATGTGGACAGACCTCTGGAGGCACTCTGGATTCAATTGGACAGGCCTCTCTCGGGATACGTCCGCTCCGGAGAACCACCCAATCAGGGGTCAGTTCTAATTGTCGTCGGGGGTCAGTTTTGATTGTCGCCGGGAAGGCCTCTCTCTGGATTTGGGGTCACCCATTGGAAATCGGCGAAGATCACCTTGGTCAGGTCGGAGCCTTGTTTGGGGAGGAAGTGGATTTTGCCCACGCTGGACCAATCGGACATTGGTTTCTGGTTGAAGCGGTTGATGAGACGATCCGGGGCGATGGTTATCTCCTGCCAGTGATCGGAGGCGGTGATCTCCAGCTCGACCGAGTTGTGATCGGCGGCGGTGAGGGCCACGGTCTGCGGCTCGGTGCAGTAGAACTTGAAGCTCAGCCGCGAGTTGGCCGGGGCCTTCCATTTGGGATCGTGCAGTTGCTCCGTGCCGCAGCCCCGCCCGTTGTTCGTGGGACGAAATCCCTTGATGCCTTTGGGGCCTTCGAGTTCGGCGATGTTGCTCCAGGCGCTGTAACCGCTTTCGGAGAGATCGTTCGATGGTTTGTCGGTCGCCACCGCGTTGCCGAGCTTGGCAGGGATCGCCGCATTGAAATCGGTCGAGCGGACGATGGTCGTGTCGTAGGTGATGTTGGCGTAGCCGAAGACATAATCGTCCACTTGGAGCACGGGCATCCTGCCGATCCACTGTCCGCCTTGCCTCACGCCGGGAGTGTTGCGCCAGGAACGGGCGAAGCTAGATGGGTTCTTGAGCGCATAAAACATCTCGACCTTGCGCACGGTGTCGGGTGAGGCGGGAGTGATGACGAGTTCCGGCACGCCTTTGGCATCCAGACGGATTTCCGACCTCGGATGTTCCGGCCAGACCACGTCTTTGCCGAGCACCTGCTTTTCCAACCAGAACTTCGTGTTGTGGTCGATCTTGTCGGTGTCGTGATGTCCACGGGCCTGGATCGCAAACGACCAAGGCACGTCCTTGGGGAACTTCTTGAAGCTCTCCAGCCCGCGTTCATGCCCGCCGTGATGGTCGTTTGAGCCGTTCAAAAACAAGGTCGCCGCTGTGATGAAGGGCACATGGGCCTCGGGCGCGATCGAAGCGAGGATGATCTCCTCGCCCGGCGACTTCGGCGGCTCGACGTAAGGAATGTTGTAGAGCCAGACCTGTTTGTCGCGGTAGTAGTCGTTGTAGCCGATGCCAAAGTAGGCCGCGACGGCCTTCACCCGCGGATCGGTGGCGAGATTCCACATCAGCGTGCCACCATACGAATAACCCGTCGCCCCGAGCCGCGCGTCATCCACTTCCTTCTGCTGCTCGAGATAGCTCAGCACCCGGCGCTGGATGGCATACCACACGTAGTCGGAAGTCTGCCTCGGATCGGTGATCTGCTTACCGTTCAGGTCCTGCGCGCGCACTGGTCCCGCCACCGTTCGATCCATGTTTCCGTGCCGCAGCTTCTCCGGATACTTCGTGAAGTGGGGGCGATCTCCCGTCCGGCCGCAGTAGTCATGCGCCATCACCGCCCAGCCGTCGTCGACAAACTTCCGGTCCGGCTCCGCCGCACCCATCCAGCCATGGACCACCAGCAGGCCCGGAGCCTTCGTCGCACCCAGCTTCACGCGGTATCGGCAGTAAACACGGATCTCCTCACCGAGCACATAAGCGCTGATGTAAGAGTCCCGGTTGAGGATGCCGTCCCGCATTTCCTCTTTGACGACCTCCTCCTTGAAGTCTCCCTGATGGGGGTCGTAGTCCTTCCAGAGGGCGGCGGGGGTTGGGAATGGTTCAGCGGCGTGCAGGGCGGCCAGCGGCGCGAGGAGCACGGCGGTGAGGAGCGTGAGGGTGGGTTTCATTTGGCCAATGGGCTTGTCAAAAGCGGACGAAGATACGTGAGGACTGCGAAGGCAACCAAGACAAACCAGGGTCTGTTCTTGAGCCACAGCATGGCGGGGCGCTGGGTGTCGTTCACCACGGGGAACTCACTTGTTTCCCATGGCCACGTTTCACCGAGATCGCCGGAGTAGCTGACGGGCATCTTGAAATTGGAATGCTCGTGGTCCGCGATCCCTGTGCTGATGCGACCGAAGGCCATGAGCTGTCCGTCGGCCAGTTCGACGACAGGACCGTGTATGCCTGCCATGAAAGGTCCTTTGCGTCCGGGCTGAGGTACAGGCCAGCGGAGCCGAACGGGATCGCGATGACGCCTTCTTTCGTGCGGAGGGGGATTCAGACAGGTGGACAGGCCTCTTCGAGCCCCCCCCTTTTTTATGGCAGGGATTCCCCTTGAGGGTTGGGATTGGTGGATTCTCCCTGGCCGACCCGGAACCAGATCGCGTAGAGTGCGGGCAGGAACGCGAGCGTAAGGACTGTGCCGACGGCGGTGCCTCCGATGAGCACATAAGCCATGGAGCCCCAGAAGACTGAATGGGTGAGAGGGATGAAGGCCAGCACGGCAGCGAGGGCGGTGAGAATGACGGGGCGCGACCTTTGCACGGTGGCTTCAATGATGGCTTGATAGGGAGTGTGGCCTTCTGCCTGATTGGTGTGAATCTGGCCGATCAGGATGAGGGTATTCCGCATGAGGATGCCCGACAGGCCAATCAAGCCGAGGATGGCATTGAAGCCAAAGGGCTGCTGAAACACCAGCAGTGCCGGGACGGCTCCGATGAGTCCGAGCGGGCCGGTCAGAATGACCATCCACATGCCCGAGAAGGATCGCACCTGGACGATGATAATCGCCAGCATGAAAAGGAACATGAGGGGGAAGAGAGGAGCGAGTGCGGCGTTGGCTTTGGATGACTCCTCGCTGGAACCTGCGACTTCGATGCGGTAGTTGTCGGAAAGCGAAGCCCGTAGTGGTGCAAGATTGGCCCAGATGGCGGCGGAGACGTCAGGCGGCTGGGTTGTCTCGGTGTTGTCTCCACGGACGGTCACGGTTGGCTCACGGTCACGACGTTTGATGAGTGGTGCTTCGGATTGAACCTCGATGCGCCCGACCTGACTTAGCGGGATGGGTTTACCGTCCCGGTTCATGAGGGTGAAGTTTTCGAGCCTTGCTGGGTCGAGCCGATCCTCACCTGAGCTGCGGACCTCAAGGTTCACCGCACGGATGTCTTCACGGACTTGAGTGATCGTCTGGCCGTTGAGGAGGAACTGAAGCTGTTGCGATACTTCCTGCGGTGAGAGTCCGATGAGCTGCAGACGCTCCTGATTCAAAACGATGTGCAGCCTGGGGACTTGCTCACCCCAGTCCACATTCACGGTGCGCATGTTCGGATTGCCACGCATGATCGCAGCCACAGAGTCGGCGATTTCACGAAGCTTTGACGGATCCGGTCCGCTGACACGAAAGGCGACGGGAAATGGCGAGTATGGACCGAACACCAACTGGGTGGCGCGTATGCGGGCATCCGCTGCCAATCCGTCAACGGCAGCCTGCCGGAGGCGAATCTTGAGGGCGTCCCTTGCTTCCGCATTCGGTGTCAGAACGATGATTTTGGCAAAGGATGGGTCCGGCAGTTCGGGATTGTAAGAGAAGAAGAAGCGGGGTGCTCCGGCTCCGACATAGGCGGTGACTGTCTTGGCTTCGGGTTGTTTCGCCAGCCAGGTTTCGACCTTTTTAACCGCAGCGCTCGTGGTCTCGATGCTGGTGCCCAACGGTAGCTGGACTTCGACCAACAGCTCGGGCCGGTCCGACTGCGGGAAGAATTGTTTCTTCACGGCCACGATGCCGGCACCGGCTGCCGCGAAGGCGACGAGGACAAGCGCGGCCACCGTGTATTTCCTCCGAACACACCCGATGACGAAACGCCGCAACCGCTGATAGCCGGGAGTGGAATAGAGTCCCGCATGGCCTGCTGCGGATGGTTTGATCTCCGGCAGGAGTTTCACTCCGAGGTAAGGGGTGAAAACCACGGCCACGATCCATGAGACGATCAGGGAGAATCCGACAATCCAGAAGATGTTGCCGGCATACTCGCCAGCTGTGGATCGGGCGAAGCCTACTGGCAGAAATCCGACCACCGTCACCAGTGTGCCTGTGAGCATGGGGCCAGCGGTGTGACTCCATGCGTAGGCGGCGGCCTGGATGCGGTTCATGCCCTCTTCCATTTTCACCACCATGGACTCGATGGCGATGATGGCGTCATCCACGAGCAGACCCAGGGAAATGATGAGTGCCCCGAGGGTGATGCGATCGAAGACACGGTCTGTGATCAACATGATGACAAAGACGACGCCAAGCGTCAGTGGAATGGCTGCAACGACGACGATTCCGACCCGCCATCCGAGGCTCAAGAGGCTGACGAGCATGACGACGCCGACTGCCATCGCGAACTTGATCATGAACTCGTTCACGGCAGAGCTGATGTTGACGGCCTGGTCCGTGATTTTTTTCAGACTCACGCCCAGGGGGAGATTTGAGGAGATTCTGGTGCTTTCCGATTGAAGTGCCTTCCCCAGCTCCAGCCCGTTCCAGCCGTCTCTCATGACAACGCTCAACAGCATTGATGGCTGCCCGTTGTGACGGATGAGAAACGTGGAGGGATCCTCGTAACCCCGTTTCACTTCGGCTATGTCTGACAGCTTGAAGCTCCACTGTCCGGCGACAATCGGGGTGTCGCGGATCTTGTCGATGGTCGTGTAGGCTCCGTCCACCCGGACGAACACCTGCTTTCCGTCGGTATCCACGGAACCGCCAGGAGTGACGGCATTCTGGCGCGCCAGGGCGTTGAAGACTTCGGCTGGCGAAATGTTTAACGAGGACAGCCGTGCGTTGGAGAACTCGACAAAGATCCGCTCCTGCTGCTCGCCGACGATGTCCACCTTTTTGACGCCCGGCACATGCAGAAAGCGTTGCCGGAGATCCTCGGTGGTGCGGGTGAGTTGGTTCATGGGCAGTCCTGGGGCCTCTACTGAATAGAGGGCAAAGGAGACATCGGAGTATTCATCGTTCACAAACGGCCCCATGGTGCCTTGCGGCAGCTTGCGAGCCTCATCATCCAGCTTCTTCCGTGCCTGGTAGAATTGTTCCGCCACGTCCTTGGGCGGCGTTTTGTCGCTGAGCTGGAGGGTCATCAATGCCAGGCCGGGGCGGGTGATGGTCTCGACGCGGTCATACCAGCTGAGCTCCTGAAGACGCTTCTCCAGAGGCTCCGCCACGAGGTCCTGCATCTCCTGTGCGGTGGCTCCGGGCCACACGGCGGACACTGTGAGCACTTTGATGGTAAAGGAAGGATCTTCTGCCCGTCCCAGATGGAAATAGGCATACACACCAGCACATGCTGAGGCGATAATGAGGAAGAGGGTGATGGCGCGTTCCCGCACCGCCAGTGCGGAGAGATTAAATGATTGCATGGTAGAGATCTTATTTGGTGTGGATACGGATGCTCTGGCCTTCGTGCAGCAGGTGTGCTCCTAGCGCGACGACTGTCTCGTCGGGCTTCAGTCCGCTCGCTAGAATGGCTTCGTCCTTGCCAATGCGGTCGACTTTCACCGGGCGAAACTTCACTGTGGCAGTTTCATCCACGATCCAGACACCGGGTCCAGTGCCGCTGTCATGGACAGAACCGATGGGCAACGAAAGAGGGAGGTTTCCAGAGAGATGAGGCGTTGTGATCGTCACCACCACAGTTGAACCCAAGGGGGATTGGGCAGCGTCACCCTCCAGCACATATCGGGCTTCAAACGTTCGGCTTGTTGGATCCGCTGCGTCGGAAAGCTCGCGTAGTTTTGCTGCATGGGCAGGTGTGTTGTGACCGTACAACTGCGCTGTGGCGGCACTGCCTAAATCAGGGCGCAGCCCTTCAGGAAGATGAATCAATGCTTCTCGCGGGCCATCTTGCGCCAACTGAATCACCATTTGCCCGGCTGAAACCACCTGTCCGGGTTCACCCATGGTCTTCACGATCACGCCATCGTCATCAGCCAGAAGCTCGGCATACCCGCTTGAATTGTCCGTGGCTTTTGCCTGAGCCTCGGCTGCTTCGAGGAGTGCCTTTGAGCTGTCCAGCGAGGCCCGCGTCAGATCATATTCCTGACGTGATACGGCGCCTGTTTCAACCAATCCATCAGCCCTTGCTTCATCTGCTTTTGCCTGAGTGTATCTTGCCCGGGCGGCAACTACATTCGCCTCCTGTGCTGCGACAGAGAGTTGAAGGTCCACCGCATCCAGCCTCATGAGCCGCTGGCCTTTTCTGACGTGCTGTCCCACGCTGACGGAACGTTCGAGGATTTTCCCGCCGACGCGGAAGCCGAGAGAACTAACAACACGTGCATCCACGATTCCGGTGAAGGTGCGCTGTGTTGATTGAGCGGGTTTGGCATGGCAGACAGCCACCGTCGGAGGTTGAAGCCTTGGGTCTTCAACGGGAGGCTTGGTGCATCCGGTGATCAGCAGTGCCGCCGTCAGGCTGCCCGCTAAAGTGCGAGGGTGTGAATGGTGTTTTGGGAAAGTCATCGTCTTGTGGTTTTGTAGTGTTGTGAAATGGTGATCAGTGAGGAGCGGCCCAGCTTCCGCCGAGGGCCTTGATGAGTTGAACGGATGCGATGAGGCGCTGGCCCGTCAGTTGGACCCTTGCCCGCTGAGCCTGGAGAGCCTCCCGATCGGCATCCACGACCTCCAGATAGCTAACGACGCCAGCTTCATATCTCTGGCTGGCCAGTTGAGCGCCACGGCTGCTGCTGGTGACGACACGGTCGAGAGCAGCGGATTGTTCGGCAAGAAATCGGATCCCTGCGAGACTGCTCTCCACATCGCCAAAGGCCACTAGTACGCTCTGGCGATATCGTGCCACCGCCTCCTGGTAGCCGGACTGCGACCTGCGGTAGTTGGCAAGATTTCTACCACCTGCGAAAATTGGAAGCGAGACACTTGGACCGATGGACCATGCGCGGCTGTCCCAACTGAACACGTCCTGGAAGTCAGCGCTGACGCTGCCGCCCGATCCTGTGAGGCTTACCGCCGGAAAGAAGGAGGCTTTGGCCACACCGATGCGAGCGTTTGCGGAAGCGAGCTGGCGCTCAGCTTGGGCTACATCGGGGCGGCGTTCGAGCAGATCGGAGGGAAGCCCGGAAGGGATGGTCGGCGGGGTCGGTTTCCAATCCTGACCTTTGCAACCTGACGCAGCGGGAAATGAAAAGTTGGAGGGATTGGTTCCGACGAGAATCGCCAGGGCATTTTCCAGCTCTGCCCGTCTTTTGCGGAGTCCTGCCTTTTCCGCTTCGGTGCCAGCCAAGGCTGTTTCTGCCCGGGTAACGTCGAGTTCATTGCCCGTACCGCCTTTCGATTTGCGGACCACCAGCTCCAACTGTTTGTTTCTCAACTGGATGGTGTCTGCGAGCGTCAGGAGTTCCGCATCGAGTGCCCGCAGTGAGAAATAGTGCTGTGCCACATCGGCATGAAGAATGAGCAACACTCCGTGGAACGCTGCCATGGTTGCTTCCGCATCAGCGCTAGCGCTTTCGGCACTGCGGCGGACGCGACCCCACAGGTCAATCTCATAGCTCAGGTCCATCGGCACACGGAACTGGTTTGCGGCGATGCCGCCGAAGCTCGGCAGTTGATTTGCAGAGAACTGAGTCCGTGAGAAGCTCGAGCCTGAGGAAAGCTGCGGCAGCAGTTCGGCGCGCGCCCCTCTGGCTGCACTTCTAGCCTGATCCACGCGAGCGACAGCAGCCTGCACTTGCTGGTTAGCCTCAGCAGCCCTGCTTTGAAGGCTGTCGAGTGCGCTGTCATGGAATACGGTCCACCAGTTGCCTTTGGGGGCCGAATCGGTTGGCTGCCCTTCCTTCCATGAGCCGGCATCGGCACCCTTGAACTGAGATGGAACCGCATCGGCAGGCCGCTTGTAATCCGGGCCGACGACACAAGCCGACAGCGTGAGCAGGATGACGGAGGTGGATGCAACGAGTAGAGCGTTCATTGTGCCTTGCCTCCCTCGATGCTGGACACGGTTTTGGGACTCATCACCCGGGCGAACACGGCCTGGTGCAACCACCGGGGAGACGCCCAGATGAACAAAGCCATGAATTTGTTCGGCAATCCTGGCACCACGCTGATGCGTCCGGCATTCAGAGCACCGATGGCTGTTTTCACGACTGGCTCGGGCTTCATCATGAGGAGCTTCAACAAGGGTGAAGGCTGCATCCGTGCGGTTTCTGCGAAGCCGGTGTCTGACAATCCAGGGCAGAGCGTGGTGACGGTGATGCCATCCCGCTTCATTTCCCGATGAAGCGCCTCTCCAAGCCGCAGAACATAGGCCTTGGCAGCCGCGTAGACCGCAAAACTCTCCACACCCACATGAGCGAGCAAGCTCGACACCAGCAGGATCTTGCCGCTGCCTTTAGCCCGCATGTCAGCAGCGAACAAGTGAGTCACGGCCGTAAGGCTTGCGATATCCAATTGCACCATGCTGAGCGCATCGTTCAGCTTGCCATTCTGGAAGCCTCCCTGCAGTCCATAGCCAGCGTTGTTGATCAGCACGTCGATGCTGATGCCACGCTCCTGCACTCGCTGATGGAGTGACCTCACACTGTCCAGATCGGAAAGGTCAACTCCTTCCACAATGACCTCGACCTGATGCTTTGCTCGCAAGGAGGCGGCGAGCGACTCAAGTCTATCTTTGCGGCGGGCGACGAGGACCAGCGAGTGGCCCAGGGAGGCGTATTGGCGGGCGAACTCCTCTCCGAAGCCGCTAGAGGCTCCTGTAATGAGTGCCCATTTGTTGTTTGTTGTT
>JAIXVE010000100.1 GCA_027483175.1 Verrucomicrobiaceae bacterium | reverse complement strand
CAGGTCGATGAACGCATGCTCGACCGCTACGGTCTCGAACCCGAAGGCGCTCTCTACAAAATGGACCAGCGCTCCAACCTCGAACCGGTCTTCAACGACTCCTTCGACGGGGTCCAGAAACGCACGCGCCTAACCGAAAACAACAGCGACCTCCAGGCCCTCGTCGACGCCGTCCATTCCTCCAACCCGGACGACTGGAGCCCCAACGTCCCCAACACCGCCCCAGTCTTCCCCGCAGGCTTCACCGCCCGCCGCCAGACGCGTCTGTTCGACCTCATGAACCTCGCCAATCTGTCGAACTACCTCGCCGCACGCGTCATCATCGCAGACACCGACGACACCCGCAAAAACTTCTACCTCTACCGCGACTCCGACGGCACCGGCGAATGGAGCATCATCCCATGGGACAAAGACGGCACGCTCGGCAATCAACTCGACGCCGCCCCCTTCGTCGGCCACCCGTTCCAGGCCGATTGGGCCCGCCGCAAAACCAACAGCAGCCACCAGTGGAACTACCTCTGGGAAGGGGTCTTCAACGACGCCCGGCTCCGCCCCATGATGCTCCGCCGTCTCCGCACGCTCATGGACTCCATCCTCGGCTCCGCCGCCGGCGCCCCGGAAGCCCTCGCCGATTCCTTCTGGTCCCCCATCACCTCCACCACCCCAGTCATCGGCACCTACAACGGCCAGTCTAACGCCACCATCAAATCGTTCTTCAACAACCGCCGCAACGGCGCCGCCGCCACCGTCCCCTCTGGTCTCTTCTCCGTCTACTCCGCCACCAACGGGCTCGGCACAGGCATCAGCATCCCCCCAGCCCAGCCCGCCAACGCCGCCCTCTCCTTCGGCACCATCGACTACCTCCCCGTCAGCGGCAATCAGGAAGAGGAATTCGTCCAGCTCGTCAATTCTAACACCTACGCCGTCGACATCTCGGGCTGGGAACTCCGCCGCGGCATCGAACACAAATTCGAACCCGGCACCGTCGTCCTCCCCAATGAATCCATCTACGCCGCAGGCAAAACCACCGCCTTCCGCGCCCGCGCCACCAGCCCCTCCGGCGGTCAGGGGCTCTTCGTCCAGGGCAGCTTCAACGGCACCATCTCCGCTCGCGGCGAAATCATCGAACTCTGGGACCCGCGCGACCCCGCCAACCTGACCGACGACCGGCTCGTCGCCACCATCAATACCCCAGCCACCCCCACCCCGCTCCAGCAGTCCCTCCGCATCACCGAAATCATGTTCGACCCGCCCGCCGGCGGCACCTTCGCACCCGGCGAATACGAATTCCTCGAACTCCGCAACATCGGCACCTCACCGCTCACCCTAACCGGAGCCGCCTTCACCGAAGGCATCGCCTTCACCTTCCCTGCCCTCACCCTCGATCCCGGAGCCCGCACGCTCGTCGTCAAAAACCCCACCGCCTTCGCCTCCCGCTACCCAGGCCCACTCCCCGTCGCCGGCACCTTCACCGGCAGTCTCGACAACAGCGGCGAACGCATCCGTCTCGTCGACGCCAGCGGTGAGGAAATCCTCGACTTCCGCTACGACGGCACATGGTTCCCTAACACCAACGGCGACTCCCTCGGCGGCGGCCGCTCCCTCGTCATCATCAGTGACTCCGCCGACTGGTCCTCATGGGAAAATCAACTCAGCTGGCGCGCCAGCTCCGCCATCCCCGGCAGCCCCGCCACCGACGACGCCCCTGCCATCGCCGCCACCAGCGCCGCATGGAACGGCACCAACGCCGTCACCGCCCGCGGCGAACCCGGCCGCTCCTACCGGCTCCAGCGCTCCGGCAACCTAACCTCATGGTCCGACCTCGGCTGGTTCTCCGCCAACCCGGCCGGCGATATCCTCGCCACCGACCCCACCCCACCCACCTCCTCCGCCGCCTTCTACCGTCTCGTCACCCACTGAGTCCTTCGCGTTCTCCCCATTGCACTGCGGCAGCCTCTGCGCCACCGCAGCACATGAGTCTTCAAGGTCTTTCCTTCATCGGTTCCTCCCGCGGCGCAGCAGGCGGCGCTTCCTTCCACGCAGTCAACCCGGCCACCGGCGAATCCCTCGACCCTCCCTTCCACAGCGCCTCCGCCTCCGAAGCAGAAGCCGCCGCCGCCGCCGCTGCCGCAGCCTTCCCCATCTACTCCCAAACCTCAGGCGCAGAACGCGCCACCTTCCTCCGCACCATCGCCTCGGAAATCGAAGCACTCGGCCAGACCCTCACCGACCGCGCCGTCGCCGAAAGCGGTCTCCCCGAAGCACGCATCAAAGGCGAAACCGGTCGCACCTGCGGCCAGCTCCGTCTCTTCGCCACCCTCATCGAGGAAGGTTCATGGGTCGACGCACGCATCGACCACGCCGACCCAGCCCGCACCCCCGCCCCCAAACCGGACACGCGCTCCATGCTCCGCCCCATCGGCCCAGTCGTCGTCTTCGGTGCCAGCAACTTCCCCCTCGCCTTCTCCGTCGCCGGCGGCGACTCCGCCTCCGCCCTCGCCGCAGGCTGCCCAGTCATCGTCAAAGCCCACTCCGCTCACCCAGGCACCTCGGAACTCGTCGCCAGCGCCGTCCGCCGCGCCGTCGCCCAATGCGGTCTCCCCGACGGCACGTTCTCCGCCCTCTTCGACAATCAGCGCGCCGCCGCCATGACGCTCGTCACCCACCACGCCATCCGCGGCGTCGGCTTCACCGGCAGCCGCTCCGGTGGCCGCGCCCTCATGGACGCCGCCGCCGCCAGACCGGAACCCATCCCCGTCTACGCCGAAATGAGCAGCGTCAATCCTGTCTTCCTCCTCCGCGACGCCCTCACATCCCGCGGCCCAGCCCTCGCCACCGGCCTCCACGCCTCCGTCACCATGGGCACCGGCCAGTTCTGCACCAACCCAGGCCTCGTCCTCTTCGACGCCTCCGCCGACGCCGCACCGTTCCTCACCGAACTCTCAAAACTCTTCGCCGCCTCCACTGCCGGCACCATGCTCACCGCAGGCATCTGCAGAGCCTATCAATCCGGCACCTCGGCCCTCAGCGCCAACCCGGCCGTCACTTCCCTCGCCGCCGCCCCAGCCGCCCCCGGCACCCGCGGCGCTCCCGCCCTCTTCCAGACGTCCGCCGCCCAACTCCTCGCCGACCCCTCCCTGACAGAAGAGGTCTTCGGCCCGGCCACTCTCCTCGTCGCCTGCTCCGGCATCGACGAAATGCTCCAAGTCACTAACGCCCTCGAAGGCCAGCTCACCGCCACCATCCACGGCACCGAAACCGACTTCGCCTCCGCCGCCCCGCTCCT
>JAIXVE010000293.1 GCA_027483175.1 Verrucomicrobiaceae bacterium | reverse complement strand
TGTTATGAGGGGAAGGACTGGGCGAAGGGGTATGATGTGGTGATTCACGATGAGTGTTCAGCGGACATCAAGGACACGGCGTATGTGGGGAACATTCTTGATGCGCATCGTGGCGGGGTGCCGGCTGTGAATCTGCATTGTGCGATGCATTGTTATCGGGTGGGGCAGATCAAGGAGCCGGTGAAGGCTGGGTCGACGGATGCGATGTGGTTTGACATGCTGGGTCTTCAGAGCACGGGGCATGGGCCGCAGAAGCCGATTGAGGTGGCGTATGTGGATGCGGCGCATCCGGTGACGAGCGGGCTGGCGAACTGGACGACGATCAACGAAGAGCTTTATAACAACATTCAGGTGTATCCTGCGGCGGTGCCGCTAGCGAAGGGCAAGCAGGAGAAGCAGGAGACGGTGGTGGCGTGGACGCACGAGTACGGCGAGAAGAAGACGAGGATTTTCAGCACGACGCTGGGTCACAACAATGAGACGGTGGCGGACGATCGCTATCTGAATCTGGTGACGCGCGGGTTGCTGTGGGCGTGCGGGAAGATTGGGGCGGACGGGAAGACGGCTGAGGGTTATGGTGCGGCGGCGAAGTGAGGGGCTGAGGTTTTGAAGTTGAACCGCCGGTGCCTGAAGAGGTGCCGGCGGTTTTTTTGTGAGGGGTTGTGAGGAAGTGATGGGGTTGGTGTCAGGGTTTGCGGATGACGATGGTGGAGGGGGCTGGGGTGGCGGTGTTGAGGGCCTTGAGTTCGACGGCGTGGGCGGAGTGGCGGGGGAGGGAGGAGGCGAGGGCGCGGACGGCGGTGGATTCTTCGAGGCCGCCGGGGTGGCCTGGGTAAAGGACCGCGACGAGGAGTCCGCCGGGACGGAGCCAGTCGAGGGCGGAGGAGATGGCGGCTAGGGTAGAGTTGGGGGAAGTGACGCAGGATTTGTCGCTGCCGGGGAGGTAGCCGAGATTGAAGATGGCGGCGGCGAGATGGCCGCGGATGGAGGGCGGGAGGAGGGCGGGGAAGGTATCGTGGCTTGCGCAGAAGAGATGGACGGATTCGGGCGGGACTCCGTGCTGGTGGAGGAGGGTTCTGGCGGAGGTGATGGCGGCGGGTTGGATATCGCAGGCGAAGACCCTGCCGCCTGGGGAGGTTAGGGAGGCGAGGAAGAGCGAGTCGTGGCCGTTCCCTGCGGTGGCGTCGAGGGTTAGGTCGCCGGGGGCGAGGTGGTCGCGGAGGACGGCGTGAGCGAAGGGGATGGCCAGGAGGATGGAGGCGGTGGGGAGATCAGTCATTGCGGCAGAGATCGGATTCGTATTCGACCGGGGCGTTGTGGAGGAGGCAGTCGGCGAGCTGGCGGGCGTACCATGGGGCGTGAAGGACCCCTTTGGAGCCGAGGCCGTTGAAGAAGGCGATGCTGGGATGTGAGGGGTGGCGGCCGATGACGGCGCGGCTTTCGCGGATGATGGGGCGGACGGCGGCGGAGTGGCCGGTGACTTCGTAGGGGAGTTGGAGGAGGTTCTGGAGTTTGGATTCGATGGCGGCGCGGGCGGCTGGGGTGGGGGTGGAGGAGAAGTCGTCCCATGCGTAGCCTGAGCCGGTGCGGAATCGGTGGTTGCCGAGCGGGAGGAGCCAGACGCCGCGGTTGAGGATGCGGTCGGAGGGGAGGTTGGGGATGTTGAGGTCGAGGATTTCGCCTTTGGCGGATTTCCAGCGGAGCCATGAGAAGAGCGGGTGGTGGGATGCTTCGTGGCCCTGGCAGAAGACGATGTGTCTGGCGGTGATGGGGCCTGCGGAGGTATGGATGGTGGCTGGGCCGTTGGGGTTGGGGGTGACGGGGCCGGCTTCCGCGTGGAGGAGGGCGTTGCGGGCGCGGAGGAAGTCGCGGGAGGCGGCGAGCCAGTTGGGGACGTCGAGCCAGCCGCTGTGCATGGCGAAGCCTGGGCTGGGAATGATGCCGCGGGGGACGAGTGGGTCTGGTGCTGGGGAGACGAGCCATGCCTTGAAGGCTGGGTCGTGCTGTTTCTCGGCCCAGCGGCGTGATTCGTCTGTGGAGGAGAGGAGGCGGACGTGGGGGAGGCGGTGGAAGAAATTGGTGCCGAGGAGGGCGGCGGTGGATTGGTAGAAGGCGGTGGCGACGGGCCAGAATTCGGCGATGCGCCAGCCGAGGGCGACGCGTTGGCCGGTGATGGGGGTGACGATGCCTGCAGCGACGAGGGAGGAGGTGGTGGATTCGAGGCGGTCGATGACGAGTGGCTGGTGGCCGCGGAGGAGGAATTCCCATGCGAGGGAGGCTCCGGCGATGCCGTGACCGACAATGACGACATCGTGAACGGTTCCGCTGGTCATGGGGATTGGATGGAGTGGGTGGCGGTTCGGGTGAGGAGCGATGGGGATGAGGCGGGGATGCTTCCCGATTGACGTCGTCGCGTGGGCGGGCTTACGGCCTAGGACAATTCAATTCCCACCACATTCAAATGATCAAGATCGGTATCAATGGTTTCGGGCGCATCGGTCGCCTTGTGTTTCGTGCAATCTGTGACCAGGGGCTGCTGGGCAAGGAAGTTCAGGTTGTGGCGGTGAACGACCTCGTTCCTGCGGACAATCTGGCGTATCTTGTGAAGTATGATTCGGTGCAGGGGCGTGCGCGGGAGGAAGTTTACTCGAAGAAGTCGAGTCCGGAGATTGAGGAGGACGACATTCTGGTGGTGGACGGGCAGGAGATCAAATGTCTTGCGGTGCGGGAAGGTCCAACGGCGCTGCCTTGGAAGGCTCTCGGGGTGGATATCGTGATTGAGTCGACGGGCTTGTTCACGGAAGGCGAGAAGGCGAAGGGTCACATCACGGCTGGTGCGAAGAAGGTGATCATTTCCGCGCCTGGTAAGAATGAAGACATCACGATCGTGATGGGCGTGAACCACGAGAAGTACGATCCGGCGAATCACCACATCATTTCGAATGCTTCGTGCACGACGAACTGCCTTGCTCCGGTGGTGCACGTGCTGCTGAAGGAAGGGTTCGGGATTGAGGAAGGTCTGATGACGACGGTGCACAGCTACACGGCGACTCAGAAGACGGTGGACGGGCCATCGAAGAAGGACTGGAAGGGCGGGCGTTCCGCGGCGATCAACATCATTCCGAGCGGAACGGGTGCGGCGCGCGCGGTCGGTCTGGCGATTCCTGAAGTGAAGGGCAAGCTGACCGGGATGGCATTCCGGGTGCCGACGCCGACGGTGTCGGTGGTGGACCTGACGGTGCGCACGGTGAAGGAGACGAGCTATGCGGAGATCAGCGCGGCGATGAAGAAGGCGAGCGAGACTTACCTCAAGGGGATTCTGAGCTGGACGGCGGATGAGGTGGTGAGCACGGATTTCATCCATGATCAGCACAGTTCGATTTTTGATGCGGGCAGCGGGCTTGAGTTGAACAGCAAGTTCTTCAAGCTGGTGAGCTGGTACGACAACGAGTGGGGTTATTCCAATCGGGTGGTCGACCTTGTGAAATACATCGCGTCGAAGGGCCTCTGAAGCGGGGAGGTGCGGTTGGGTGGCGGTGCGGGCGGGCTTGAAAGGGCTGCCGGTGCTGAGAATCCGACTGCGCGCTTTTCCTCTGGGTGGTGTTGACAAGGTTTCCGGATGGATTAGGGTCCATGCTCTTTTCCTCGGAGATCGCGGCAACGCGCCCCTTCAATCAAGCAACCATTACCTTAGAATCCAGTCACCATGCCAGAAGTTCAGGTCAAGAAAGGCGAGCCGATCGATCGCGCTCTGAAGCGTTTGAAGAGCAAGATTGAGACCGAGGGGACCCTTGAAGAGTTCCGTCGCCGCCGTCAGCACGAGACGCCGCTTGAGCGGACGCGTCGCAAGGCCCGCAGTGCTGCGAAGAAGAAGAACCAGAAGTTCCGTTTTGTGCCCTGAATGGAGGTGCGGCTGGTCTGATGACTGGCTGAACTGATGTTTTGGAGACCCCGGTTGAGAGATCAGCCGGGGTCTTTCTTTGTCACGGAAATGCCTGGAACCGGAGGGATGTGGTGGTTATGCTGGGGGCAGGGCGGACTGCCGCCTGAATTTTACCACTGAACAATCTCATGCCTGATCCGTCATCCTCCAGTCCGGCCCCGGCACCGGCGCACGTCACGGTTTCTCCGGAAGATCGTCATCCGCACAGTCTGGTGGTGCGGATCTGGCCGAACATCCCGATTTTGTATCCGATGGCGCTGGCGGCGCTGGTGTGCGGGATTCTGAGTGTGTTTTTCTCGTTTGATGGGGCGATCAGCCGACTGGCGGAGGCACCTGTTGCCGTGGTGCAGACGGCTGGGGTGGAGGGTGGTGATGCGGCTGCGGCGACTGCTGCGGCGGGAACGGGGATGCACACGGTGGATCCGGCGGTATTTGCGAAGCAGTTGAGGGCTGGACAGGTGATCGCGGTGGTGTTTCTGGCGGCGTTCACGTACACGATGGTCGTGGTGTGTACGGACATTGTGCTGACGGGGGCGCTGATTGGGATTCTGCTATCGCTGGTGGTGGCGCTACTGATGTTCATTGCGAACATATACTATCAGTTTCTGCCGGGGTTGTTCGGGTTTCTGACGAAGTTCACGCCGGTGGCGAATGCGCAGTTTTACTTTGCGATTTCGGCGGTGTGGGTGGTGCTGATGATTGGTGCGGTGATGCACTCGAGATTTCACTATGTGAAGATCGAGTCGAACGAGGTGGTTTTTGTGGGTGGGATGCTCGACAAGCGGAAGCGGTATTCGTCGATGCGGATGCAGTACACGAAGGAGATCTGCGATGTGTTTGAGTATTATCTGCCGTTTGTGCGGTCGGGGCGGTTGATTCTGCGTTTTCCGCAGGAGGATGAGCCGGTGATTCTGGATCATGTGATGCACATTGACCGAGTGGTGAAGCAACTGGATCACATTACGGCGACGCTGCAGGTGGCTCCGGAGGATCGGGGGCCGGAGGCGGATGGGTGAGTTGCTGAATCGAGCTGAAATTTCAATCTTTTATCCCTAGCACCCATTGGCTGGCATTGTTGTAAAACCCCGCGCGCGCATATTCCACGGACACGAGTGGGTTTATGCGGCAGACATACTGAAAGTCTTTGGACAGCCGGAGCCCGGCGCAGTGGTCTCGATGAAGGATTTCAAGGACCGGCCGCTGGGTACCGGGATTTACAATCCGCAGTCGCAGATTACGGTGCGGCGGTTTTCGCGTCACAAGGAGGAGTTGTCGCTGGAGTTTTTCGTGCGGCGATTGCGACGGGCGTTGCGGCGGCGTGAGGGGATGGCTGGGCTTGATCCTGAGTTGTGCCGGGTGGTGTGGAGTGAGAGTGACGGGTTGCCGGGAGTGGTGATCGACCGTTACGGGCCGCATTTTGTGCTGCAGACGCTGACGCTGGCAATGGACATGAGGCGGGAGTTGATTGCGGCGGCGATTGTCGAGGTATTCGGGGCTGAGTCGGTTACGGAGCGGAATGAGAGTCCGATCCGGATTGCCGAGGGGTTGGAGTTACGGACGGGGATGCTGCATGGGGAAGCGCCGGCACCGTTTCGGGTGAGCAGCGATGCGGGGACGTTTCTGATTGATACGACGGGAGGGCAGAAGACGGGGATTTATCTGGACCAGCTGGATAACTACCGGGATGCTGGGAGCCGTGCGTCTGGGAAGCGAGTGCTGGACTGCTTCTGCAATCAGGGAGGGTTTGCGATCGCGTGTGCGCTGGGCGGGGCGACGGCGGTGACGGCGGTGGATGTGAGTGAATCGGCTCTGGCAGCGGCGAAGGCGAATGCGGAAGCGGCGGGGGTGGCGGACCGGATCACGTTTGTGTGTGCGAACGTGTTTGATTACTTGAAGGAGCAGGAAGCGGCGGGAGCGGCGTGGGATTACATTATTCTAGACCCGCCGTCATTCACACGGAACCGGAAGTCGGTTGGGGATGCGCTTCGGGGTTACAAGGAGATTCATTTGCGGGCGCTGAAGATGCTGCCGGCGGGAGGGTTGCTGAGCACGTACTGCTGTTCGCACCACGTTAGTACCGGGGATTTCCGCGAGATCATTCTCGAGGCGACGGTGGATGCCAAGAAGACGCTTTGCCAACTGGCGACGCATACGCAGCGGGTGGATCACCCGGTGCTGCCGGCGCTGCCGGAGAGTGAGTATCTGCGGGGGTACACGTACGAGTTGATGGCGGCGTTCTGAGTTCTTCCGAAGCAAGGGGGGAGGGCATTGCCGCACGCTTTGATGGAGGCGTGCGGGGCGGTGGGCTGAGGATTGGGTCGGACGGGAACAAAGAGTGGTCGGGGTAAGGGAGGACCGCTTTTTTCGGCGGTGACGATGAGAGTTGCGATCCGTCGGCAACCGACGGTGGGGACGATGCCCCGAGCAACGCAGACTTGGTGGCCCGAAATGCAGATGCCGCGAGCACAGGGGCTTGTGTCGAGCCAATCGCCGGTGACTCCGCCGGGGTTTTTGGGACCGGGAAGGCACGGGTGAAGAGGAAGCCAGACACCTCAGGGGAAGCGAGCGGCACGGGCATTAGAAGCCGTGTTCAAGGTAGCACCGGAGAAAAGAAGGCCCCAGAGACTTCTTCGAGGACTATGAAGGGTGTGTGCCGCTCGGTTTTGGAGCGAGGGTCGCGCGCCAGGACCCGATAAGTAGACAGACCTCTTCGTGGGGCACTGAGGGGGGAGACGGGGAAACCGGATTCGGAGGCGTGTCTTCAGATGCTGGACCGCGATTACAGAAAGGCAGACTTCTTCGTGGAGCGGGTGCGGAGTGCCGCGTGACAGAAAGACAGACCTCTTCGAGGGGGCGCTCAAGGGTGCTACGCGGTGGCCTGGGTGTGCGCCGGTGGAGAATGGGGGGCTTGGCCGGGGGGCGAAGGTGGAATGAGGTGGTGCGCGGCAACGGTGTCCGTGATTTCGGCTACGGTGTGCGGTAGACCATGCGCAGGGCGTCAAGGGTGGCCGTCCAGGGCGCGTCGCGGAACAGAAATGCCCGCAGCCAGCGCACGAACTTCAC
>JAIXVE010000136.1 GCA_027483175.1 Verrucomicrobiaceae bacterium | reverse complement strand
GATTACCGGGTGGAGCATGTGAGCGGAGCGGATGCGCTGGTGCGTTGCACGCTGCACACGGGGCGCACGCATCAGATCCGGGTGCACATGCGGCATCTGGGGCATCCGTTGTTAGGGGATGCGACGTATGCGAAGGTGAGTCGGCAGACGCCTTCCGGTCGGATGATGCTGCATGCGTGGCGGCTGGCATTTGATCACCCGGTGACGGGCGAGCGCATGGAGTTCACGGCGCCGATTCCTCCGGAGTTCCGGCCGTGGCTGCCGGAGAAGTTAGACGTTAGAAGTTAGAAGTGAGAAGGGATTGGTCGGAGGGTGGTGGGAGAGGGGCGGGAACGGAGATGGGCCGGCACCCGTCCGGGGTGCGATGTTAGCTGGTACATTTTTCCGGTGGTATCGCTCGTGGCCTCGCTCGACCACCGGCTACAAGCCGGCATCCCCAAGGGATGCGAGGGGAGCGGGCTGGTTGGGAGAGCGGGGCTCACGCGAGGGCGCGAAGGGCTGGTTCGGAGGGGCTGGCAGGCGCACTCCGTGCGCAGAGAGAGCTGTAATGCTGACAGCAGTCCAGAGCCTTCGGCTGCTGGTTCGGAGAGGGTGGGTGTCAGGGGAGGGAGGCGCGGAGGAGGCCGATGAGGGCGGAGGTGATGATGATGGGGAGGATGGGGAGTTTGGCTTTTTCGAGGGCGAGGAAGGCGGCGATGGTGAGGGCGGCGGCGGTCCAGTCTGGGTGGTGGTTGGGGAGGAGGGAGGTGGAGGCGAAGGAGATGGCTAGGTTGAGGATGACGCCGACGACGGCGGCGGTGATGGCGTGGAGGGCGGCGGAGAGCCGGGGGTGATGGTGGAGGGATTCGATGTGGGGAGCGCCGAGGAAGACCATGAGGAAGCTGGGGAGGAAGGTGCACCATGAGGTGATGGCGGCGGCGAGGGAGGCGGCGGCGAGTTGGGGGAGTGGGTGTGGGTGGTTCCATCCGGCGGCGAAGCCTGCGAATTGGAGGACCATGATGAGTGGTCCAGGGGTGGATTCGGCGAGGGCGAGGCCGGTCATCATCTGGTGGTGGGAGAGCCAGTGGTGGTGGTCGACGGCCTGCTGGGAGACGTAGGGGAGGACGGCGTAAGCGCCGCCGAAGGTGATGAGGGCGGCTTTGCTGAAGAAGAGGCCGAGGTTAGTGAAGAGAGAGCGTGGGCCGAAGGCGAGGGTGGCGGCGAGGACGGGGAGCCACCAGATGGTGAGGGTGGTGGCGGTGATGGTGAGGGTGCGTCGGAGGGAGGGACGGGGGCAGGGCGGGAGGGTTAGGGAGGGGGCGGAGGAGGGCCGGGAGGAGGGGGCGGGAGAGGCGGGGAAGAGGTCGGGCCGGTAGCGGTGGCCGAAGGAACCGAGGAGAGCGGCGGCGGCGAGGATGAGGATGAAGGAGACGTGGGAGAAGCGGATGAGGGCGAACGAGGCGATGGCGATGAGCCAGAGTGGGGTGGAGTGGAGGGCTTTGCGGCCGATGCGGAGGGTGGCGGCGAGGATGAGGGCGACGACGGCGGGGGCGAGGCCTGCGAAGGCGGCGGCGATCCACCAGAGGTTCTGTCCGGCCATGTAGAGCCAGCTGAGGAGGACGAGGAGGAGGGCGGAGGGGAGGATGAAGAGGGCACCGGCGGCGATGCCGCCTTTTGCGCCGTGGAGACGCCAGCCGAGGTAGGTGGCGAGCTGCTGGGCCTCCGGGCCGGGGAGGAGCATGCAGAAGTTGAGGGCGTGGAGGAAGTGGTCGTCGGAGATCCAGCGTCGGCGTTCGACGAGTTCGCGGTGCATGAGGGCGATCTGTCCGGCTGGGCCGCCGAAGCTGAGACAGCCGAGCCGGAACCACCATTTGAGGGCGGTGCGGAACGAGGGCATGGCCGGGGGGCCGACGGGGAGACGATCGGCGGGATCCGGCATGGGGAGTGGGCGTCAGGTTAGGGCGGCCCGTCCTGCGGATTGCTAGGCGAGGGAGGGGACGGCGACGCTGGTGTCGGTTTCTGCGGAGTAGTCGATGCCGTTGAGGCCGAAGCCGAAGAGGCGGAGGAAGCTGGATTGGTAGCCGGCGAAGTCGCCGAGTTCGGCGAGGTTTTCGGTGGAGACGATTTTCCAGCGTTCGGCGACGAGGGCCTGGACGTGCGGGGTCATTTCCCAGTCGTCGATGCGGATGCGGCCGGCGTCGTCGGGCTGGGGGTTGCCGTTAGCGAGACGTTCGCGGAAGAGCCGGTCCATTTGTTCGATGCAGTCCTCGTGGGTGCCTTCCTCTTTCATGACCTTGTAGAGGAGAGAGATGTAGAGTGGGACGACTGGGATGGCGGAGCTGGCCTGGGTGACGAGGGCTTTGTTGACGGAGACCCATGCTTTGCCGCCGAGGGGGGCGAGGGAGAGGTCGAGGGCGCGCTGGACGCGTTCGAGGTCTTCCTTGGCGCGGCCGATGGTGCCGTTTTTGTAGATCGGCCATGTTTCGACGGGGCCGATGTAGGAGTAGGCGATGGTCTGGGCGTTAGGGGCGAGGGCGTCGGCGGCGAGGAGGGCGTCGATCCAGAGTTGCCAGTCGTCGCCGCCCATGACGGCGATGGTCTGGTCGATGTCATCGCCGGCGGCGGGTTCGATGGTGATTTCGTGGACGGCGCCGGTGCCGGTGTTGAGGTTTTTGCTGGAGAACGGGTCGCCGACTGGTTTGAGGACGGATTTGAAGACCTCGCCGGTTTTGGGGTGAGTGCGGCGTGGGGAGGCGAGACTGTAGATGACGGTATCGACCTGGCCGAGATCGGCTTTGAGGGCGGCGATGACCTCGGCTTTGATGGTGTCGGAGAAGGCGTCGCCGTTGAAGGAGCGGGCGTAGAGACCGGCTTTGGCGGCTTCTTTTTCGAAGGCGGCGGAGTTGTACCAGCCTGCGGAGCCGCAGCGGTCTGGTTCGCCTGGTTTTTCGAAGAAGACCCCGATGGTGGCGGCGTTGGAGCCGAAGGCGGCGGCGATGCGGGAGGCGAGGCCGTAGCCGGTGGAAGCGCCGATGACGAGGACCTTTTTGGGGCCGTTAGGGATGGGGCCGCGGTTTCTGACGACGGCGATCTGTTCGGCGATGTGAGCGGCGCAGCCGTCCGGGTGGGCGGTGGTGCAGATGAACCCGCGGATTTTGGGGGAGACGATCATGGCGGCGGGGGGAGTTAGGGATCAGGGGAGGATGGAGACGCGGACCCCTTCGGAGTCGGTGATGACGCCGAGTTCTCGGCCGCCGGGGCCGGTGGCGAGGGCCTTGGCTTTGTCGGCTTGAGGGACGATGACGACCCAGCCCCAGCCCATGTTGAAGGTGTTGATCTGGTCGGCGGGGTCGCAGTGCTGGAGGACCTTGGGGATGGCACCGAGGTTCCATGCGGGGATGGAGAGGTCAGCGCCTTTGTGGCCGAGGAAGCGTTCGAGGTTTTCGGTGAGACCGCCGCCGGTGATGTGGGCCATGGCGCGGACGTCGACGGAGGCGGCGCGGAGGGCGCGGACCTCTTCGTGATAGAGGCGCGTGGGGGCGAGCATGGCGATGATTTCCTCGGTGGAGAAGTCTTCGGCGTGTTCGCGGAGAACGCGGCGGACGAGACTCCAGCCGTTGGCGTGGAAGCCGTCGCTGGGGAAGCCGATGACGGCGTCGCCGGGCTGGACGCGTTCTGGCTGAATGAGGTCGGGTTTTTCGACGGCGCCGATGGCGAAGCCGCTCATTTCGACGAAGCCTTCGGGGACGATGCCTGGCATTTCGGCGGTTTCGCCGCCGGCGAGGATACAGTCGCAGGCGGCGAGCCATTCGGTCATGCCGGCGATGAGACGGGAGATCTGTACTTTATCGATTTTCGGGATGCCGAGGTAATCGAGGAACATGATAGGGTCGCCGCCGGTGGTGAGGACGTCATTGACGTTCATGGCGACGAGGTCCTTGCCTGCGGTTTCGAGGAGATCGTGGTGGAGGAGGAGTTCGAGCTTGGTGCCGACCCCGTCGCAGCCGGTGACGATGACCGGTTGTTTGTAGCTGCTGAGGTCGTAGGCGGCGGCGAAGAGACCGAAGGCACCGTAGAGCTTGCGCTTGGCTTCGGTGGAGGAACGGAGCTTGCCGATGTCGCCGACGAGCGCGGCGGCTTCTTTGGTGTCGACTCCGGCTTGCTGGTAGGTGAGTTTGGTGGACGACATGGGGGCGCGGGGAAAGAGTTAGGGGGTGGGGGTGTCAGGCGTTGGCGGCGATGAGACGGCGGCCGCCGGTGAGTTCGCGCCAGATGCCGCGGAAGAAGGAATAGCCTTCGCCGTAGTTGGTGCCGTTGGACCAATCGGGGTCGTAGTGGTGGGAGCGGAAGAGGAAGCGTTCCGGGTGGGGCATGAGGCCGAAGACCCGGCCGGTGGGGTCCTGGAGGCCGGCGATGCGCAGGGAGGAACCGTTGACGTCGTCGGCGTACTGGAGTGTGACGAGGCCCTTGGCGAGGTATTCTTCGGCCTTGCCTTCCGGGGCGACGAAGCGGCCTTCGGCGTGAGCGATGGGGAGTTCGAGGTCTGGGGCGACTTCGGAGAGGAACGGGTTATTGGGGGCGGTGACCTTGAGCTTGACCCAACGGCACTGGAAGCGGCCGCTGGCGTTGTCGATGAGGGAGCCCTCGGGGAGAACGCCGATTTTGGTGAGGATCTGGAAGCCGTTGCAGATGCCGAGGACGTAGCCGCCGTTGGAGATGAAGGATTCGATGGAGTGGCCGAGGCGGCGTTCGGTGACGAGCTGGGCGATGCGGCCGGCCATGACGTAGTCGCCGTAGGAGAAGCCGCCGCTCATGACGAGGAGCCTGGCGGCCTTGAGGTCGTCCTTGGTGACGGTGGAGATGGGAACGACTTTGGGAGCGAAGCCTGCGATTTCGAGGGCGCGGGAGGTTTCTGCGTCGCAGTTGGTTCCGGGGAATTTGATGAGCAGGGCGGGCGGCTGATCGAGCATGGCGGCGGGGCGGAAAATTGATCGGACGAGCGGAGGCGTGGGAATGCAACCGGCAATCTGGGAGGGGAGGAGGGTGTGGGAGGGAGCGGGGCGGGGATTTCGGGTTTTTCTGTTGCCAAGGAGGGGCGTGCCCGAAAGGTTGGGAGTCCATGTTTTCCAGAGTCTTCAGTCAAGTCCTACCGGTGGCGGCGGTGATCGTTGTGAGCGGGTGCGGTTGGGTGTGTGCGCAGGAGGGAGGGGAGTCGGAGGGCGATACGATTCATGTGCCGCCGACGGTGACGTGGGAGAAGAT
>JAIXVE010000092.1 GCA_027483175.1 Verrucomicrobiaceae bacterium | reverse complement strand
CGGAGTCCATTGGAGGCGGCGAGGGCGGCGAGCCATGCATCCGACCACAGATTTGGCGACGACTGACGACCAGTGACAAATTGCCGCAGGAAAGGCTCGTGGGCCGCGTCTGCCTCCAGCCATAGGCATCGCGGGTCTGCCGCCAAGGCATCCCAAGCTGTGAGAGCCTCTTCCGGCGTGGCGGGCTGACCTCCCATGGCCTTGCTGTTCGTAAGCAGACGCAGCACCGACATCCGAGTCAGCCAGCACAGACCAACGTGTCCATCGACCTGCTGCTGCCACCACTTCCATGCGGCAGCGTGGTGGGGATGACCGCCAACGAGCAGGGCAAAGATGACGTTGACGTCCACCACGGATTTCATCGGCCCGACTTGGTTTCGTCCTCGGACTCGAGCAGCTCACCCAGTGACTGTTTCGTCAGGATCGGGACGATGCCTTTGCTGCGAGTGATGGGCGGCTTCTCCATCCTCGTGCCGGCGGCAGCCGGAGCCTGCAACGCCGCCTCCAGAGCCTGCGTGATGAAGGCCTTGAGACTGATATCTTTCTGCACCGCTAGGAGCTTGAGGCGCTTGAGGAGCGGTTCGGGGAGATCGATGGAGATCCGCATGCTGCACAAGTCTGCGCATGGACGCACATTGTCAATTCCTCGGGGCGGATCTGTGAGTTGTCTGCGATTTGCGGGTATGCGGCGTTCCTACAGAACGCTGGGTTGGTGGTGGTGGTGTACCCAGAGCGGTGCTCTGGGCTGGTATACGGTGTCCCGTTGGGACACGGGGGGGAGCGTATTCGGAGAGTGGGGCTTGCGGGAAGGAGTGAGGGGTGGTGGGATGGACTGGATGGGCGGGGTTGGGGTGGGTTGGTGCTTGGCTAGCCGTTGATGGGCGACGTTTTCGCGGGTTCTTATGGGATGACGTTTATCCCGCGTAGTCCGAAGAGCGGGGCGGCGGCGAGGAGGTGTTTGTCGTTGGAGTTAGGCCGGGCTCATCGGGCGTCGCGTTCCTCAGAGATGATCTGGGTGGAGTCAGTGCCTCCGCTGAAGGCACCTGTGGCGATCATGGCTTCGTATTCCGGCAAGAGCTTGCGGTTGGCCCATTTTGACTGGCCACTTGTGGTAGGGGATGATTGTTCCTCTGCAGCGATTGCGGTCTCGATGAGGTGGATGGTTTCCTGTGTTATGGAGCGCCTGTGGGCGGCGGCAAACTGCCTCAGTTTGGTGTGGAGGGCTTCGGGGAATGATTTGATGACCAGTGTTGCCATGGTAGCGAAACGGTGACTCAGGGCTTCCGTTTTGCAACTTTTGACTTGGAGGGGGAGTTGCAAACAGCGGGGCGTTTTCCTGTGGGAACGATTCTTTAGCGTGGGAACCGGGATGCGCAGCGTTGGAATGGCGTCTGTGAGGTGTTGGGATTTACGGCTTCAGGTGTTCAAGGTTGGCCTGAAGAAGCGGAAGGTCGAGTGGAAAGGCCGGGATGGCATTGTTATGGGCGTGGGACACGGACTGGAAGGTCCTTGCGCATGTTTGGTTTGGGGGACAGGAATGTCCCCTCTCCGTTGGCGGATGCTGATGTGACGAGTTTGACTGGTCGGTGTCGCGGGGTGGGTAGCTTCCGGCGTGGCTTCGCGGGGAGGCGCCCAAGCCGTCGTGCGGGCATTGCGGGGGGCGGAAGGAGTTGAAGTGAGGATGGTGGTCGATGTTGAGGAGGAGGATGGGAAAGAGAGGGGGGATTGGTGATGACGGGGACTGGAAAGTCGCTGCTCGTGTGGGTTGCGGAGGGAGGTGAAGGGGCGAGGGTGGGGGGATGGAGTTTCATCAGATCCGGTATTTTGTGGCGGTGGCTGAGGAATTGAGTGTGTCGCGGGCGGCGGAGCGGCTGCATGTGACGCAGCCGGCGTTGAGTCGGCAGATTGGAGTGCTGGAGGGGGAGTTGGGGGTGGAGTTGTTTGAGCGGATTCGGAAGCGGATGTATTTGAGTGAGGCAGGGCGGTGGTTTCTGCCGCGGGCGAGGCAGTTGTTGTGTGATGCGGAGACGGCGGTGCAGCAGGTTGGGGAGCGGTTTGGGGCGGCGCGGCGGACGATGCGGCTGGGGTTTCTGCCGGTGTTTCTGGATGACTTGGTGGCACCGGCGGTACGGGAGTTCCGGCAGCGTCATGCGGGGACGCAGGTGAGTTTGTTTGAGTTGCCGCCGCGGGCGCAGTTGGATCGGTTGCGGGCGCGGGAGCTGGATGCGGCGGTGCTGGGGAATATTGAGGAAGTGGAGCGGGAGCGGTATGTGATTCACCGGTTGTCGCGGCATCCGATGGCGGCGGTGCTGCCGGACAATCATGAGCTGGCGGGTCGGAAGCGGATTCCGCTGGGGGCGTTGCGTGGTGAGGAATGGGTGTCGCTTTCGGACGTGTATTTTCCGGGGAGGCGGGAGTGGTTTCGGAAGGCGTGTGCGGTGGCGGGATTTGAGCCTCGGGTGACGGCGGAGGTGGATTCGCTGTCGCTGCTGCTGGGGACGGTGTCGTCGGGGGGCGGGGTGGGGTTGCTGCCGGGGCATGCGCGGAAGCTGCCGCATGCGGGTTGTGTGTTTGTGGCGTTGGCGGCTCCGGTGCCGACGGCGGAGTTGCTGGTGGTGCTGCCGAAGGAGCCGGTGACGGTGGAGGTGGAGACGCTGGTGAGCCTGCTGCGGGATCAGGCGGGGCGGCAGATTCCGGAGGGGAGGTGAAGGGGTGGGGGAGGGGGGGCCGGATGGGGGGATTGGGGGAGTGGAAAGGTGAAAAGCGAATCGGTTGCGGGCCGTTCCGGGGAGGGTGAGAATTGCTTTGCTGCTGCCTCAATGCCCATGACACCGACGATTCGATATACAGTACTGCTTTCAGCTGCCGGGATTGGCGTGGTTTCTGGTCAGGAGAAGGTGACGTATCAGGACCATGTGCGGCCGATTCTGGAGAACCGGTGTTTGAATTGTCACAATGCGGACAAGAAGAAGGGCGGGCTGGATTTGAGTACGTTCATGGCGACGATGGCCGGGGGGAGTGGCGGGGTGAGCATTGAGCCTGGGGATGCGCAGGCGAGCAAGTTGTTTCAGGTGGTGGTGCACAGTGCGGAGCCGTTCATGCCGCCGAAGAGCGACAAGATTCCGGCGGCGGAGGCGGAGGTGATTGCGAAGTGGATTGCGGGTGGGGTGCTGGAGACGGCGTCGTCGTCTGCGAAGGCGAAGAAGAAGGCGGAGTTTGCGATGAGTGCGGGTGGGACGGCTGGGAAGCCGGAAGGGCCTGCGGCGATGCCTGAGCATTTGAGTCTGCAGCCGGTGGTGACGCCGGTGCGGGCGAATGCGGTGACGGCGATGGCGCACAGTCCGTGGGCTCCGCTGCTGGCGCTGGCTGCGCCGAAGCAGGTGCTGCTGTATCATTCGGAGACTCGGGAACTGCTAGGCGTGCTGGCGTTTCCGGAGGGAGGATTTCCGGAGAATGTGACGTTCACGCGGAATGGGGCGCTGGTGCTGGCGAGCGGCGGGATTGGCGGGAAGAAGGGGACGGTGGCGGTGTGGGATGTGAAGACGGGGAAGCGTGTGATCACGCTAGGGGAGGAATTTGATTCGATTGCGGCGGCGGACATCACGCCGGACTATAGCAAGATTGCGATTGGGTCGCGGGAGAAGCGGGTGAAGATTTACGATACGGCGAGCGGGGCGTTGCGGAAGGAGATCAAGAAGCACACCGACTGGCTGACGGCGGTGGCGTTCAGTCCTGACGGCGTGCTGCTGGCGACGGGGGACCGGAATGGCGGGTTGTATGTGTGGGAGACGGAGACGGGCGGGGAGTTTTACAATCTGAAGGGGCACGAGAAGATGGTGGGGGCGCTGGCGTGGCGCGGGGACAGCAACCTGGTGGCGTCGGGGAGTGAGGATGGGAACTGGATCTGGTGGGAGATGGTGAACGGGACGCAGGTGAAGAAGCAGGCGAGTCATGGCGGGGTGCTGGCGCTGCATTTTGCGCCGGACGGGCGGATGGTGTCGGGCGGGCGGGACGGCCATGCGAGGATCTGGGATGCGAACGGGGCGCAGGTTAGGGACTGGGTGCCGTCGGCTGGGCAGATGGTGCTGCGGACGGTGTTCACGCAGGAGGGGAAGACGGTGGTGACGGGGGCGTGGAACGGGGAGATCAAGGTGTGGGATGCGGCGAAGGATGGGGAGCCGCTAGGGTTTGTGCTGTACAATCCTCCGTCGATCGAGATGCGGATTGAGCAGGTGACGAAGGAGATGGGCGGGTTGGCGGCTGCGGCGGAGAAGGCGGCGGCGGATTATGCGGTGGTGGAGAAGATGAAGGCGGATGCGGTGGCGGTGGTGGAGGCGGCGACGAAGGCAATTGCGGAGACGACGGCGATGATGGAGGCGGGGACGAAGGCGGTTGAGGCGGCGACGGCGGAGGTGGCGAAGCAGACGGAGGCGAAGAAGGGATTGGCGGTCGAGGGTGAGGCGGTGGCGAAGCGAGCGGCAGAGGCCGGAGCGGCGGTGGTTCCGGCGGCGGCGTTGCCTGCGGGAGCGGCGGGTGAGTTGAAGGAATCTATGGAGCGGGCGGCGGCGGCTGAGGCGTCCCTGGATGCGATGACGAAGGCGGTGATCGGGGCGCGTCAGAAGGGATTGGCGGCGGCGGTGGCGCAGACGGATGCGGCGCTGGCGGCGGCTCAGGCTGCGTTGAAGCAGCAGACGGACGGGGTGGCGGCGCTGAAGGGGAAGCTGGATGTGATGAATGCGGAGCTGGTGAAGCAGCAGGCGGCGGTGGTGGAGGCGGAGAAGGCGGTGGTGGCGGCGAAGCCGGCATTGGATGCGGCGGTGGCGGCGGCGGCGGGGCCGAAGCGGGCATTGCAGTACTGGCAGGCGCAGCGGGAGAATCAGCTAGTGATTGCGCTGCGGGACGAGACGGCGGCGATGAAGGAGAAGGTGGCGGATCTGCAGGTGGAGATTCCGGCGCTGGAGGCGAGCCTGAAGGCGATTGGTGAGAAGAAGGCGGCGGTGCCTGCGCCGACGGCGGAGGAACTGGCGAAGCTTGAGAAGCAGCTGGCGACGGAGACGGCGCGGCTGGATGAGGCGCGCAAGGAGCTGGCGGCATTGGCTCCGCAGGTGCCGGAGAAGGAGAAGGCGGTGGAGGCGGGCTGGCAGAAGTATCTCGGGATGCTGCCGAAGTGAGGGATGGGCCGCGGTGGGCGGAGAGCGTCTGGAGTTGTCAGGATCGGAGGATTGTCAGGATCTGAGGGTGCCGCAGTCGTTGCACTCGATGCCGTGCACTTCCGGCAGGAGCGTGAGGGCGTTGAGGAATTCGTTGAGGTGGCGGCGGGGGAGGCGGAGTTCGAAGTGGACTTTTTTCAGGGAGTCGGGGGCGTCTTCGATGATGAAGGAATCGGTGACGCCGCGGAACTGGCCGAGGAGGTTCTGGAGGCGGAGGCGGGTTTTTCCGTTAGCGGGATCGAAGACGATGGCGATGGAGACTTGTTTCATGCCGCCGAGGTGGCGGACTTCCCAGCGTTCGACCCAGACGAGGACGATGCGGACGAGGGAGGCGGCTCCGATGGCGGAGAGTGGGAAGCCTGAGCCGGCGACGATGCCGACGGCGGCGGTCATCCAGACGGTGGCGGCGGTGGTCATGCCGCTGACGATGCCGCCGGATTGGAGGATGGCGCCTGCGCCGAGGAAGCCGACGCCGGTGACGATCTGAGCGGCGATGCGGCCGGGGTCGCCGGAGGGAGTGGCGAAGAGATAGGAAGCCATGGTGTAGACGGCGGCGCCGAGGCAGACGAGGATGAGCGTGCGGAGGCCGGCGGGTTTGTCATGGCGTTCGCGTTCGGTGCCGATGATGGCTCCGGCGAAGAGGGCGGTGAGGGCGAGGACGATTTCCAGATAGGGCGACGGGAGGACGCCGCGCAGGCTGGTGGTCATCCATGAGAGATCGGGGAGACGCGGAGGGGTGAACACGGGGGGATGATGGGTTGGAAAGGGGCGGGCACAAGCTGCGAGGTGAGATGGGGGATCGTGTGAGAGGCCCCTAGTGCAGCCCGCCTTACAGATGGTATCTTCTGATTTTGTGGGAAGGAAGGAGGAACGAGCCGCACTGCGGAGGGGGTAGGGGACGGGTCTTTTTCCCGATTCCTGTGTTGCTCGTCGGTT
>JAIXVE010000354.1 GCA_027483175.1 Verrucomicrobiaceae bacterium | reverse complement strand
CCACCACCACCACCACCCGCGTTCTGTAGGAACGCCGCATCCCAGCCCAGAGCACCGCTCTGGGTCCACCACCACCACCTCCTCCACCCTCGCGTCCCGTAGGGACGACCTATCAATAACCGGGGGTCCCGCGAGCCACTCGCGGTACCCCCGGCCCCAAAAACAATAACACAGAACCCCGTAGGGGTTCCCCCCCTCAAAATCCCGCCCGAAAACACCCGCCCTTCCAACGCACTCGGCCTGTCCTCTTGCTTCCTCCTGTTTCACTACTTCTTCCCCTTTGCCTTCACCCACGCCACAAAATCTCTCTTGGAGATCGGTGGCGTTTTGCTCACCAGTCCCTCGACCTCTTCCTTCGAAGCAGGCACATCATCATCCCGCCAAGGCTTGCCGTTCACGAGCCCAGATAGCGTGATCCACTCCCATTGAAACGTCGCCTCCGTTAAATCCAGGTCTTTCGCTGGCGGTGGATCCTCACCATCGAAATCATCCAGATCTCGACGATTCGTGTCCACCACCTTCATCTTTCCATCAACCACTGTCACGACATCCACACCGAGTTGGGCGCCGCGGCCGCGACCATACCAGCAAAAGCCATATTCTTTTCGACCCTCCCGCGTGCGAATGGATACCAGCTCCCCACAAAGAACCGTCGGCTTGCCATCGTCACCGAGAGCTGCCCGCCAACCATCGCCTTTTGTCCAAACCATCACCTGATAACTGGGAGGAACGTAGCCCGGTTCATGGGTGTTTGTCAGCACATCGATCGAACAGCCGAGAAGCATGAAGTCGATTCCCGGGCTCACGTTTAAAATGATACGCTCAACAAGACCTCCAGCCGGCAATGGGACAGACTCTCCAGCCAGAAACATAAAGCCGCCATACCGCCATTTGTCATCGTCACATCCCACAAGCCGCTCAAGATTCCCTCCCTCACCGCCAAGGTACTCTATAACCGCATCTTCAACCAACGGCTTAGGCTTCGATTCCATCAACGTCTGGGAGCAGGCTGCTCCCACAGCGACTAAGAACAGCCAACAAAAGCACAAATTGATCCGGCTGATCATGATGGAATCAGTTATCGACCATACGCTTGGAATTGCAAGTACCCTCTCCTGATCGCCGCCAGGACAAGACGGCCTGCCCGCCAGATCTGAACCAGGCCTGAATCGACCTCCCACCCCAAGACCCGCCTCCACTTCGCACCATTCACCCCACGGCGCGTGTCCCAACGGGACACCGCATACCAGCCCAGATCAACGCCCTAGGATTCCCAAACGATGGCGTCCGCCTCGGCACGGCCCTCGGGAACTTCGAGAAACTCGCCCCCACAATCGAGCGTAGGGAAGCTCCAGCCCACGGCCTGCGGAGGCGTCTGGGGGAACCGTGCCACGAATTGCTCCGCCGCCTTCCTCATCACTTCCGCCAGCGACCAATCCTCCTGTGCCGCCACTTCCTTCAAGCGCCGGTAAAGCAGATCCGGGAACTGGATTTGAGTTCGCTTCATGATGCCGCCGAGCAAACCTCAATGCCCGATCGATATCAAGCCGCTTCCACCGCCGCACCGGAATCTCGGAAACCGAAGCGCGGGTTCATTGGCCCCTGACCCAGCCCGGACACCTTCTCATGCCAACGTCAATCCTCGATCACAACGACAGGAAGCCACTCCATGCCGTACCCCATGGCATCTGCCCAGCGCCGGAACCGCTGGCTGTAAATTGTTTTGGCCGGCAGCGAACTTCGAGTGCCGTTCACGGTCGGGAACGTCTCCATCGTTCGCGCGATGTCGATGCCTGCCATCCGGTCCACATCGCTTTTCGTGTAAAACATGCGGGCCTGGCCGTATAGTCGGGCCCCTTCGTCCCATTCCCATTCCTCGGGCTCGCCATGAGCCGTAAGATAGGCCTCATCCACCAGCAGTGGGCCAACGCAGCGAGGTGTCTTTGATCGAGGGAAGGCATGCTTCGCTCGCAGGTAGTGGGTGTGCGCCTTCACCAGGGGGTCGTCATAGTACCAGACGATAGGCGCAAAGTCGGCCCCCACCATTCCGGCATCCGCGAGAGCGCGCTGCGCTTCCAGCGTCCAGGCGGTCGGGTAGTCCCGCACATCGCCGACGACGTCCACCACTGGTGCTTTCGGGTGCCCGATGTCATCCTCCCACTTGGCATGCAGAACATCGCCTTCGAGGCGCAGCCCCCAACCTCCTTCCAAACACCTGTGCTTGGTTACAAAAGGAGCCGCATCGAGCTCGTCAGCGGTGGGATCTGGAAACAAACGCGTGACCCTGAACTCGCCAGGACGCCGCTCGTTGGCGCGCCGACCTTGCAAGACCGGCTTCCATCCTGCGTGTTCCAGTCGCTCAAGAACCCGGGCGAGGACAGGACTGCCTTCAGGTGCCTTGCAACCAAAATAGCAAATGCGGCCTTGATTGTCAGGAGAAAAAGAGCGCCCGACCATGGCCGCCAACTCTGCAAAAAGGTCAAAGTCGCCCACAACCATCGGTTCGTAATCGAAGGCAGGATAGTCCGAAGGACATTCCAAATCACTCGGGCGATAATGAATGAGGAACGACCACGTTGGCAATTGATGCGAGTCAGTCATTGAGGGGTGGCGAGTAATTATTCAGACAATAACCGGTTAAAATAACACAACCCGCCCACTACACCAACATCTCATCCCCCTCACACCGGCACCTCCGCATACTCCAGCGCCCATTCCTTCATGCACCGCACCCGCTCCGGCACAATCCGGTACACCAGCAGCTCAGGATTGTCAGGACTCCCCAGATACCGCCGCAGCAGCGGATTCCCGTTCCAGATCTCCTCCATCACCGCCGCATCGTTCAGCACCTCCGCCCGACCCGTGATCCTCACCTGGTCGTGATTGCCGTCCAGATAACATAACTCCACCAGCGGATTCGCCTCGATCTCCGCCGTCTTCCCATACCGCCGCAGATTCGCCACATACACCGTGAATCCATCCACCTTCACCGGTGACACCGGCCGCACCCTCGGCTGCCCCCCATCCACCGTTGCCAACATCGGAAACTTCGCCCCCTCCATCACGCGACGGGCAAACTCAGCAGGATCTTCAGGAAGTGCAGGCAATTTCATAGCCCCTCTCCCTTCCATCACCTCACCACGCCGGACAGCGGGAATTTCACGCCCCCCAACTCCACCCCACCGTCCCGGCCCGAACTCCCCCTGCTCGCCTCCACTCTTCTCTCCTCCCTCCCCGGCTCCAGCGCTTCCTCCCCCATCGTCTGAATGCAAGATGTCCGTCCCCTTGAACTCTGGAACTTGAAATGCCCGGGTCACTTCTTGCCCTTACGGGATGCATAAGCACCGATGGCGATCACCACCGTTGCAATGCCTACAAGCCACCAAACCGCCGATGAAACCCTCGAGGGTCTGGCCGCGTCAGCGACCACCGACTCTTCGATGTGGCCTCGCGGCAAGACGCCCGAGCGGATTCTTTTCTCAGGCAGACCGGAATAATCCGGCATCACTCCGGCCCTGCGGACGCGTTCAATCTCGGGGTCCTCAGGCGGGCTATCCGGGCCAAAGTCCTTCGGAGCCGTCATGTCTACGTTCTCATAGCCCGGCGGCGGCGGAATCGGAATGTCGAACGACTTGCCTGCTTGAGCCGGAGTCAGGGGAAACCTGATCTTCATGCGAACTGCGAGCGGCGTTGCAGGATGACGCGCCTGCTGAAACCATACAACATAGGTAATATTCTTGACGTCAGACCAATAGATCCGAAAATTATGGCGGATTGCGTTTGGGCCGTAATTGTAGTCAATATAGTCCGCAGCCACCGCAGCCAAAAACGAATCCAGTTCCGCCTCACTCCATTTGGGTCTGGTTCCGAACTGTATCCACCGAAGCATCTCCGTTCTGGCCTCTGAAATGGTCATCGGCGCGTTAGCCAACTCCAGCTCCGCGATCAGCCAATCAGCTCTAACCTCGATCCCGGCGGTTTCAGCTTGAAACTCGGGAAGCGCCACACCATCGGCCTGGACCAGACGGACTTTGAGGTGCTTAGCCTCGAGAAGCGTTTTTTCGAGCGTAGGAAAACCATAAGGCCTCAACCCCGCGTCGAAGAGATCTTTCACAGGCATCCCACAGAAGTAGAGCCGCTTTGAGTTAGCAGGTTCGTGAAATCGCGGGTGGCCAGGCGGCGGAATCGTGCTGGATTGGTGGTGTTATGCAAAACAACCCAGCAATG
>JAIXVE010000116.1 GCA_027483175.1 Verrucomicrobiaceae bacterium | reverse complement strand
TCCCATCTCGGCGGCAACTACAGCGCCTACGAAACCGCCAACTTCCTCATCCTCTCCGAAGCCCCCATGCGCGTCATCAAAGACGCCTGCAGATCCTACGAGGATTCGGGCGATCCAAGTCCTCTGGCGGAAAATCGAAGCCGACCTCGCCGCCTCCCGCTCCCAGGTCCTCCTCTTCATCTCCGTCGCCGACTGGATCGACGCCGACGACACCGCCTGCACCGAAATCTTCGGCGTCAGCCTCGCTGACCTCGTCGCCGACTTCCTCGGCGATGGCCCATGGGCCCCAACACTCCCTCTCTGGCCGCCCGACCCACCCCAGGACCAACCTCCCAACCCCTCCGATCCCACCCCGCCATCCCGCCAACTCCCCCCTCCCCGCTAAGTCCAGCCACCCCTCCCGCCCGACTCCGCGCCACCTCTCCCGAGACGTCACCGCTTCCTCTGCTGGTCCCCATCTCCAGAGGTCTGGCCACCTATTGAGCTCACCCTCGTTCGGCCTCATTTCTCCTTCTTATTCCAGACCAAGCTTAGCTTCCGACTGTTCTCTGCGCAGTCTCTCAAATATAAATTGATTAAGTTCTGATAGGGAATACCAGTTTCCCTGGACATACCCTTGAAATAATCAACCACGTCTGCCTCAAGACGGATCGTAATCGCTTTCTTTTCTTTCTTTGTGTAGGGATTCCGGACCGCATTCGTGAAGTCGTATTCTGATCTCATGATTTATTCTCCCAATAAGGTTTCTGTTCTTTGGTTCCTGCACGTCGGGCTGAAATGATTCGAATAACGCTGCCAGCGGCACGAAAACAGTGCACGACGACAAGCGCTCGGTCTTCGCTGCTCCTCCCAAGAATGATAAATCGGTCCTCCACTTGGGAGTGGTCAGGGTCAGGTATGACCAGAGCATCCTCGTCAAGGAAGACCGACTGCCTCGCCAAGGCTGACACCATGCTTCTTCTCGTTGGAGGATGCCTTTTTAGGGTCCCACTCAAATCTAAGATCGGACATGCCAGCAGCAATATGACATATTGCTCCCGAAAATCAAGATTCTCTTCTGCCTTGGTTTGCACTCTGCCACAAACGGGGCACCCACAGAGCTTACGGAATCAGAAAAGCGCCACAGAGGTCTGGCCATTGATCGGACCCGAACCCGATGCCTTGCGCTTGCGCTGCATTGCGGCAATGCGGCATTGCGGCATGACTGTAGTCGTTCCCATCAGCAAGCGAGGCACCGTGACGCTGCCTCCTGCCCTTCGCCGCAAGTTTGGTCTCGGAACCGAGAACCCCTTGGTGATCATCGAAGAACGGGACGGGGAATTGGTTCTGCGCCCTGCCGTGGCAGTGGCCGTGCGCGACCTGCCGAAGGCGGTCGTCGAGAGCTGGATTCAGGAGGATGAGGCCGGAATGCGGGAATTCGAGGCAACGCCGCCGCCGCAATGATTCTGCTCACTCTAGCGTTCTCCAGAGGTCTGGCCACTTAACCGTCCTCAATCGGACAGGCCTCTTCGCAGGGACCCGATTCCGCGCCAACCCCTCCCGGCGCCAGTCCCATTCTCCAGAGGTCTGGCCACCTATCGCGTTCTCCCTGGGCACCTAGACGATCCGCCTCCTCATCCCGCAGGGATGACGGCCTGAAGCCGGTGGTTGAGCTCGGCACGAGCGACACCACCGGACCCCCGCAATTGGACAGACCTCTTCGCAGCGCGCAATTGCGCCACCCCCAGAGGTCTGGCCATCTGCACCCCCAGCGCGGACCCCCAGAGGTCTGCCCATCTGAACGATCCTCCTCCCTAATCCCGCAGGGATGACGGCCTGAAGCCGGTGGTCGAGCTCGGCACGCGCGACACCACCGGAATGCCGCAATCGGTCAGACCTCTTCGCAAGGTCCCAAACCTCCGCCGATATCCGGTTTCACCACTCTGACCTACTGCCCAGTTTGGGCAGTTTTGAAATTGTTGCCGCCCTCCACCATCGGTAGTGATGATACCCGAAACGTCGATGCAGCCCTCTCCCAACGCCGCCCTTCCATTCCCGTTGGAATCCTACGACCGGCACCAGGCGGAGATTTCCCTGCTCATGTCCCACTTCCTCGTGGGTTACCTGCGCGACCTCTACCGGCATTTCGACGGAGATCTGGCGCTCGTGATCGTGCTGGGTGAGATTGCCCATCACAATATGGCGGCCCACTTCACCGTCGAGAAGGGGGTCGATCGAGAGGTGATGGACCGGATGGATCAGGATGAAGCTCTGCGGTCGCGCCTGCAGGCCTGCAACGCCCACTCCCTTGCGGCTGCGACCGGGTTGCCCCGGGAAACCATCCGCCGGAAAATCGCCCATTTGGAAAAACTAGGCTGGGTGGAGCGGGCGGAGCGCCGGGAGGTCCGTATCACACCCGCAGTCGCACGACATTTCCAGCCGGACTTCAACGTCCATCTGCTCTCCAATCTCCTCAGAACAGCAGACCGCATCCGGGGTCTGCTCGCCACTTGATACCGTTATGAAATTCCGCCTCACCGCCCTCTGGATCCTGCTCTCCTTCACTGGAGTCCACGCCGAAACGAAGCGCCCCAACATCCTCGTCATCATGACCGACGATGTCGGCGTCTGGAATGTGGGACTCTACAACCGCGGCATGATGGGCGTCCCCACACCGCATATCGACCGCATCGGCCGCGAAGGCGCCCTGTTCACCGATCACTACGCGCATCCCACCTGCACGCCCGGCCGCGCCGCCCTGATCACCGGGCAGCTGCCGATCCGCACCGGACTGACCACGGTGGGGTTGGCAGGATCTCCCATCGGTTTGCAGAAGGAAGATCCCACCTTGGCCGAGGTGCTCAAGCCGCTCGGCTACCAGTGCGGGCAGTTCGGCAAAAACCACCTCGGTGACCGCAACGAACACCTGCCGACCGTGCACGGATTCGATGAGTTCTACGGCAATCTCTATCATCTGAATACCGAAGAGGAACCGGAACTCGGTGACTGGCCGAAGGACCCGGAATTCAATAAACGCTATCGCCCGCGCGGCGTCCTCGACTGCGTGGCAGCAGAAGCAGACGATCCCACTGTGGATGAGCGCTTTGGCAAAGTGGGAAAACAGAAGATCAGGGACACCGGCCCGCTGACCACGAAACGCATGGAAACGGTGGACGATGAATTCGGCGCGCGCGCCCTGTCCTTCATGGAAAACTCGGTGAAGGCCGGGAAGCCCTTCTTCGTCTGGCACAATCCCTCACGCATGCACATCTACACCCACCTGCGTGAAGAGCATAAAAAACTCGCCGCGCCCTACACTTCCGAAATGGACCTCTACGGCAGCGGCATGATGGAACTCGACATGCAGGTGGGACAGCTCCTGAAAAAACTGGACGCCCTCGGCGTGGCGGAGAACACCATCGTGCTGTTCACCGCTGACAATGGAGCGATGGCCGCATGGTTCCCTGACGGGGGCACCACGCCTTTCCGCAGCGAGAAAGCGACGACATGGGAAGGCGGCGTCCGCGTGCCGTTGCTGATCCGCTGGCCCGCCCGCATCAAACCGGGAAAAGTATCCAACGGCATTCAGACAAACGAGGATCTCTTCGCCACCCTGGCAGCCGCAGCCGGAGTGGACGACGTCCGCGCGCAGCTCAGGACTTCCCACAAGGTCATGATCGACGGCGAAAACAACCTCGCGCACTGGACCGGCGACGCACCCTCCCGCCGCAACGTGGTCCTCTATTACAACGAATCCGATCTCACCGCGATCCGCATCGGCAACTGGAAGTCACACTTCCAGCAGCGCGAAGGATTCTTCGACTACAACAAACCCAGCGCCCTCCTCTTCAACCTGCGCATGGACCCGTTTGAGAAGCACGACTCACACAACTCCCAATTCACCGCCATGCGCCTCGGCATCGCATGGGGCGGACAAGTGCAGGATGCCATTGCCGCCCACTTGAAATCCCTCGCGGATTTCCCACCCAGACAGAAAGGCGGCTCCCTCAAACCAGGAGGCAATTGATTCTCCCCTCCTGACACCAACCGCTTCGCCCCATGGAATCCATCCGTCTCCGCCGCTTCCTCCTGCCCATCGCATGGCTAGTCACGCTGCCGGCAGCCACCCGAGCGGGCGAGATCGGCCATCAGGCTGGCGGTGCCTTCAATCCCGGCGACTACTTCGCGCCGCCGAAAGCCTTCATCGTTTCGATCTACGGCAACTCCTATAACACCACGGCGCTGCGCGACGCCTCAGGCGACAGGATCACCGGCTTCGATCTCTTTGGCCAGCGCCTCGACCTCGACATTGATGTCGAATCCACCCAGATCATCCCAATGATCATCTGGAGCCCCGGCGTCAAACTCCTCGGCGCGGATGTCTCGACCCTGCTGATGCCGATTTACGGACAGACCAGCATCGCCGCAAACCTGAGCGCCTTTGGCCGCCGCATCCAGATTGACGAAGAAGTCTGGGGCTTTCAGGACAGCTACGTGCAGCCTGCATGGCTCACATGGCGCACCGCCCATTGGGACTTCAGCACCGCCTACGGCTTCTGGGCACCGACCGGCTCCTATGAGCCTGACGCGCTGGACAACACCGGTGCCGGATTCTGGTCCCACGCGTTCCGTGCCTCCACCGCATGGTCGCCGGATGCGCGGCGCCGCACGCTCTGCTCCGCCTCGCTAGCCTACGAATTCAACAGCGATAAGGAAGGCACAGACCTCACACCGGGTTCCCACCTGACCCTTGATTTCGGCGTGAAACACAGCTTCTCCGCTCGTTTCGAATCCGGCATCTACGGCTTCGCCCAATGGCAGGTCACCGACGACCAAGGCCGCGATGCCCTCAACCCCAACACCCACGACCGGCTCTTCGGCGCAGGAGCCTATGCCTCATACTGGTTTGTGCCCCAGAAGTTCGGCTTCCTCGCCCGGCAGACCTTCGAATTCGGCGCCCGGGATCGCTTCGAAGGCAATAGCACCGCCCTCGGCTTCAATTGGGTGTTCTAGACCATCACCAGCCCAGTTCAGCGACCACCCCGCAATCGGACAAGCCTCTTCGCAAGGACCTCCAGCGCGCGGACCCCGAGAACTCCGTCCACCAAAATGACGCGCCTCCTCATCCCATAGGGATGACGGCCCCAACCCGCTTCACCCCGCCACCCATCGCCACAACACCCCCCGACACCTGACCCCCAGAGGTCTGGCCATCTGAACGATCCGCCTCCCTCATCCCGCAGGGATGACGGCCTGAAGCCGCTGGTCGAGTTCGGCACGAGCGACACCACCGGAAAACGCACCAGATCATTTCGCACCCCGTCGGGTGCCGCCCCGTCGCCGCAATCAGACAGACCTCTTCGCAAGGACATTGAAACCACCGAGACCAGCATGAGCGCCAAAACGGAATGCTCGATGGCAACTGCCGCGCCCATAGCCGCCCAGCCGCCTCCTGCTCGCCCTTGGTTGGTCGTGTAGTTTGGTCATTCTCTAGGAGGCCCCACCCAAGAACATTTCAATCGGACAGCTATCTTCTGATCTGTGAATAGAGTCGAAACGCACTCACGAGCGCAATGATGAAAGGCTGCGGCGCACAAATCGACCTCAGACCACTCAAAGGCGGTCAACGTGACGCATACGCCGTCAATGAACTCGTAGCGAATCGTGGCAAGGGCCTCAAAGACACCAATCCAAATGTGCTGAATCACCTCATCTCGAATGCTGGGATGTGGCCAGTCCAAATCCTCGGCGAAACTCAGTGCCGGTGCTGACGAAACGGTCAGGGTAAGGCCGCCAAACATGGAGCGACCACCAAGAACTCGGTGATAACGATGACCTCTGGAAAAAGTCCCGTCTATCGTCCAGCATCCCCGAGAAACCTTCAGGTCGGCCCACTGCTGGGCGAGTAGCTTGGCATCGGTGCTCATGGGGGTGGCGCTGCGAAGGTAGGAGAACGTCGAAGCTCTGCCACACCTAGGGGCGGGGGCGCGCTCTAGCGCAGCTAAGACACCTGAGAACTACGTAAAGCGCTGAAACAAAACGGCCGCTAGTTGATGGCAGCAGCGCCTTGTTCTGCTTCCGGGTTTGGCCGTTGCGCTGCCAAAGTAGGAAGGCACCACCGCCAAGGTAAGCCGCCGTGCTAGGCTCGGGGACAAATGCCGCCTGAATAGGAACGCCCGGCTGACTCTCGTAAGCCCAGCCATAAAGCGTGATGCCTGCATAACCCTTCCCTGCGAAAACATCAAAATAGCCGTAGTGGGTGCCAAGAGCCGACTGGAACTCTAATCCAATTAATGCACGCTGCCCGCTCTCTGGAAATGCACTTCCCGAACCAGTGCTCAGCACTTGGACAATCGTCAAATCGCTGCCGTCCCAATACAAGTCGCCAAATGCCGATAGGGCGAGGCTGGCACCGATAAGATAACCGGGACCAAGCGGAACGGGGGGGCCGCCAATGTTGGGCGGAGGATCAAGGCGGATCACCCCACGATTGGCGTTTGGAGTCTGCATTACAGTTCCCGAGGAGACGCTGGCGAAAACAAAATCTGTCGTTCCGTCACTATTAATATCGACTGGATCATAACGCCCGTTCAAGTCATCATAAATCTCCAGAGGAAAAGGCAAAGACGTGATAACCACCGCCGCTGTGGCCGCGTTTAGCGGCCACAGCAGAGCGGTGAACAAAGCGGCTGTGGTAGCTGTGCTCATGGCTGACCGCGCTTGAGCCTCCAGAAACGCTTTGGATCACTGGTGCCCGTGTTGAGCACCACGGAATTGATGCCAGCCTCAGTAAGCACGGAACCAGAGTTCGTCCAAGTGAGTAGGTCGGTCGTGGTCTGGATCGTGAAGTAGGCCCCCACATCACCTGTGTAGGTGAGAAGGAATTGACCGGGTGCAGCGGAGCGAACAATGCTCGTAATCGTGGGCAACTCGGGAACCACGCCACTGACCACTACTGAAACTACCTGTGTGCCTGGGGCTGGGTTGCCTGGCAAACCGCCCGAATGCATGACCGTGACGCGGTAGCGTCCCGGCGGCGGAGCCGCGATAGAGACCTTCTCGACGTTGTTGCGGTTGTCTATCCCTCGTGTCGCAGGAAGGGCGCGGGTTGCCGCGCTCTTGGTCGTGAGGTCAGGGTTGAGAATCCACGGATAATAGATGACGCCCGTCTGCAAGTTCTCGACCTTCAGGTCGATGTTGTTCACCAACATTGGATTGGTCATGTCCGCACTCGCAATATCGGTGATCGCAGGGCCGGGCGGGTCGCTCCACGGCACAGTGATGGCCAGCGGCTCCGTTCCGTCAGAAGTGACGACCCATGAGACCGAGGCCATAGGAGCCAAACTGAACTCCTTGATGAGCGAACCGCGGCCTAAAATATGATCTGCGTCAACGGCCAACACACTCCTCCTGGCGTTCTCAACACCATATCCCTTCTCGTAGTCGGGGCCTTCGGCCCCGACATCATCACAAGTGTTGATGGCAATACCTTTGAGCGTAGAGCCACGCCATGCCTGCGAATCAGGCAACGAAGGGTAAAGCTGCGCCCTGCGCTGCTGAACCAGTCCTAAAGCTCCTGTCACTGCTGGTGCAGCAAAGCTCGTGCCAATGGCTTGCAGGTTATAGCTGTTGTTGGCTGCCGCATTCGGTGCAGTAAGATAGGCATTAGCACCACTTGTCAGGCCGAAGGCTTGACGAATGCCAAAGTTGGTGGTGCCTACAGCTACCAAGTCAGGCTTGATGCGTCCGTCATCGGTCGGGCCGACTCCACTAAATGATGCCAAAGCTGGGTTGGAACCCGGCCCAACTCCTAAAAAAGTGCCTCCTGAAGTGTAAGATGTATCCTCGATCGCTCCAATCGTAAGGACGTTCTTGGATGTGCCGGGAGGTGAAACCGTGTCGTAAAAGCCCGCGTCGCCATCGTCCCAATCTCTCGGGAAAGAAGCCGCGCTGACTGGAACCCAAGTGGACGCTCCTGTTCGGTAATAATAGGTGCCGGGCGAAGCCCCCGGCCCTTGGGTTCGGTCGTTGCCGCAGGCATACACCATCAAGTGTTGGGGAGCTTGCGACTGGTGGAATAGGTCTAACTGCGTGCTGCCGAAGTCTAATCCGGCTGGCTGGTCTGCTAAATAGAATCCAAACTTGTGGTCTTCCTGAAAGGCCGCATTTGTCGTTCCATACCAAACCCATTGCAGATTTACTGCAGCAGTCGGATCAATGTCCTCACGACGCCAGCCACAGGTTAATCCCCAAGATTGGTTTGATAGCCGTAACGGCGGATCAGCTCCGCCGCCTGCGGCAGCGGCTTCTCTCTCTGCCTTGAAATTTAGTCCCGTCTCATACGAAAAGACATTGGCCTGATAGGCGACGCCTCTACTCTCATAGAAGCCGCCGAAAAGCGTTCCGATGCCACTGGCAGCCATTGTGCCCGCGACGTTAGTCGCGTGGCCGGTGGCATCTAGTGCTGCTCCGTCCTTCTGCGTGATACGGGTCGTGCCCATCTCGATGTGAGACGTTCGGACGCCACCATTCACCTCCCATATGCCAAGCGTCTGCCCTGCGCCTGTTAGATTCAGCCCTGTGCTGCTCTCTGGATTCCACGGAAAATAATTCGGCAGAGCCAGATTATTCTGCACGGGCCAAAGCTCATCCGCGCTGATGCCTGCCGCAGAAATGGTATCGTTGCTTTGGATAAAAATCGGCCCCAACGATTCGCCTGACAGCTTGAGCTTCTTCCCGTCCTCGTCTTGAAAGACCTTTTCTACCCCATGCTTGCGGGCGAGATCATCCAAAGCGCGTTCCTTGCCGGGCACTTGCAGACGCGAGGCGACAGCCTCGCGGCGGAGAGCGGCGGAGCCGCTCTCCGCCTCTTTCGTGGCCCGTTCCGTAGCCCATTGACCGTCCGGAATCAGCTCACGTAAGTGGGGCAGGGCCGCTGCTAGGGCTTTTTGAAAATTGGCCTCAAGCTCAATCTCGCGCTGGATCGCCTGCCTGCGGCTCTCACGCACTTGCTCGATCAACTGCTCCTTCGTGTAGATCGGTTCCTCACGGGTCGCATCGCGACCCATAAGCATCTCTTCGTAATCGCTGACACCATCACCATCCGTGTCTTTGGTCTTGTCTTTGGGATCGAACTTGTAGTCCTTGTCGTAAACCCTTTGGAGCATGACCCAAAGGTCATCCCACCCGTCTTTGTCCCATTTGAGCGAACGAAGCTCAGACTCGCGTCGGTTCTTGATGAGTTCCGCAGTTTCGGCATCGGTGGGCAAGGCCACCGGGTCTTCCGGCCTTGGCAGATTATCTCCCGGCGTCCCGGCGGCGGAGCCGCCGCAGGCGGCAAGTGCGAGCGTTATGCTCGCAGCGAATTGGATTGGGCGTGCTTTCATTGTGCTGGCGTAGTTGGGTTGTGCTGTATAGCATGGTTTAGACGGACTAGGAAGCAAAACAGTCCATCATCCCACCAGGTCTCGTGAAATATCCACTCGTGACCAAGGCTACGGACCATGTCTTCGCGACTCTCAATTCCCTAATGTTCAACGGATATGATCGGATACCCCCCCCAGTATCCGACCCAACAGGCATTGCAACAAATCCCAACAATTTTTCCAGCCACGCAGCCCATTCGGCCATCCCCGGAACCCCTGTGCCCGCTCCGTTGGTCACCCACCCAACCCCATCGCCTCAGACCCTCTCCGCCCCCGCTTCCCCGTCCCAGGACCATCGACAGGAACCACCAGTAGCTTCGCCACCTGTCGCCCCCCGCTTCCCGGATGCCGCCTGGTTTCCTTAGCATCAACCCGCCTCACTCCGATAACTCAGAATCCGGACCCCCAGAGGTCCGGCCATCTGAACGATCCGCCTCCTCATCCCATCGGGATGACGGCCTGAAGCCGGTGGTTGAGCTCGGCACGAGCGACACCACCGGAACGCCGCAATCAGACAGACCTCTTCGCAGTAACCCCCAGAGCTCTCGCCATCGATCCGCCCGTCACCTTACCACCCCGCGGCATTCTCCCACGACCACGTTCCCGCGAGCACCGGCTTTCTCAGCTTCTGGTCCCACACGATCGGCTGCCACGAATACTGCCCGGCCTTCTGTAGAATCAGCGCGCGTCCATAACTGGGATGTTCCGCCAGGATTTTGTCGTGCTCCCGTTCCTGCTCCCAACGATCCTTCGGATCCGCAAGCAGGATGCCGTCCAGCCGGGCGCGGTTCTGCACCTGAATCACAAAGTCGGGATAGAAGCTCGCCCCATTCGCCAGCATGACACTGACACTGTGAGGCTTCTTCACTTCGTTCCGGTGCCACCAATGGATGATGTTTCCTGACGCTCGATCCAGTGACTGCGCGAAGTCCTGCTCCCACGAACCCAGACCCGGAGGATAAATCCCGTAAATATTCCGCGAGGACTGGAGCACCGGACGGTCAAATTCCATGGCCTCCGGCAAATCCGCCGCGTTCACCACCGTGGCGTGCTGACTGACCGCCTTCTTTTGCGCCTCCTTCAGCAGCCCCGGTTGAGCGACCAGCATCGTATTCAGGAGATGCTTCACCTTGTCAGGCGATGAGAGTTCCATCAGGCCCTTTTCCTCGAGGATCTTCGTCAGCCTCACCAGCAGCAGCTCGCGCAGGTCCTTCGCGTGGAAATTCGCATTCTCGAATAGCAACTCACTGGCCCGCCGCGCGACTTCCGCCTTGGACAAATCCGCTTTGGAAAACTCCAGCATCATCTGCCCGGTAAAAACCTCAAGAGTCCGCCGCTCCACCTGCACCGTCGTGACAAGACCGGTTAGAATCGCATCGCCTTCCACCAGAAAATACTTCGCGCAATCCTCGTCCAGCGTCTCCACGTCGTCCGGGATCGACATTTTGAGGAACCGGCGCGGCACCCCGGGTTTCAGCGGATACCGGTATTTTGCAGCCGGTTTGAGCAGCCCGTTCTCGCCCCCGTCGATGATGAATTTAACCAATCCGGGCGGCGGCTCGACGCTGGTGTCTGCGTCCCGTTCCGGGATTGCCGGAATCATCGTGCCTCCATCGAGTTCCAGCTCCCCGGGTTCCCAGCCTTCCCCACCCTGAGTCCTGGTCGGACTTGGTCTGATCGTTGCGGTGCCGCCTGGTGTTGGTCCCCGCCAGATGCCCGGGAACAACTGCGTCTCCCCACCCTTGCCGAGCAATTGCAGACCATGCACCCCGCCCACGCACATCACCGCCACCGTGGGGGAAGTCTTATCCATTTCCGTCTTCAACGCATTCATGCGTTCCCCGGCCGCTTTCAGACCCGACTGGCCTTCGGGATTCGCCAGCAGCACATAACCATATTTCAGCGCGTCCGGCACCGCCTTCCCCTGGAGCCTCCGGTGCACCCGCAGGATGCGCCCCAGCAATTGCACACCGAAGTCCTCATCCTTCGCCGCCCGCATACTCACGAGCGTAAACGCCCGCGGCGCATCGAATCCCAGCGCCACCGCCATCTTGAAAATCAGCACCTCCACCTTCTCGTTGTTCGCGAGGCCCATCAGTCCCGCGTCCGGCTCCTCGGCGGTGTGTGTCGCGATGGCTTCCTCCGGATAACCGCACTGCATCAGCTGCGCCCTGGCCCGCGCCACACTATCTTTTTTCTTCGAGTCCACCTGCACCATCAGCAGCGGCGTCAGAGAAACCCCCGCCTCCCTCAGCTTCTCCTTCAAATCCGCCTGCACTCCCGTGGCGCACCGCAGGCAGGTCATTTCCAGATCCACCAACCCCTCACTGGCCGGGTCCGGGATGAAGCTGATGCACTTCACGCCTTCCTTCACCAGTCCCGCCTCCACCGCATCCGACCGGCTCACCGCGATCCGGTGCACCTTCGCAATGCCGCAGGCTTCCTTCCATTTGGTGATGTCCTTGTCATCCGGCGTCGCCGTGATCAGCACCGTGTACTCCGGGGCCAGCACCTCCCGGTAGAACGCCGCCGCCTGACTCTGCCCCTGAAAGCTATGGTGCGCCTCGTCCACCACGATCCCGATCCTCAACCCCATCTTCCGCAGCCCCGCCACCAGCGAATCCACCCCCGGAGCCATCTCCCCATCCTGACGCGCCTTCCGCTGCTCCTTCGACTTCACCGCCACCGTCTGCCACGTCGTCACAAAAACATCGCCCGCCCGACTCCCGGAAATCTGCCGGTCCTGCGTCAGATCCCGCACCCGCAACCCAGCGGACTGCTCCTTCAGAAACGAAACCGTCTGCCCCGTCACTCCCTTGAATGGCGCAAACCAGAACCACACCACTCGCTCCTTCTCCGAAAACGCCTCGATCAGATGCGCCGCAATGAGCGTCTTGCCGCTCCCCGTCGGCGCTTCCAGCAGCAGACAACCCTGATGCGACGCAATCCCCTCGCGCTGCTCGATCCCGGCTTCCGGCAATAGCGCATCGTATTGCTGGCGGGCATAGTCCATGTGGTAGCGGCCATTGGCCACCGCCTGTTCCTGATAGCGCTTCAGCGTCTTGATCCTCATGGCGGGGGAGAAGGTTTAGAAACTTTCGCGTCCGGGTGAAAATGACAGGGCGGAAACCCTTCAGGCAACTCCGTGATGATCACATCCACCGGCACCACCACCCCATTCTCCCCCATGATGACATTGGCCGGATGCACATCCCACACGCCCAGCCAGCCGATCCGCCAGCAGGTGGAATCCTCATAACCGATCCCCTTCCAGCCCATCTGCACGAAACCCAGCGCCTTCATCCCCTCACTGATTTCCTCCATCGTCGCCCGGCGGCCCGGCACGTCCGGCTGCGTCGTCCTGATCCGCCAGCCGCCTCGTCCTTCCCTCCACATTCCTGCGAACTCGATCCCATCGACGAAAAGCTCATTCTGCCGCTGGAGCCGCTCCAAATACTCCGACGGGGACGCGTTTCTCAGAAACGGCCTCCCGCTTTCTTCCCAATCCACGATGAAACCCGCCAGTCCGGGCTTGGTATATTTCACCCAGCGTCCCGTTTCCGATTGGAAAAACACGTCATGCTCCCGGCCGCCCGTCCGATCAGGCCCCGGGGCCTCCACCATCATCCCCGCGCCGGCGCACCAGTCGTGGAGCTGACCCCATTGCTTCTCACACCCGTCCCAATCGTCTTCGGCGTCATCCTCATCACCAACGCCATCTGTGCATACGCCTCGGCAGAGGTGCGCGTATGCTTGGGCGAGCGCGCTTCCTTGAGGGCCTGTTTCTGTTGAATGGTCATTTCGTATATTTTTGCACTCTTCCTCCCCATCCGCAAGATCCACCACCTCAAAAATCACGTCCGCCCCGATGTCCTCCACCGGCATCCCGGTCAGGTCCACCACAGCCATCTCCACCGATCCCAGATACGCCCCCGCCTGCCGCTCCGCCCGGCTCAGAATACTGCAATGCCGTGACCCGCTACGCAGCGGCTCCTGATTCAAGCGCAACGCGACGTCCGGCACCTCCAGACTGCTCCAGAGCATCCCGTCCCACCTCAGGCACTCGCCCTTCGCGTTAGTAAAGAGAATCTCCATCCTGTCAGGTCTGCCCCCTCCCAAGGCCGAATTTCAGCGCCAGACTCTGCGGAATGGTCTCCACCTGGATGTGCGCCGTGCCCGCAATGCGGGGTCCCAGCAGAGACGTTTGCCAGCTGTAGACAATCACCCCCGGCACGCCCTTCGCCCGCTTCAGAATCTCCCGCGCCGTGCCCGCCTTCACCTGCGGCACATAACAAAGCGCCCCCTCCGCATCCTGCGCCCAGTGCAGCGCCGCCGGAGCGTACGCCGCCAGTCCCTCCCGGTGCATCAATTGCAGCGCCGTCCACACCTGCCCATGCTCGATCTCCATCAAATCCCCCTCCGGAATCCGCCGGCACCGCAGATACGCAAAGTCCCCACCCAGCCCCGCCTTCTCCCCATACCCCGCAATCACCCGCCGCACCCGCTCCGCACACACGTCCCGACACAGGTTCTTCTCCGGCTCCTCCTCCGTCGCCTCACTGCTCGAAACAAGAATAAACCGCCGCCTCCCACCATCCGCCGCATTCGCCTTCAACACCGCATGCCCCGTCGTCCCGCTCCCAGCAAAAAAATCCAGCACGATGTCATCCGGCCCGCACCCGATCTGCAG
>JAIXVE010000312.1 GCA_027483175.1 Verrucomicrobiaceae bacterium | reverse complement strand
TGCGGCATCCCGCGCAATGCCTCGCCGACCCAGCCGCTCCACTGCCCGGCCTGCAACTACACGCTCTACTTCAACACCACCTGCGCCACCGCCGCCTTCCTCGAACGCCCCGACGGCATGGTCCTCTTCATCCGCCGCGCCAAAGCCCCCGCCAAGGACAAACTCGCCATCCCCGGCGGCTTCATCGACGAAGGCGAAACCGCTGAACACGGGCTCCAGCGCGAATTCACCGAAGAAGTCGGCCTCCAGCTCGAAGACATCCGCTTCCTCTGCTCCCACCCCAATTCCTATCACTACAAGGGCCTCGTCTACCCGGTCCTCGACTTCTTCTTCACCGCCCGCACCCACGCCGACGCCGCCCCTCAATCCCTCGACGGCGTCGCCTCCACCTGCTGGCTCGACCCCGCCTCGGTCGACCCCTCGGAAGTCGCCTTCCCCTCCATGGTCTTCGCCCTCGAACGATTCCTCGAACGCCGCCGCAACCCTCTTTAGCTGCACTAGCCATCACCGCGCCGCACGCCGCAGCAGCGCCGGAAGATCCCCGTACTTCAGCGCCCCCGGCAGCAATCGCGGCGACCGAATGTCACTCACCGACGCAAAACGGAACGCCGTCTCCGCAAACACCGCTTTGCCCACCACATCCCGTGGAATCAGCGCCACCGCCAGCGCACCTTCCGGTACATGACTCTCCGCCGCCCTGACCTCGATCGACGTCGGCTTCCGCTCATGCCCGCGGATGAATGACACCACCGTCAGCACGTCGTGCGCCCGACGCTTGATCACGCCATCGTTGTACCCGTGCGTGTACCCCGCAAAATCCCGGTCTCCCTCCACATGCCGCGCCCTTGCTGGAGTCCCCGGTGACGGCTCGCTGAACAACACCGGCAGACACACCGCCGCGCCGCTCTTCACCACCGCCTCCGCGCCCGCATCCCCATCCTGCAGCAGCACCACCACCGATCCATTCCATTGATCAGGATACAGAAACGTCGCCGCCACCGCCTCGCGGTGCCCCGTGTTCTCAATCCACCCCTTCATCTCCAGCCAGCCACTCCGCTGCACCCGCTCCCCAACCTCCCAACGGCACACGCCCGCCTCACTCCACGACCGCCCCGCCAGCACCGGCAGCGCCTCGTCCACCAGCGACGGCTTCACCCCGATCTGACGGCTCGCATCCTCACTCCAGTGCCGCAGCACGCGCCGCTCCAGCTCCGGATCCCCCGCCGCCGGCGCAGGATGCTCCCCATTCCAGACACTCAACTGCTCTTTTGTCAGGTACGTGAACGCCCCCTCCTCCTCCGGCGCAGGCCGCGGGGTCTTCAAATGCTTCTCAAACCACCGGTACATCGCCATCCGGCTCGGCAGATTGTAATTGTGCGGAAACTCCGTCCGGTCATGCAGCATCACATTCTCCGGCTTGCCTAACAGCCCGTACAGCCGCTGCAGCTCCGGCAATCCCTTCGTCTTCATCTCCTTCGTCCAGTCATTCGCCGCCGTCATCCCCATCGGCTTCGGCGCAAACAGCCCCGCCAGCTCCACATTCCCCGTCCCGATCCGCAAAAGACTCGCATTCTCGCAGGTGCACCCACCCTGCATCGCCGTCGACACCATCACGCACGGAAAAATCGCCGCCGGACGCGCATCAATCGCCGCTAGCACAAACGTCTGCGTCCCCCCGCCGCTCGCCCCCGTCACCCCGATCCTCGCCGCATCCACCTCCGGCAACCCCTCCACAAAATCCAGCGCCCGAATGCTGTTCCACGTCTGCAATCCCATGATGCTCTGCAGATGCCCCTCCGCCTGCGGACTGAAGAACCCCCAACCCTCCCCCGCAATCATCTCCGCCCGCTGCTGCTTGAAACGATGCGCCAGTTCATAACTCACCTGCACGCTGTCCGCATACCCTATCATGTCATAGAAGAACACCGTGCAACCCATCCGCGCCAGCCCGATCGAACGCGCCTGCAGCGGACTCCGCCCCGCATCCGCCTGCTTCTCCGCTCCCGTCCGGATCGCCGTCGCCACATCCGCCTCACTCTCGCTCAGAAACCGCCCGTTGTTCCAATGCCCGTGCGGACAAAGCACCGCCGGAGCCTTCCCCGCCACCGGCACCGCCGGCCGATACAGGCTCCCCGTCACATAATACCCGGGAAACGACTCGAAAATCACCTTCTCCACCGTAAACCCATCCCCCGCCACTTTCCCGTGAATCACCGCCTTCAACGGGGTCTTCTCAGGCATCGGATGCAACCCTAGCGCCACCTGCGTCTGCAACCGCAACGCCGCCGACCGCTTCGCCCACGCCTCCGTCGAACCCGGCGGATCAAACGGAAAATACCCGTTCAAATCCTTCAGCGGCCCGCTCCGCACATCCGCCGGCACCCCGGCCGATTCAACATCCCCACCCAGCATCGTCAGGCCGAGAACCGCAGAAATCACTGTTCGCTTCATCATGGAATTCAGGTTGGCGCTCCGCCACGGAGCATTATCGTCCCCACCGTATGACCTCTCCTCTGCTGCGGGCAATCATTATCACCGGCGCACTCCCGGGTCTCTCCAGCTGCGACCGCACCCCGCCACCCTCACCGGCCCCACCGCCCACACCAGCCGCTTCCTCCGCCGACACATCCCCCGCCGCCCCCACCCCGCCACCCGACGCCCCTCCCATCGTGGTCGGCAGCATCACTTTCGAAAAACCCCGACTCAGCATCACCGCCGCCCACTCGGAATCCCAAGTCCGCGGCTCCTTCCCCTTCAAAATCACCGGCCCCTCCACAGTCCGCATCACCGACATCCGCGCCTACTGCTCCTGTCTCAGCGTCAATACCAGCGACGGTCGCCGCGAATACCAACCCGGTCAGTCAGGCACCATCGACGCCGTCTTCGACCTCGGTAGCTTCGAAGGCGAAATCGAGAAATCCATCGGCGTCACCACCGACTCCTCCCCTGCCGGCGAAACCCAGCTCACCCTCGCCGTCACCATCCCGCTCCTCTACGAAACCGTCCCGCCCACCCTCAAATGGTCCGTCGGGGACGCCCCCGATCCCAAGGAAATCCGCATCCGGATCCTCGGCGATCAGCCCATCCGCATCACCAACACCGTCTCCTCCCGCGACCAGATGCTCGCCTCCGCACGCGAGGTCACCCCAGGCCGTGAATACATCATCACCCTGACACCTCAGTCCACCGCCGAACCAATGCTCGGCATGCTCCGCGTCGAAACCGACGCCCCATGGGAACGCTACCGCAAGAAACTCCTCTTCTTCAACGTCGCCCGCCCGCAACCCGCCGCTCCCACCACCCCTCCATGATCCCCCGCGCCGCCGCTCAGGCCGCCCTCCTCCTCGCCCTCGCCGCCGCCGCCGCAGGCCTCACCTACCGGTTCCACCCGGACCGCCCCGCCCTCTACCTCACCGCAGAATCCGCCGACCCCGACGAAATCTCCGTCGCCGACGCCCTCGCCCTCGAAAAATCCCGCGGCGTCATCTGGGTCGACGCCCGCTCCAACTCCCAGTTCGCCCTCGCCCACATCCCCGGAGCCATCCGACTCACCGACCAGGAATGGTCGGACCTCATGTTCCCTTTCATCAAAATCCTCGACGCCGACGACGCCAGACGTCCGCTCGTCATCTACTGCGACGCCCAGAAATGCGCCGCCAGCAAAGCCGTCCGCAACCGCCTCCGCTACGAGGTCCCCATCGGCGACCGCGAGGTCCACGTCCTCCACGGCGGCTGGCCCGCATGGCAGGCCGCCACCGCCCCGACAAGACCCTAACACCTCACCGTCTTGCGCTTCGGCGCCGCCTTCCCGTCCCTCCGGCTCCGCGCAATGTAATCCTCCGCATCCGGAACCTTGCACGCCGTCCGCCCCATATCGACCTTCACCTTCCCAATCGCCCGCGCCACCCCCAGCGCATGCGACGCCGCTGGCTCGCAATACGCCCCGCACGCAATCACATACCCGTTCATAGCATAACGCACCCGGTCCGGAGCCTTCGGCAGCGCCCGCACCGCCCGGTCCAGCAAGTCCTTCAGCCGCTGCACCGGCAATGCATCATCCGGCACCGTCGAAACCAATGCCGCCAGAGTCGACCACCCGCTCGTCGCCACCATCGCATCCGCAGACGCAATCCACCGCTCCGCACACGCCATTCCCTCAGGATGCTCCGCCGCCACACTCGGCACCGTCGTCCCCGCATGCAGATGCCACTTCGCTCCCGCCGCCCACGCATCCAACTCCTCCACCGTCATCTTCGCACCATCCGCAATCAATCCCGCCAGATACATCGCATCCGAATGCCCAGTGGCATACAGCTCCATCGCCAGCTGCTGCTTCCCCTTCAATTGCTTCCGCAATGGCTGCAGATCCGCCACCCGAACCCCCGCAAGGGGCTCCGGCGCACCATGACGCATCAGCGTCTTCTTCGTCTGCTCTGTCCCCAGCGCGGCCAGCCGCGTCATCACCTCCGGCAAGGTCATGCTGTCACCATGGCAAGTGCACTCTCCACCGACGCCCCGTCATGGACCATCGCCATCAACGCACGCGTAATCCCGCGCGGCGATGGATGCTGAATCACATTCCGGCCATACACAATCCCAGCCGCCCCCTGCCCTAGCAACCCTTCCGTCCGCTCCAGAATCTCCCGGTCACTCACCCGACCACCCCCACGCACCAGCACCGGAATCCCCGCCGCCGTCTCCACCACCTTGTGATACACACTCACATCATCCGTCGGATCCGCCTTGATGATGTCCGCCCCAAGCTCCACCGCCTGCCTCACAAGGTGCATGATCGCCGTCAGATCCCCGTTCACCATGTACCCCCCAGCCTCCGCATTCGGCCGGAACACTAGGGGCTCAATCATCATCGGCATCCCGTAATAATCCGCCTGCGGCTTCAATCTCAGAATGTTCTCCACACACTGCTCATGCACCTCCGGCGCTCCCGGAATCTGAAACAGATTCACACACACACACGCCGCATCCACACGCACCGCCTGCAGCATCGTCTCCTCAATCATCAGACTGAATCGGCTGCTCGGCAGTTCCTTCCCATAAATGTTCGCCACATCCGTCCGCAGCACCAGCGACGGCTTCTGCCGCCCCCGAATCTCCTGCAGATGCCGCGCCTGCCCCAGCGTCAATTGGATCGCGTCAGGTGCAGCATCCACCAGCACCGCCAGCACCTTCCGCATGTCCTCAATCCCCTGCAGAAACCCAGGCTGATTGAAAAATCCATGGTCAACCGCCACGTCGAAACAGCGGCCGGACTTCCCGTTGAAGAGTCGATTGAGTCGATACGATTTCATAGAACAAATTTGTTTCCGCCCTCCCTCACTTCACCCCCATCAGGTGCTTCAGCACGTAAAGCTCCAGCGCCTCATAATCCCGCGCGTCCCGATACTGCCCCACCAGGCCGTTGTCCAGCGTGCGCACCTTCTCCACCAGATGCAGGAACAACTCCCGGCTGTTCTTCAGATGCTCCGTCACCGGCAACCCGCGCTGCGTCCGCATCGCCTTCACATCCAATCCCACAAATTCCCCGCGGCTCCCGTAACCAGCCTCCTCCAGCACCCGCACCTGGTTGAACGCCCCACGCAGGTTCGCCCCACCGAAGTTCTTGTCCTGGTCATACTTCAACCCGTTCTGATCATTCAAATGCACGCTCGCCAGTTTGTCGTGCGCCAGCGCAAACGCCATCTCGTCACTCGCATCCAAACCCGCCAGCATCGCGTGCGCACTCTCAATCAAACCCTTCACCCGCCGATGATCACTCGATGCATACGACAACGCCAAAGCATGCCCGATCGTCGGCACATACGCCTGATCCGTCGGCTCGTTCGGCTTCGGCTCGATCCAGATCTCGATCGATTTGTCGTACTCCAGCACCGCATTCACCGTGTCCAGCAAACGCTGGTACGCCAACCGCGCATCCTTCGATTCCCGGATGTACGAACCCTCACGCGCCAGCCACAGCACCAGCGCCTTGCTCCCCACCGCATTCGCAATGTCCACCGCCTTCTTCGTCCGGTCCCACGCATACGCCCGGTCCACCGCACTGTTCGACGTGTACCCGCCATCCACCGTCTGATCCGCAAACCACAGCCGCGGTGCCACAAACTCCGGCGTCAATCCCTGATTCCCCAGCATCGCCTTCACCTCACCAGCCTTCCGCAGAATCTGCTCCGGCGACAACCCGTCCATCCCCGGCACCACGTCGTCATCGTGAAACTGCACCCCTTCAAACCCCAGCGGCCGGTACAACGCATACTTCTCCTCATGCGGAAACGCCGCCCGCACTTCCGGTCCAAAGGGATCACCACCCTCACTGATGTTCCACGGACCAAACGAAAAACGATAGTTGACTGGGGTACTCATGAGATTTGCTGCATTGAAAAACTTTCGGGAACTCGCCGACGCCACCTGAGTGCATGCCATCCCGCCGCACGCAACCATCCTCTTCAATCTTCTTCAGCCCGCCACAACGGTCACACCCGCTCCAAAAATTCAATTCCCCAAGGCTCTCGGCACCCACCTCATCACCAAGCCCCCACCCCGTAGCCGTCCCTCACCCGAAATAATCGAGCCAGCGCCCATCGAAATGAGCACTGGCTCGTAAATCAATCACCCGGAATACCCGTCCGCTCAGCGGCTCGTCGGCATCCCCAAGGGATTCGCAATGTCCGCAGAACGAACCGGACGATTCCATGAAAGATCCGACTTCTCTTCCCCAGGAAGGGGCGGCCGCGGCTTCTTCTTCTTCTTCGGCGTCGGGTCATCGCTGGCACACGACACCATCATCGCCGCCATCGCCAGTCCCATCCCAATCCGCAGAATCGAAGCTTTCATGATCACAATCACTAGGATTCTCAGTTGCCCGCCGGTTCAAAAACCACGGAGTCCCCAGGCAGAATCTGCTGCCCAGGAATCAAATCACTCGGCTTGATGTCCGCCACCGTCTGATTCGCATTGATCTGCAGAATGTTGACCTTCCCGATCATCTGCAACCCGCGCTTCACCAGCAGCTTGGAATCAACCGTAACACCCTGGTTGCTGCCCATGTTCACCACCACAAAGCCCCAGTCCGTGTTCACCGCACCAACCGTGCCCTTCGTCGCACCCAAGCGGATCGCCTTCTCACGCGCCGCTTGAATGTCCTTGAACCGGTCTTCCTTGGTCTTCGCATCAGCCAAAGCCTTCTTCGCAACATCAAGGTCCTTCGTCAGGGTGTCGTCTTCCTTCGTCGCCACGTCAATTTCACCCTTCAGCGCCTCAACCTTCGCCAGCACTTCCTCAGGCGTCCCGTTCGCTCCCAGAATCCGATTGATCTCGTCGTTCATCTGCTGGCGCTTCGCCAGAACTTCCTCGTGCGCAGTCTTCACCGTCTTCAACTCGCCGTCCTTCTCCTCGGTGTTCTTCTTCGCCTTGTTCGACGCAATCTTCTCGTTCTTCGCGTTCGTCTTGGTCTCCTTCCACGTGTCGTGGATGGCCTTGATCTCGCCAATCACCCGGTCAGTATCCTCGTGAACCTTCACAATCTGACGGTTCAGCGTGTCCTTCGTGCGCCGGGCTTCCGCCTTCTGCGAACGTGTGTAAAAAGCCATTCCAGCAGATGCAAGGCTGCCAATGAGGCCGAGAATGAAGAGAATTTTCATATCGTATTCAAAACTGGTATAGTCGATCGGTACCGCACGCCGGCTCAGTTGGAACCATCAGCAGCCTTCTCCATCGGCGCGTCCGCAGCAGGTGCCGCATCCGCAGGCGCTGCCTCAGCCGCAGGGGCCGCTTCCGCAGCTGGTGCCTCCGGTGCCGCCGCAGGAGCCGCTTCCGCAGCAGGTGCCGCAAACGGATCGTTCGCCGCAGGCGCTTCCCCAGCAGCAGGATCCGCACCACCAGCCGCCTTCGCCGCTGGCTTCGCACTCGCCGCCGGAGCACCGCCAGCACGCGGCTGCGAAGCAAAATTCACCACCACCGTGTCTCCAGGCAGGATATTGTCACCCGCAGCCACCGTCCCAGGCACAATCTCCGCAATCGACCGCGCCGCATCAATGTGCGTCACCACCACCGTGCCCACCACGTTGTCCCCGCGCTTCACATCCAACTTCGCCTGCTTCACCACGCGGTTCTGATTGCCAGCCCCGATCACCACAAACCCATAATCAGGATTCACCGCCGACACCCGCGCCGTGAAACTCGCATCCATCGTCCCGGAACGCTGCCACATGTCCAGTTTCTGCAGACGCGCAATGTTCTTGTCCACGTTCTCCTTGCTCGTCACCGACGACGCAATCTGCGCCTTCTTCGACGCAATCAACGCCACCAATTGCTCCTTCTTCGAACTCAAGGTCTTCAACTCCGCCACCAAGGTGTCCAATCCACCAAGATCCTTCAGCTTCGTCTCAAGATCCGCCAGTTCCTTCTCAGCAGCCTCCTTCGCAGTCACCGCCTCCGTCAACTCCGTCGTCTTCGCCGCCAACGCCGCTTCAGACTCCGTCTTCTCATTCGTGTTCTTCAGCAACTCGCCCTTCGCCTCAGACAAATCCGTGTCCGCCGTGGTCTTGGCCTCATCAGCCTTCACCCGGTTCTGCTCGGCCTTCACCTTGTTCTGCTTGGCAGCATCAGCCTGCTTCCGCTCAGAACTCAGCTCCGGCTTCACCTGGGTATAAGTAATTCCACCGGCAGCAAGCAAGGCAATACCGGAGACGACAGACAAGGGCTTCCACATAGGATTTCTTCTTAGGGTGAGTTGGGAAATTTCAGGTCTGTTTAGAGACAAACCCTGTTCAAGACAACATGAATTTCACTGCGAACCAAGAGAATTTTCCGCGCTTCCTTCTCCCAAAGGGCAACCACCAGTTTTTTCCTCGGTAGCGGCGGAAAAAAACCCGGAACGGCACGGGTCCGAACCGGGTCTCTTGAATCCTCAGTAGTCTTCGTTCACTCGGCGTCGCCAGCATCCGAAGCTTCCGCTTCCGGCGCGCTCACCACCAGCTTCAGCACCGCCTCAACATCCGAATGAATCTTGATCGTGACCTCGTGCTTGCCCGTCGTCTTGATCGGCTTCTCAAGCTCGATCTGGTGACGGTCCACCGTGACCTTGAACTGCGCAGCAATCCCCTCGGCAATGTCCGCCGCAGTGATCGCTCCAAACGCCTTGCCGCCTTGCCCGATGTCCAGCGTCAGCCTCAACGGTGCCTTGCGCAGCTTCCCGGCAATGTTCTGCGCCTCAGCACGCTCCGCCGTCTCACGCTCCGCTCGGCGCGTCTTCAGATTGTTGATGTGACGGAGATTCCCCGCCGTCGCTTCATAGGCTTTACCCTGCGGCACCAGAAAATTGCGCGCATATCCGGCTCTCACCGTGACGATGTCGGCTTCAGCTCCGAGGCTGGCGATTTTCTCCTTGAGAATGACTTGTACGTTAGGCATGACTGAAATTGGCTGATGTGGGGGTGAACCGGAAAAGGAGCGCGGAACTAAAGGCATCATCCCCACCTGTCAAGGAGCGGATCACGAGGATTTTTCAGATCCCCGGATTTTCAGCCTCCCTCTTTCTGCCCCACCCCCTCTCCCAACCGGGAGCCAACGGTTGAATCCGCCGCCACTCTCCCCCACAATCCCTCCCCATGCTCCCCTGCTCCCAGCGCATCATCGCCCCTTCCCTCCTCGCCGCCGACTGGAGCCGTCTCGCCGACGAATGCTCCCGCGCCATCCGCGCAGGCGTCGACTGGCTCCACCTCGATGTCATGGACGGCCACCTCGTCGACAATATCAGCTTCGGCCCCCAGTTCGTCGCCACCATCCACAAAACCAACGACATCTTCCTCGATGTCCACCTCATGATCGATCGCCCGGACCACTTCCTCGACCGCTTCATCAAGGCCGGAGCCGACAACATCACCGTCCACGTCGAAGCAAATCACGACGTCGGCGATACCCTCCGCCGCATCCGCGCCGCAGGCCTCACCTGCGGCCTCGCCATCGACGGCCAAACCCCCTTCGCCGCCGCTGAACCATGGCTCGACCAGATCGACCTCTTCCTCGTCATGACCATCAACGCAGGCTTCGGCGGCCAGGCCCTCATCCCCGAAACCCTCGACAAGGTCCGCGCCGCCAAAGCATGGCGCGAAGCCCACGGGCTCTCCTATCACATCGAAGTCGACGGCGGTGTCCACAACGGCACCCTCCCCGATGTCCTCGCCGCCGGAGCCAACGCCATCGTCGCAGGCACCGCCCTCTTCGGCGTTCCTGACATGGAAGCCGCCGTCCGCCACTTCCGCTCGCTCTAACACCCGACTTTCAGCGGAACAGCACCACAGCCCCCCACGGAAAGCCCGCCTCCCGCCAGCTTCCCAGCTCCCTCAACCCTGCGCCGCACACCGCGCCACAAACTCCCTCATCCGCTCCTCCTGCATCTCAATCGACTCCACCAGCGCCGCCTGCACCCGGAACCGGTCAAGGTTATGCCCCGGCCGCGATGTCTTGAAATACGGATCGCCATTCAAATGATCCGCTAGAAACCGCATCGCCAGCTCCAGCGTGATCAGCTTCCCCGAAAACGCCAGATAGTCGATCTCCGCCTGCGTCAGAAACTCCCGCGCCGTGCTCAGATACCCGCGCACCAGCGCCTCGAACATCGGCTGTCTCATCGTCACACGACTCGCATCCCGCTCGTCCTCCGCCGTCGAAATCGTCGTCGTCCTCACCAGATCCCCGAAATCATAATGCACCAGCCCAGGCATCACCGTGTCCAGATCCATGATGCACAACCCCTCACCAGTCTGGTGATCCATCATCACATTGTTGATCTTCGTGTCGTTGTGCGTGATCCGCTCCTTCAAGGTCCCGTCCGCCAGTAGGTTCAGCAGCACATCCACAAGGGACTCCCGCTTCTGCACCCACTCAATCTCCCGAGCCACCTCCCCGCGCCGCCCCGACCGGTCTTCCTCCACCGCCCGCGCAAACGCATTGTACCGGCTCCTCGTATTGTGAAAATCAGGAATCGTGTCCGCCAGGCGCTCCCCCTCCATGTCCGACACATGCTTCTGAAAGGTCCCGAACGCCCGCGCCGCTTCCTCCGCCAGCGCCGTCGAATTCACGTGATCATGCGCCTCCGCACCCTCAATGTAAAAATACCCGCGCCAGTGATTCCCCTCCCCATCCTCATGCCACAATGACCCGTCACGACACGGTACCAGCGTCAGCACCCTCCGGCACGCCTCAGGCTCCCCGATCGCATCCAGCTTTCCCGCAATGTGCGACGTCACCCGGTGAATGTTGTCCATCACCAGATCCGGCCGCGTGAAAATCGCATGGTTGATCCGCTGCAGGATATACCTCACATTCGTCCCCGCCTGGTTGCACCGCACTTCGTAGGTGTCATTGATGTGTCCGTTCCCGCAGGGAGCATGACTAACATAGTCTCCTGGCATGAAAAACTTGCGGGCAAGCCCCTTGATGTCGTGATTCCGTCGGGCGGACATGATGATGTATTCTGAAAAACAAATGCCCAGCTGACGCCACCCGTCAGCCTAAGGCACCCCCGAAAAAGCAGCCCGACCCACTCTTTGCAAGTCCAATCGGCTCCCTCCTCCCGCCACCCCTTCCCCACACTCCTTAATTTTCCCCACCCGCCCCCTCCGCTGGCACCACAGGCGGCGGCACTGCCGGCTCAGGAGCCGAGGGCACAGGAACAGGCACCACCGGAGGAGTAGGAGGCGGCGGCGGCGGCTCGCGCCGGATCTCCACAAAGCCCGCCCCCCAGCTCCGCCCATCCTTCCCCTGCCACCATCCCTGCACCGACCCCGCCCCCGCAGGCAGCTTCACCTTGAACGTCACCGACTCCGCATTCGCCGGAATCGTCATCACCTCATCCACCGTCCCCGCACGCAACCGCGCCGTCACCGCAGGCACCGTCTCATCCGCAATCCCCCCAGCCACCCCCGCAGGACGCCGCCTCAGCGTCACCAGCATCACCCCCGCTTCCTCCACCTCCACCAGCCACGCCCCCTCGCCAGGCCGCCCACGTTCAATGTCCTCCGGCCGCTCCAATCGCTCACCACGACTGTACCAGTCAGCCGCACTCAACACCACCGCCTCTTCCCCGCCGCACCGCAATCGCACCAGCTTCGCTTCAATTCCCCCAGTCTCCCGCCACCACCGATCATAAAGCCCGTTCATCTCCTTCACCCGCTCGGGCCAGCGCTCACTCACCGACATTCGCTGCCCCGGATCACTCTTCAAATCATACAGCGCATCCCCATTCACCAGCGCCCAACCCGGCATCAGCAACGCCGTCCGCCTCCACCGCTGCGGTACCGGCACATCCTGCGCCTCCACCACCAGAAACGGCCGCGGCCCCTCACTCGCCCCGCCCCGCAGCAACTTCGCAAGGCTCCCCCCACCCAGCCACTTCCAACCAGCCGCCTCCGCCACCGTCGGAGCCAACTCCATCACCGACGCCAATGCCCCTTCCCGCGTCCCCGCACGCACCCCATCCGGCCACCTCCACAAACACGGCACCAGATGCCCGCCCTGCCACGCCTCCCCCCGACGCCCTCGTCTGCCCCCTCCAAACTCAACCTCTTCCTTCCCGCCTTTCTTCCCCTCTTGCTCAACACCCCCACTCCCCGTCGCCGTCAGCGCCGTCACCACCAGCAACGTGCTCCGCCCCAACCCCAGCCCGCTCACATGATTCCACAAATCCCCCACCATCCCGTCCACCTCACTCATCGGAGCCTCCGGCGGACTCACCACACACAAAAACGGCTTCTCCACATGCCGCCCGATGAAATCCTGCGCCTCCGCAAAACACGCCGCCGCCAACCGTCCCTTCCGACGCTCCCGCCGCCCGTCCACCAGCCACCACGCATCCTCCAACCCGTTCTCCCACGCATCCCCAATCGATCCAGGCACCGCTCCCCCATGCGTGCACACCCTCACAAATCCATGATCCTGCGGCCGGCACGGTGCCGCATCACCAAGCCCCCACGTCCCCACCCACGCCGTCACCACCCCAGCCTCCCGCGCCGCCTCCGCAAGGGTCCGCACCCCACCACCAAACAAATGCCGCCCGCCCCCATCCGCCCAAACCCCGGATCGCCTCGGCTCCTCACCCGTCAGCACCGCCACCAGCGCCGGACCCGCCAGCGGCTCAGTGTGAAAATCCGTCAGCAGCACCGCATCACGCGCCATCCGATCCATCCTCGGCGTCACCGCACCCGGATTGCCACTCACTCCCCACTGCTCCGCCCCAGCACCCCGCAGCAGCACCATCACCACACGACTCACCCCTCCCTCACCAGCCATGGAAGGCACCACCGCCGTCGCGGAAATCAGGATCAGCAATCGAATCAGCATGGCCCGACGCTTCCGCCGCCACCCTGACACACGCAAGCGCGATACCAATTCCCTCACCCAGCAATCCCGCACGCTCCCAACCCTCAGCGATCCTTCGCCGGGATGTTGTTCAGCGTGTAGTAAGCCTCACGGTGCAGCAGCGGATTGCCCGCCGCATTCCGCACGCCGTCCGCATGCAGCAGATGCACGTGCCCCTTCACAAGGCCTTCAATCCTCAGCCGCACCGACTTCCCGTCAGCCGCCACCTCCGCCTTCTTCACCACAGGCTTCGTCTGATCAACCTCCGGCCCGCCATACTCACCACGGAACGCCCACGTCCACGCATCCATCGTCCACGACTCCGCCTTCCCTGCCGTCGCCGCATCCACCGGTTCCGTAAACGTCACCGTGAACCCGTCCGGCTGCGCCCGCATTTCATGCATCTCAAACGGCACCTTCCCAGTCCACACCACACGATCCAGACTCCAAGGCTTCCCGCCGCGCGCGCCCCATCCCCGATCACTCCCGCCCGCAAAGAAATGCCCCTTCGGCGACTGCACCATCCCAATCAGCCCCGACCCAAAGCCCTCACGGAACATGAACACTGCCCCCTGATACAACCCGTCGATCTTCTCCAGATACACCCGCTCAATGTTGCTGTAGCACTGCTCCGCCACAAACATCTGACCCTGAAACGGCCCGAACTTCCCACCAGATAGATCCGTAACAATCGCCGTCGGACTCTGTCCCACCCGGCTGTGCGGCAGCATCACCGCCGGCGGCACCAGCAGCGGATTCCGCTCCCGTTCCTTCACCATCCGGCCATTATCAATCGGCTCAATCGGCTTCTCCTTCAAGTTAGGAGCCTGCGCATACCACTTCAACCCACCCGGATGCCCCTGGAACGACCCCGGCTTCAGCCACTTCAGCGAACTCGATCCATTCCACGGACCCTGGTTGTCCGTGTAAAACACGTCCCCTTCCGCATTGAACCCAATCCCGCCAGGACTCCGAATCCCCGAACACGTCGGAATCGTCTTCCCTTCCGGCGTAATCCTCAACGCCCACCCGCGGAACGGATCATCACTCCCGAACGATCCCGTCAGACACAGCACCGTCCAGAAATTCCCCTCGCGGTCAGGCTTCGAACCGAACGCATACTCATGATAGTCCCCGTTCAATCCCCACGCGTCAGACACCGTCTCGAACACATCCGCCCGCCCGTCACCATCCTCATCCTTCACCCGCGTCATCTCCGGCCGCTGCTGCACATAAAGCCAGCCGTCCTTCCACGACGCCCCCAGCGCCTCGTGCAGGCCCTGAGCATAGAGATTCACCTTCGCCCCGCTGATGTCCTCCGCCTCCGCTCCAGTAATCCGGTACACCTCGCCCCGACGCGTCGTCGCATAAACAGTCCCGTCCGGTGCCACTTCCAATCCGCCCGTCTCCAGCGCGAAATTCTCAGGGTTCGGAATCGGCTGAATCTGATAGTAGTCAGCTTCCTTCGGCTCCGCCGCCGCAGCCGCGACAGCACTCGCAATAAGTGAAAAAACAATGCGTTGCATGATCTTGTAATGTGTCAGCGGTTGAGCCATTCCATCGAAACCGTCACCTTGCCTGCCCCGTTCACCAGCGCCGGCTGAACAATCAGTTCACCCCCGTTCCGCAGCAGCACACTGCCGCCCTCCACCCCGATCTTCACCGCTCCATTCAGCACCCACTTCCCGCCCTCCTCCTTGAAGCTTCCCGCCGCCAGCCTCAAATGCAGGTCCGCTGGCGCGTGCGCCAGTGTCAGGGTCCGCGTCAGTCGCTCGTCCGATGTCTTGTAATCTCCCGCCGGATCAATCCGTTCCGTCACCAGCGCCTCGCCCATCCGATACCGGAAGGTCGGAAACCGCTTCGCATCCAGCTGATACCCCAGAAACTGTATCCCCTCCGCCCGCGGCGCACCTTCCGGCCACGCCGCCGTCGAATCATGCAGCTGCGCAAGCCCCGGCCGGTCTCCCGTCAGCTGCACCGTCCCGAACCCTAGCGGCTGAATCTCCCCAGCCCCGCGGTCCGTCCAGTGCTGCCGCGCATCCAGAAACGCCCCGCGCCAGATCAGCGGCAGGCTGAACCTCCCGGCATCAAACACCACGTTCACTCCGTTAGGATACCCCACCGCAATCCCCCGCGGACTCGCCCCGGCAATGAAGTTCCGGTAAATCAGCGCCTCGCCATTCTTCGGAATCAGCGCCATCCCCGGCTCCTGCCGCTGCCCGCCATCATCGCCACCCGTCCTCCGGCTAGGATGAATCGCCTTCGACAACGCCGTCTCCGAAAACTTCGGACCAGCCCACGCCAAGTACAGTTCCTCCTGCCCAGCACTCTCGAAATACTCCAGCCGCACCCGGTGCGGACCCGCCTTCAGCGCCACGCCCTCATTCCGAACGTCGTTCGCAGGATGAATCCCGTTGTGATCAATCACCTGCTTCCCATCCACAAACAGCCGCGATCCATCATCGCTCGCCAGCAGAAAACGGTAATTCCCATCCTCCGGTGCCGTCACCGTCCCCTCAAACACCAGCCCGAAATGCTCGGTCATCCCTTCCAGCTGAATGTCCACCAGCTTGGCAGGCAGCGGGCCCTCACGGTGCGGCTTCAATTTGCTGAAATCCGGCAACTCCGACCAATCACCCAGATACAACCGGAACGACACGTCATCAAATCCAGGCCCCGCCGCCGCCACCCGCAACTGCCCGTTCATCGCCATCGCATGCCCCGGAAACGTGCAAACATACGGATAAATCCCCGGCTCATCAGGCACCTTCAGCACCATCTCTTCAGTCTTGTGCGCCTCCACGAGCTTCGAATGCGCCCAGATCCGCGGATGATCCTTCGGAATCCACCCCATCTCCATCCCCTTCTCCGCCAGCTTCCAAGCATCCAGCGCCACGCCCATCCCTTTGTCATTCTCCCCAGCCAGCGGCCGACAGAAAACAATGTTGTGCGGCATCTCATCGTTGTTCCGAAACACCAGCTTGATCTGCGACCCAGGCTTCGCCGTAATCACCGGCCGATCATACTTCATCTGCCCAGAAGGTGTCGCAATCTCCACCACCGGAAGATCATCGGCCCGCACCACGGCAGCACCCGCAGCAAGAAGTGAAAGAGATAACTGGGAAAGTCTCATGAACCCCGGCCGAAACGTCAGGCCACACACGTATATTTCACGACCCCCATGAAAATCCACGCCTTCTCCCACTCCCAATGGCTCCCCGCCTCCCCCGCCGATATCTGGGACTTCTTCTCGGACGCCCGCAATCTCGCCTCCATGACGCCCCCCAACTCTGGCTTCCAACCAGGCCCATGCGACGGCCCAGTTCGCCCGGGACAAATCATCGTCCACCAGCTCAACCCCATCCCATGGCTCCCCTTCATCCGCTCCACATGGGTCACCGAAATCACCCACGTCAACGCCCCTCACGAATTCATCGACGCCGCCCCACACAGCCCCTTCGCCTTCTGGCGTCACCGCCACCGCTTCGTCCCCGAAAACAACGGGGTCCTCGTCATCGACGAGGTCCACTGGGCCCTCCCACTCGACCCCTTCAGCCGCATCGCCGCCCCCATCGCAGAGTACCAGCTCCGCCAGCTCTTCGCCTACCGCAAACAATGCCTCGACGCACGCTTCCCCTCAGCCGGACCAGCCGCCTGACACCATCGCGCCCGCCATTCACCGGCTCTCCCTAACCATCACTCCTCGACCGCAGGCCGCACCGGCCGCCCGCCTCCGCTAGGACCCGCCCCGCCAGCTCCCGGACGTCCACCCTGTCCCGCCCCCGGCCGCCCCTGACCACCTCCCGGCTGCCCACCACCGCCTCCCGGCGCACGCATCGGCCGCATCTCCTCCTCCGACAACTCGCCGTCCCCATCCTTGTCCAGAACCTTCAGCGACGCCGTCGCCTTCGCCCTCTCCTCCGGATCAATCTTCCCATCCCGATTCAAATCCAACGCCCCGATCACCGGCATCACCCCGCGGCGCTCTCCGCCCGCACCTCCCGCACCTCCCCCGGGATTCCCCTGCGGAACGCCCCCTCGCCCCTCCACAATCGGCGGTCCCTGCGGCCGCGGCCCACCCTCCGGCCCACCCTCACCTCCCGGCGGCTTCGGCCGGAATTCCTCTTCGTCAATCTTCCCATCCCCGTTCCCATCCAGCGTCTTCAATGACGCCACCGCCGCCGCGATCTCCTTCTCATCAATCAGATGATCGTGATTCAAATCCAGCGCCTCCAGCAACGGCATCATCGGCGGCGGTCCCTGCGGCCTCCCCTCCTCACCAGCAAACTCCGGCCGCCCCTCCGGCCCTTCCCCTCTCGGTCTAGGCCCAGGCTCCTGAGCAACAAGCGGCAGCGCAAAAATCAAAGGCAGCAGATGGCGTTTCATAAGTTTCAATTTGTTAGATTCAATCAGGGAGCCTCAAAACAGTAAAGGGTCGTGTCCGACCGCATCAGCAGCTGCTTCCCCACTATCGCAGGGGTCCCATTGCACTGCGACGCATCCGACTCAATCCGGTTGTGCGCCAGCAGTTTGAACTCGGGCTCAGCAGCAAACACAAACGTCCCCCCCAGCCGACTCACCGCATAAATCCGGCCCTTCGCACTCACCGCCGACGCATAAAACGGCTTCCCTCCCCGCCCCGTCGACGCCGCCCCCGGCAGTCGCTCGCGGAAAATCAATCGCCCGTCCGCCGCATCCAGACACACCGCAAACCCCGCATCGCTCGCCGCATACAATCGCCCGCCTAACAGCACCGGCGACGGCACATACGACGCATTCTTCGTCTCCCACACCAGCGCCTTCGCGGTCATGTCCCCCTTCCCTCCCCCGCGCACCGCCACCGCACCCAACCCCGGAAACCCGCCATTCGCATACAGCACGCCGCCCCCACTCACCAGACTCGGCGATATGTTCCCGCTCAAACCGGTCCCCGCAAACCACCGCAGCTTCCCCGTCTCCGGATTCATCCCCCAGATCTCCCCAGGCACCGCCAGCACCAGATCCCGTCTCCCCTCCGCCTCGAAACTCACCGGGGTCCCATAACACAACTCCAGCGTCTCCGCCTCCGCCTTCCAAACCTCCCGTCCCGTCTTCTTGTCCAGCGCCCGAATGCTCCGGCTCTCCTCCGACGCATTCACAATCACCCGGTCACCATCCACCATCAGGCTCGCCGCCGATCCCCACCGCCGGTTGCCCGACTCCTTCCCCACATTCACCCGCCACAATTCCTTCCCCTCGAAATCATACGCTAACACTCCCGTCTTCCCGTAAAACACATACACGCGCTCCCCATCCGTCGCCGGGGTGCTGCTCGCATACCCATGTTCCGTCAGGTACCCGCTGTACGGATCCTCAGGCATCTCCGCCGCCACCGCCTTTTCCCAACGCACCTTGCCCGTCCCACGATCCACACAAACCAGATGCCGCTTCAACCCGGCCAGATCTCCCCCGCTCCCCTCGCCAACTCCCGAGAAACACGTCACAAACACCCGCTCGCCCCACACAATCGGACTCGATGACCCAGGCCCCGGCAACACCGTCTTCCACTTCAGATTCTCCCCATCACTCCACGTCACTGGTGGATCCCCGTCCGCCGCCACCCCGCTCCCGTCCGCACCCCGAAACCTCGGCCACTCCGCTCCCATCCCCATCACCGGCAACCCCACCACCACTCCAACCATCCCCGCCAGCATCCTGACAGATTTCTTCGGAACACACGGCTTCATCATCCCACACCTTCCGCTCATCATGTAAATTCCCTGTGTGCCCCACCCCTCCGAATTGTAAAGCCCACGTAAAGCCCGCCCTCACCCCTCCCGCCCCTCGCCGCCCCCGAAATCCCACGTCTTCCGCCGCTCCGGCCGAATCGCCCGACGCCCGCCCCGCGCCTTCCTCAACGGCTCAAACACCTGCTCCGCTCCCGCCACATAAATGTCCGCGATCAGCGCCAGCAGTTGCCCCAGCTTCCCCGCCGGAAACCCCTTCTGCTTGAACCACAGCACATAATCCGGCGGCAGATCATGCAGCGGCATCCCGAACGGCGGATAATGCTTCGGCCCGTACTTCCCAAACGGCATGTGCCAGCGCCCGATCAATTCCAGCGCCGCCGCCAGATCCGCACGCCAGTCCGGCAGCGGATCATGGTCCTCAGGTTCCTCATTCATCTTGCGCGCACCTCGCAATCATTCACCACCCGGACCCGGCAGCCAACCTAACGCCGCCGCCAGATACCACACCCCTCCCGCCGCAATCACCAGCGACCCCCACCGCAGCACTCCCTTCCGGAACCGCTCCTGACCCAGATCCCGCCCAATCTTCAGCACCCCGGACAACGGTGCCACCACACACAAATGCCCGATCTCCACACCCACACAGAACGCCGCAATCGCCCACCCCGCCGCACCCGCAGGAAGATCCTTCAGATTCTCCAGCAGCGCCCCGCCCAACCCCATCCCGTGCACCAGCCCGAAAACAAACGCCACTCCCAGCCGCCGCGCCGTCAGATGCGCATCCCGCCGCAGCATGTTCTCCAGCGCCACCACCACAATGCTCCCAGCAATCACCGGCTCCACAATCGATGGCGGCAACACCGGCGCACCCCGCAGCGCCGTCCACGTCACCGTGATCGAATGCGCCACCGTAAACACCCCGATCACCTTGAACACTTCCCAGAAACTGCTCAGCGCCAGCACCAGCGCCGCCGCAAACAGCAGATGATCCCATCCCTCCAGCACATGATGCACCCCATGATTCAGAAAACTGCCAATGCTGCTCCAGTCCATGATTCTTGTCGGTTGTCGTTAATGGCCACCACTCAACACCGCACCTCCGCCCTCCGCCAAAGCAAATTTCAGCCCGTCACCCCAGCCAATCGCAGCATGATCCACAACGCCTCCACCCCCGCCGCCAGCGCCACCACCTGCCGCACCGCCCGCGGCCCCGGCGCATCCCCGCCCAGTTTCCGCTGCAGCACCACCCCCAACCCCGCCGCCACCAGCGCCGCCCCCAGCACCCCAGCCAGCCACGGCTTCCCCCCCACCGCCGGCACCACACCACCTAACACCACTCCAAACACCATCGCCCCCACCACCACCAGCACCGCCCGCCGGTTCTGCCCCGCTCCACCCCCATATAGCAGATCCATCGCCAGCAGCGCCGTCGCCGCCCCGCACGCAAACGCCCCAAACGGCATCACCAATCCCGTCCGCGTCACCGTCACCACCAGAAACGACACCAGCCACACCACCGCCACCACCTGATAAAACCGCAGGCTCAGCACCCCAGTCCCCATCCCCGCCAGCAGCGCCCACACCACCGCCAGCAACGCCCACTGCGCCCGCGACTTCTCCGGTGCCTGCTCCAGCCGCACCACCCCTCCTCCCGCCGCTCGGGCCTCCGCCCCCAGCCCGGTCGAAAAACTCACCGGTTTCCCACGATACAGCGCCCCCAGTTGTGGCACCGCTCCCTTCGGACCGAACCGATACGCATAACTGAAATCCCACGGCACCCCGGGAGCCGACGGAAATTCCTCACACATCCGGTGCATCACCGTCACCGTCTCCGGCACACTCGCCAGCCCATACCTCACATGCACGTTGAAATGCGCCCGGTCCGGCCCCTCCAATCCCTTCCCAATCACCTTCGGCGGATCCACCTTCACCACCTCCCCCTTCAACTCCTTCCCGTCCGCCTTGAAGCTCAAGTGCTCCAGCAGATACGGCAGATGCTTCGGAGCCAGATCCAGCGCCAGGTCGTAATCCACCATCCCGTCCGTGTCCTGCGGCAACCCCTGCACCACAATCAGCTCCCGCACCGACATATCCACCCGCACCTCCAGCGCCTCCGCCGTGAACTCAATCCACATCGGATTCTGCAGAATCGGATGCGCCCACCCAGGCAGCACCCCAATCATCAATAGGCTCAACAGTCGGCAAAGTCTCATCTCGTTAAATCAGTACGCCCCATCCCTGCCGGTCTCCCACCCACGGGTCAACCCCGCCCTGCACTTCCCCGCACCCACGGATTCCCCCTTCCCCAATCCCCTCTCATCCGCTTCAATCTCCCCTCCCCCCCGCCCCGCCATGCCCTCTTTGCGTCTCCCCTTCCTCGCGCTCCTCTCCCTCCTCGCGCCCACGGCCCTCCACGCCGCCACCGCTGTCTACCGCAACGCCGTCCTCGCCGACAACCCGGTCGCCTACTGGGAACTCGACGAACCCTCTGGCACCACCGCCACCGATTCCGCCCCGCCAACCCAGAACGGCACGTTCGAGAACACCACGCTCGCCCAACCCTCCGCCTTCCCTGCCCTCGGCACCTCCGTCCGCTTCAACGGCTCTTCCTCGCGGGTCCGCGTCCCCGCCAACGCCGCCTTCCAACTCGGCACCGGCAACTTCTCCGTCGAAGCATGGGCCCGCACCCCAGTCGCCTCCCGCGGCGACATCTTCAATTACAAGAACGCTAACGACTTCGGCCTCTTCCTCAACAACAACGGCACCGGCTCCATCAGCGGCTGGCACAACGGCCAACTCCCCGTCTTCACCACCACTCTCGACGCATGGCACCACATCGTCGCCACCCGCTCCAACGGCGTCCTCCGTCTCTACGTCGACGGTCTCGAACGCGGCAGCCAGGCCAACACTCAGAGTTTCTCCGCTAACGCCGACCTCTTCCTCGGTGCCAATCACACCGGAGCCCCCGCCTACGCCGGCACCATCTGGTTCAATGGCTGGATCGATGAAGTCGCCGTCTACGCCTCCGCCCTCACCCCAGCCCGCATCCTCGCACATTACAACGCCGCCCAACCCCCTCCCACCCCAGCCACCATCTCCATCCTCCCCGCCTCCTCCCTAACCTCCTCCTCCGCCACCATCTCCGCTCGCGTAACCGACCCAGGCACCGCCACCCCGGACATCACCTTCTTCTGGGGCGACAACGACGCCGGCTCAATCGGCCCATGGGACAACGAGGTCTCCGCAGGCCCCTCCTCAGGCACCGTCTCCCTCTCCCTCTCCGCCCTCTCCCAGGGCACCACCTACTTCTATCGCGCCCGCGCCCTCAATCCCGCCGGCCCCGCATGGTCCGAATCGCTCTCCTTCACCACCCACATCCCCACACCGCCCGCCATCCTCACACTGCCAGCCACCAGCATCGCCGGCCGCAGCGCCGTCCTCAATGCCTCCATCACCAGCACCGGCAACGACCCGCCCGCCGTCACTCTCTACTTCGGCCCAACCGACGGCGGCACCAACCCAGCCGCATGGGCTTCCGCATTTCCGCTAGGCTCGCTCTCCTCGTCCCCCTCCAGATCCGTCTCCCCTCTCGCCCCGCTCACCACCTACTTCTACCGCGCCGCCGCCACCAACGCCGCAGGAACCTCATGGTCCCCCGCCTCCATCTCCTTCTCCACCACCGCATGGTCCCCTCCCTCCGTCGTCATCAACGAAATCCACTGCAACGACGACGACCCCGTAGGTCACAGCGAGTTCATCGAACTCCATAACCCCGGCGACTCCCCAGCCGATCTCGCAGGTGCCTTCTTCGACGCCGGCATCAACTTCACCCTCCCCGCTGCCACTTCCATCCCCCCACGCGGCTTCCTCATCATCTGCGAAGATCCCGACACCATCCTCAGAAAATGGGGCCGCTCCGGCCCATCCGTCATCTCATGGCAGGACCAACCCACACCCCGCTGGAACCTCCTCTCCAACAACGGCGAAACCATCCGCCTCCGCGACCCCTCAGGTGCCGTCATCGACACCGTCGACTACCAGCTCGGCTTCCCATGGCCCACCGTCGGCGACCTTCCTTACAATTCCATCGAACTCATCCACCCAACCCTCGATAACAATCTCGGCGGCCACTGGCGCAACAGCAGCGGCACCCCCACTCCCCTCGCCCCCAACCGCTCGCTGTCCACTCTCTGCCCTCCAGCCGTCCGCCAGGTCGACCACACCGAGGTCTCCTCCAGCCCACCCGCCGAATGGCCCCGCTCCGCCAATCCCGTCCGCATCTCCGCCCGCATCACCGACCCCGAAGGCGTCTCCTCCGTCTCCCTCGCCTATCAGATCGTCGAACCAGGAACCTACCTCTCCGACTCCGACCCCCGCTACAATCTCCCCGCCTCATGGACTTCCCTCCCCATGTCCGATGACGGCACCAATGGCGATCTCACCGCCGCCGACGGCACCTACTCCGCTCTCATCCCCCCAGCCGTCCAGCAGCACCGCCGTCTCATCCGCTACCGCATCTCCGCCACCGACTCGACTAACACCTCCATCCGCACTCCCTACACCGACGACCCCCAGCAGAACTTCGCCTACTTCGTCTACGACGGCATCCCCGCATGGTCCGGCGCAGCCCGCCCCGGCACCACCACCCCAGTCGCCTATCAACCCGCTCTCCTCGAATCCGTCCCGCCCTTCCACCTCGTCACGACCACCACCGATCACGCCGCCGCCCAATCCGTCCCCGTCACCAATCCAAACGGATCCTCCACTCCCGCCGGCGCTCCCTACACCCACAGTCTCTACAACTGGAAAGGCGCTCTCTGCCACCGCGGCCACGTCTACGACCACATCCGCTACCGCGCCCGCGGCGGGGTCTGGCGCTTCGCCATGGGCAAAAACATGTGGAAATTCGACTTCAATCGCGGCCACGACTTCGCCGCCTACGACAACTACGGCCGCCCCTACTCCCAGAAATGGCGGAAACTCAACTTCTCCTCCTGCATCCAGCAGGGCGACTTCCTCCACCGCGGCGAACAAGGTCTCTTCGAAAGCGTCGGCTTCCGCCTCTTCCAGCTCTCCGGCATCCCCGCCGCCCACACCAACTTCGCTCACTTCCGCATCATCGAACGGCCCTCCGAATCCAATAACTCCGCCTCCCAGTTCGATGACGACTTCCAGGGGCTCTACCTCGCCGTCGAACAGCCAGACGGCCAGTTCCTCGACGAACACAACCTCCCCGACGGCAATCTCTACAAAATGGAAAACGGCACCGGCGAACTCAACAATAAGGGCGCCGGCCAGCCCGACGATAAATCCGACCTCGTCGCCTTCCAGGCCTTCACCCCTTCCGAATCATGGTGGCGCGCCAACTGCAATCTCCCCGCCTACTTCAATTACCGCGCCATCGTCGACTGCATCCACCACTACGACATCGGCGACGGCAAAAACTACTGCTTCTACCGCAACCCGCTCACCTCCCGCTGGCAGCCAGTCCCATGGGACCTCGACCTCACATGGGCCGATAACATGTACCGCGCCGACTCCGGCATCGCCGGCCTCGCCCCTAGCACCAATTCCACCGAGCCGTTCTTCGCCCCCATCTTCGGCAACGGTTCCTCCTCAGGCATCCCCGCCATCCGCTCCGAACTCCGCAACCGCACCCGCGAAATCCTCGACCTCCTCTGGAATCAGGAACAAACCGGCCTCCTCATCGACGAAATGGCCTCGGTCATCTACCAGCCAGGCCAGCCCTCCTTCGTCGACGCCGACCGCGCCCTCTGGGACTACAACCCCATCCTCGTCTCCTCCGCCGTCAATCCCTCCAAAGCCGGCCACGGCCGCTTCTACCAGCGCGCCGCCGACTCCCCCGACGGCATCGCTAACTCCGCCGCAGGCTCCCCCGCCGGTTCCTTCGCCGGCATGATCACAACGCTCAAAAACTACATCAACACCCGCCGCTCGGTCATCACCTCACAAATCCTCACCGCCACCGAGCAAAACCTCATCCCCGCCACCCCGGTCATCTCCCGCTCCATCCCCGGCACCGACCCCATCCCCGTCAACGCCCTGGCCTTCTCCTCCTCCCCATTCTCCGGCCGCAACGGCGCTGCCTTCGCCGCCATCCAATGGCGCATCGCCCCCATCACCGACCCCGCCGCGCCAGGCTTCAACCGCTTCAACCGTCAGACTCCGCGCCTCTACGAAATCGACGCCGCATGGCTCTCCCCGGAACTCCCCGCCTTCTCCCCATCCATCACCATCCCCGCCTCCGCCGTCAGACCCGGCACCGTCTGCCGCGCCCGCGTCCGCCACAAGGACGCCAACGGCCGCTGGAGCCACTGGAGCTCCCCCGCCCAGTTCACCACCGCCCCACCGGACATCTCTCCCTATCTGAATTCCCTCGTCGTCTCTCAGGTCATGTACCACCCGCCTGACCCCTCCAGCACCGAAGCCCTCGTCTCCACCGACCCCGAAGACTTCGAATGGATCGAAATCCTCAACGTCGGCCCCATCACGCTCGATCTCTCCGCCGTCCGCTTCACCAAAGGCATCGACTTCGACTTCGCCACCAGCGCCGCCCCTTCCCTCGCCCCAGGCCAGCGCGCCATCGTCGTCCGCAATCCCGCCGCCTTCGCCGCCCGCTACCCCGCCCTCCCTCCTAACGCCATCGTCGCCGGCACATGGGAGCAGGGCAATAATCTCTCCAACGCCGGCGAATCCATCCGCCTCAGCTTCGGCACCGGTACCCCCATCCGCGAATTCACCTACGACGACAATTCCCCTTGGCCCGCCGAAGCCGACGGCAACGGCTTCCCGCTCGTCCTCATCGCCCCATCCTCCCTCCCCGACCACTCGCTCCCCTCCAGTTGGCGCAGCGGCTCCTCCACCAACGGCAACCCAGGCACCTCCGACTCCCGGAATCTCTCCGCCTATCTCCTCAGCTTCTCACTCTCCGATCCCGCCGCCGATCCCGACAACGACGGCTTCTCCACCCTCGCCGAGTACGCCCTCGGAACCCACCCGCTCCTCCCGGATTCCTCCCCCCGCATCACCCCTTCCCAGGCCATCCTCGACGCCGGTCGCGGCCCGGAACCGTTCTTCACCCTCTCCATCACCGTCCCCCACGCCACCGACGACATCACCATCTCCGCCGAATCCTCCGCCGATCTCGTCTCGTGGCAACCCGACGCTGTCCTCCTCGAACGATCCCGGCTCCCCGACGGCTCGCTCTTCCTCGGCTGGCGCAGCGCCAATCCCATCACCTCCCCAGCCAATCGCTGGTTCCGGCTCCGCATCACCCCACGTTGACCTCCCTCTCCAATCCCTCACTTCGCCGGCCACCCGCTCCACAACCACACCAGCGTATCCGCCAATGTATGCTCGAACACGCGCCGGTCACAGTGCCCGGTCTTCTTCGAAAACACATACCGGTGCTCGTACCCTTTCTTCTGAAACGCTTCCGCCGTCCGCTGCCCAGCCATCACCCAGTTGTGATAGGTCTCCTCAGGATCACCTGCCCGATTGTCGTTCTCCGACACATGCGTGAACACCCGCAGCGGCTTCTTCTCGCTCTTCTCAATCAGCTTCATCCCCGAATGATACTCCCACGCCCCTAGCGGAAACTGCTTCTCCTCCGGCGCATCGTCATCCTGCTGATCCACAAAGGTCCCCGAATACGCCACCACTCTCCGGAACAGATCCGGCCGGAACCACGCCATGCTCAACGCCGCCGCTCCCCCGGAACTGCAACCCATCACCCCACGACCCCACGGATCCTTCGTAAACGCCAGCTTCGGATACGCCGCCCGGATCTTCTCATCCGCCAAAACCGCCGGCAGCACTTCCTCCGCCACAAACCGCGCCAACCGGTCACTCATCGTGTCATACTCCAACCCCCGCTCGCTGTTCTTCCCGTCATCACCCCCGTTCTCCACCGCAATCGCCACAAACGCCGGCAGCCTTCTCCCCGCATCCTTCGAAATCGTCAGGTTGTCCAGCGCATGCCGCACCAGTCCCAGGGGCCCAGGCCCGTCATGAATGATCAGCAGCGGAGCCTCCGTCCCGTCCACATACGCCGCCGGAACATACACCGTCACCTTCCTAACTTCCCGCACCGGCTTCTTCTTCGGCTCCAGCGTCCCGTCATCCCCGCGAAACACTTTGCTGTCCGCCAGCTTCATCAGAAACTCAAACTGCTTCCCCTTCGCCGCCCCGCGATCCTTCAAATCAGGATCCATCCGATACTCCGGCCCCACCTCGAACAACCCATTCCCACCTCCTCCCGCCACCGCAGGCGTCTCGCCGGATCCACGTCCGGAAACCATCAGCAATCCAGCCAGCACAGCAAGTCGGGTCTTCACATTCATCCCCCAGCCTCAAACCCAGCCCCCACACCACCGCAAGCACCTCCCACCACGGACTCGCGGTCCCCTCTCCCACCCTCAAAACCCTCCACCCAGCGCCAGACAAAGATCAATCCGGTTCAGCAACCGCTGGTTCTCCGCTCGAATCAGCCCGCTCTGCGAATCAAAAGCCCGCCGCTGCGACTCCAGCACATTCAGAATCCCCGTCAGCCCGCGCTCGTACTGCGACACCGCTAGCTTCTCCGCCTCCTTCGACTCCTCGGCAAACTTCCGCAGCGCCGCAATCTGCCCGTCCAGAAACACCCCCGCCGCCAGCGCCGTCTCCACTTCCCGGAACGCCGTCAGCGCCACCGACGCATAACGCTGCGCCAGTTCCTCCACCTGCGCATCCGCCAGCTTCACATCAGCCCTCAGCGCCCCACCCTGGAAAATCGTCTGCGACATGCTCTTCACAAAACTCTTGATGATCTTGTCAGTGTCTATCAACTCCGCCAGATCCTCGGAAATCGTCCGCGCATCCCCAGTCAGCCGGAACGTCGGCAGCAGCACTTTCCTCGACGCCTTCGCCTGCTGCAGCGCCGCCGCCGTCCTCCGCTCCGCCGCCGCTATGTCCGGCCGCCTCAGCAATAACGTCGACGGCAGCCCCGCCGGAATCTCCCCGCGCAACTTCGGCAATCGCCCGCTCGTCGCCACCTCACCGCCAGGATACCGACCCATCAGCGCCTCCAGAACCCTCCGCGACTCATCCCTCCCACGCTTCCGATTCTCCAGATTCGCCTCAGCCGACGCCAGATTGCTCCGCGCAAACCTCACATCCAGCGCCGTCACCCCCGGCACCCCTTTGTCAAACTGACTGTCCACCGTCGCCAGATTCCGCCGGAAACTCGCCACCGTATTCTCCCCCAGCTGCGTCTGCCACTCCGCCTCTAACAGATTACACCACGCCCGCGCCGTGTTCGCCGCCAGCGACAACCTCGCCGCCGCATAATCCGCCGCCGCCGCCTCCGCATTCGCACGCCCCGCATTCGCATTGTTCCTCACACGTCCCCACACATCCACTTCCCACGAAATATCCACGTTCAACGCATACACGCTCTGCTGCTGCCGGATCACCGCACCCGGTCCCGCCACCACCTGCCGCCAATCCTCATTCGTCCGCAACCCCAACCCCGACGTCGGAAACCGCGGAGCTCCCGCCCGCACCGCACGCGCCTCCGCCTGCGCCATCCGCGCCGCCGCTGCCTTCAAATCAGGACTGCTCGCCACCGCCTCCCCCACCACTCGCCTCAAACTCTCATCGTCAAACTGATCCAGCCACGCCGTCGGCTCCGCCTCGCTTTTCCTCCCGTTCGGAGCCTTCCACCCCAACCCCGGCTGCGCCTTCTCCTCCAGCTTCAATCCCGCCAGCGGAGCCTGCGCACGGCACCCAGACATCACCACCCCCACCACCATCAGCATCACAGTTTCTCGGCACTTCATGTCTCAATTCAAATAAGTTTCACCCGCTCAGCGAAGGGTCGCCAGCCAGGCCATCAGATCCCGGAACTCCTGCACAGTCAGCCCGCTTTCAAGCCCATCCGGCATCAGAGTCGCGGAAACCGTCTCCACCTTCGCCACCTCATGCCTCAGCGCACTCTGCACCACTCCCCCAGCCACCACCAGATCCAACCGCCCCGCATCCTGCACCGCCGCCAGCACGCCGCTCATCACCCGCCCATCCTTCAATGTCGCCACCCGCACCCCATACAGCGGCCCCACCTCACGCGACGGCTCCAGCACCGACCGCAACAGCTTCTCCCCATCCACCGTCCGCCCAATCACACTCAAATCCGGCCCCACCGTCTTCCCCCGTCCCTCCACCACGTGACACGTCCCGCACATCGCCGCCGCACTGAAAAACACCCGCCGCCCAGCCGCCGCATCCCCTCCACCACTCCGCAACGCCTCCCGCCATTGCTCGTCATTCGCCGGCCGAATCTCCGGCGAGGGCCGCCCCAGCGCCATCGCCACCTGCGCCTGCACCGCGAAATCCCCAGGCTTCATCCGCTCAAACGCCGCCCGCACTTCCCCATTCCCCAACGCCCCCCTCAAGGTCCTCACCGCCTCCCGCACCAGCACCGGTTCCGCCTTCTCCTCCAGCAGCGGAAGCAATGGAACCAACTCCGCTTCGTCTCTTCCCGAAAGCGCCCCTAACGCCTCCAATCGCACCGCCAGCCCGCGACCCCCATCCAGCGCCACACCGCGCAATGCCTCCACCACCGCCTTCTGCCCGATCCCTCCCAGCGCCCGCGCCGCCAGCGCCGCCACCGCATCATCCTTCTCAACTAACGCTTCCAGCAGCACCCGCGACGCCGACTCCCGGTTCCCCAGCGACATCATCGCCAGTCCCCTCACCGCCGCCGGTAGTTCCCTCTGCCCCACCATCCTCACCAGAAATCCGTCAATCTGTCCCTCCGGCTTCGCACCCTCCGCCAATCCCATCATCTCCAGCGCCGCCACCCCCGTCCGGAACAGTTCCCGATCCGCCGGAAAACGCCCCAGCGCCGCCTCCACCGCCCCCTTCAACCCACCCATCCGCTTCTCCCCAGCCACCATCATCGCCACCCGCACCGCCCCAGCCGGACCTTTTTCTAACAACTCACGCACACCCTCCTCCGTCGCCGCCGCCTTCCCGCGCCGCATCGCCACCGCCGCCGCCACCTGCGCATCCATCACTTCCTCCGCCACCGCCACTTTCGCTAACACCGCCTCCTCCGCACGCACCGCCGCCGCCCCAGTCGCACTCAATCGCCAGATCCGTCCCTTCCCATGCACCGAATACTCCCGGTCCGCCCAGTCCGTCACGTACACACTCCCATCCGCCGCCGCCGTCAGACACGCCGGCCGGAACCCCGCATCACCCTTCACCATCACCCGACGATCCGCCACCTCCAACCCCCGCACCCCATTCACTAACCCATACGTCTCTATCTGATTGTCCCCCCACGACGTCACCATCAGATGCAATCCCGCCTTCCGAAACCCCGTCACCCGCAGATCCATCACATCCGTCGCCGCTTCCCCCACCCCACTAACCATCCCCCGCGTCCCCGGAATCTCCCCGTTCCAGCACTGAAACGGATGCACCCCCGCCCGCCCATACGCCATGTTGAACCCGTAATCACTCCCCATCTCGATCTCCAGCAGCCGGTTCGGCGGGCAACTGTCAGGATCGTTGTCCACCGCAAACAACCGACCCGCCCCGTCAAACGTCAGCCCGAACCCGTTCCACAATCCCGTCGCCACCACTTCCAATCCGCTCCCGTCCCGTCTCATCCGGAACACATTCGCTCCCCCAGGCGTGTACTCAATCCTCCGCCCATCCGCACCCACCGCCGTGTACTTCTCCTGCAGATTCTCCCCGCTCCCCACATAAATCCACCCGTCCGCACTCCACGCCATCCCGCTCATCCCATTGTGCGGATAATCGCCCTTCGTCTCCCACCGCAGCAACTCGCTCACCCGGTCACACACGCCGTCCCCATCCCCATCCTCCAGCTTCACCAAACGATCCCGCTGCGTCAGATGCAGCACGCCCTCCGGATCAAATTTCAGCACCATCGCATTCCGGAAACCTTCCGCAAACGTCGTCGCCTCCCACCCGCCCGCACCCTTCCGAAACCTCCGGATCCGGTCACTCTTCGGCCCGCTGTAATCCGCCCGCACCTGGTGCGTGTTGTTCTCCACCACATACAAATCCCCGTTCCCCGCCGCCGCAATCCCCACAGGCGTCCGAATCTCCGGCTCGCTCGCCACCAACTCAATCTTCATCCCTCCCTCCAGCACGCTCGGTACAGGCACCTCCGCCGCCGCCACCGCAGCCGCTCCCATCAGAAAATAAACAGTTCGTCTCATCACCCCTCTTCTCTACCCACGCTCCCCCCACCCGCACCAGCAATTCCCTCTCCCTCATCCACGGCACCACACCCCCCCAGAAATCCCCACCGACGAAACTTGAAAATTCCCCACCCCGCACGACGGTACCCCACTCAAATACATGGCACCACTTTCAGATTCTCCCGAGGACCGAGCCAAACAGGCAGACAAAATCGTCAAAAATCCCGCAAATTATAAAATCTGCGAAGGCTGCGACTCCATCATCGTCGTCAAAGCCCACACCTGCCCCAACTGCGCCAGCTACCGCTTCGAGGAATCCACCGCCGCCGTCATCCAGCAGGCACGCGTCCTCGGCCGACGCGAACGCCGCTCGGTCATGGTCTCCGACCTCCAGTAATCTTCCCAGCCCCCGGCAGCCCGCCGCCCGCCCATTCCCATGGTCCCCGTCGTCTGCCCATTCTGCTTCGAAGAATTCGGCGTCCACCCGCCCTCACTCGCAGAACTCCCCGCAGAATGGGACTACGACTGCGAAATCTGCTGCCGCCCCATGATCATCGCCTTCGATGAATGCGACGGCGACATCTCCGCCGAAGCCCGCAGCCTCGGCGCCTGAGCGCCCGCTCAACAAACATTCACGACCGCTTGGCGCACCAGTTGCTCCTTGCGCCTGAATGCCTCTCCAAGGGCACCCACTCCCCCATTCCCTCCCGCCGACCGGATCCCCCAAGGGCCTCTGCTCGCACCCCCACGCCCTTTCCCACCGTTCAAGGCAACCCTCTCTAACTAAAACACCGAACCCCATAGCCACATGAACCCACCCTCCCTCTCCTACTCCGCCTCGCCTTACCGCGCACACCGCATCCTCCTCTCCGTCGCCTCCCTCCTCGCCTCCGCAGCCTCCCACGCCGCACCCCTCCTCGCCCCCAGCGACCCCATCTTCGCCTACGACCTCGATACCGCCGGCGGCAACCCCGGCGGCACGACCTTCGCAGCCGTCAACTACCCCGCAGGCGAAGCCCCCGCCTTCGCCATCGACGGCAGCCCCGCCACCAAATACCTCAACTTCTGCCGCCACACCTCCGGCATCATCGTCACCCCAACCACCGCCGCCGCCGCCCGCAGTCTCATCCTAACTACCGCCAACGACGCCTCGGAACGCGACCCCGCCAGCTACATCATCCTCGGCTCTAACCAGCCCATCACCAGCGCCGACAAAAGCAACGGCTTCGCCGACAACTGGACCTACATCACCCAGGGCACGCTCTCCCTCCCCACCACCCGCGGCACCGTCGCCACCCCAATCACTTTCCCCAACACCACAGCCTTCTCCTCCTACTGGATCGTCTTCCCTTCCGTCAGAAACCTCAGCACCTCCAACTCCATGCAGGTCGCCGAGATCCAACTGACCACCGGCCCCAACGGCACCGGCGACCCCATCTTCTCACCCGGCAACCCAGCCCTCGCCACCGGCTGGAACAGCACCGTCGCCGCAGGCGAAATCGTCACCCGCACCATCGACGGCAACCCAGCCACCAAATACCTCAACTTCGGCGAAAACAATTCCGGCTTCTTCGTCGTCCCAGGCTCCGGTCGCTCCATCATCGACAGCTTCCAGCTCACCACCGCCAACGACGCCGATGTCCGCGACCCCGCCACATGGCAAATCCACGGCATGGACGACTCGGGAATCTGGGTCCTCCTCGGCAGCGGCTCCGTCACCCTCCCTGCCACCCGCGGCACCGCCGGCCCCATCGTCTCCTTCACCAACACCACCATCTGCAGGGCCTACCGCATGACCTTCACCACCGTGAAGAATGCCGCCAGCGCCAACTCCATGCAGGTCGCCGAAGCCCAGTTCTTCGGCATCATCGTCCCAGCCAAGGACACCGACAACGACCTCATGGATGATGACTGGGAAACCCTCTACGGTCTCGTCGTCGGGGTCAACGACGCCGCCGGAGACATCGACAGCGACAGCAGCCCCAACGTCCAGGAATACCAACGCGGCACGCTCCCCAATAAAGCCGACACCGACAACGATGGCCTCAACGACGGCGTCGAAACCGATACCGGCACGTTCGTCAGCGCCACCAACACCGGCTCCAAACCGCTCAACGCCGATACCGACGGCGATACCTACACCGACGGCTACGAGGTCGCCAACGGCACCAACCCTAACGTCGCAAACTCCGTCCCCACCATCACATGGGACATCGCCGCAGGCGACAGCACCATCACCGGCGGCGCCGGCACATGGGACGATCTCACCACCACCAACTGGTCCACCGACAACGGCATCACCAACGTCCCATGGAACAACGCCGGACAACGCCAGTCCGCCATCTTCGGCGGCACCGCCGGTACCGTCACCCTGGCCGCACCCATCACCGCCGACCGCGTCATCGTCAATACCGCCGGCTACATCTTCAACGGCAGCACCCTGACCCTCGGCTCCGCCGCTCCAGTCATCAACATCGCCACCGGTACCACCGAAATGGCCCAGCCCATCGCAGGCACCGCCGGTTTCACCAAACAGGGCAACGGCACGCTCCGCCTCACCGGAGCCAGTAACACCTACTCCGGCACCACCACCCTCAAAGGCATCGGCCGTCTCATCCTCGCCAAAAACCCCGGCGAAACCGCCATCCCCGGCAACATCTTCCTCGATTCCTTCGCCTTCGTCGCCAATACCTCCGGCCTCGTCCTCGCCGGCAATGAACAAATCGCCGACACCAGCATCATCACATGGGCCAACGTCGGCCAGGGCGACACCTACTTCCGTCTCAACGGTTTCACCGAAACCATCGGCGGGCTCGTCTCTGACGGCGTCGGTGGCTTCGTCGCCATCGAAAACCGCGGCTTAAACGACGCCACCGCCTACCCGGACGGAAACCTCATCATCAATACCGCCGCCTCCACCAGCTACTTCTTCAATGGCATGATCCGCAACATCGACGGCGGCGCCAACGGCGGCACCGTCGTCCTCACCAAAACCGGCCCCGGCACCCAGATCCTCGCCGGAACCATGTCCTTCTCAGGCGCAACCACCGTCCTCGGCGGCACGCTCCAGATCAACAGCAGTCTCCCTAACTCCCCCGTCACCGTCGAAAGCGGCGGCACGCTCGCTGGCACCGGCACCATCACCCAGGGCCCCACCGTCAACACCGGCGGCACCATCTCCCCAGGCAACACCGCCATCGGCACCATCACCACAGGCAACACTTCCATCGTCGGCACCTACCTCTGCCAGATCGACGGCCCCACCGCCGACCGCATCTCCGCCAGCGGCTTCCTCGACGTCGGCGGCGCCACCCTCCAGTTCTCCATCGTCAACCCTCCCACCGCCGACTCCTACATCCTCGCCAGCTGCCCCAGCTCCATCGGCGGCACCTTCAACGCCGTCGGCGTCCCCGCCGGCTATTCGCTGGATTACGCCTCAGCCACCGGCCAGATCCTCCTCGTCAAAGACGACTTCTCCTCCTTCGTCACCACCTACGCCCTCTCCGGCACCCCCTCCGACGACAAAGACAGCGACGGCCTCGCCGACGCCGTCGAATACGTCCTCGGCTCCAACCCCACCATCCCAAACAGCGGCGGCCCAGTCGCCAGAACCACCAGCGACGAATTCATCTTCACCTTCGAACGCTCCGACCGATCCCTCACCCAGGACGTCGCCATCGCCATCGAAACCACCAGCGACCCCAACACCGCCGGCAACCTCTACCAAGTCGGCCTGACCACCGCCACCTCCTCCCAGGGCGTCACCGTCACCGATAACGGCGCCTCCGACACCATCACCCTCACCATCCCACTCACCGACGCCAGAAAATTCGCCCGACTCCGCGTCACCGTCACCCCATAACCCCACCACCCCTAACCACCTCACCATACACAACGGGGGGAGCGGCACCAGCCGCTCCCCCCTTTTACCATTTACTATTCACAATTTACTATTCCCCCCCTCCTCCGAACCAGCCCCCGTCCCGTAGGGACGGCCGGCGAATAGCCGGGGGTCCCGCGAGCCACTCGCGGTACCCCCGGTTCCCAACAACATAACAAAGGACCCCGTAGGGGTCCGCCCCTCCGAACCAGCCCCATCTCAAATCTCAAATCTCAAATCCTCACTCAATGCACCACAAATGCGCGTGCGTGCGCAGATAAATCCGGCCATCACTCACCGCCAGCGACGCATTCGTCATCCCGTCACCAACCGAATTCACCGCCATCACCTCGAACTTCGGTGACGCCCTGACCACAAAAGTGTCACTCCCCTGATTCGGCACATACAACCGGTCCCCAGCCAGCACCATCGAGGACCACGACTCCGAATTGCCCCCCGGGCCCTTCAGCCGCTCCTTCCACACCGTCTTGCCTGTCTTCAATTCGTAGCACTGCGCAATCCCATTCATGTTCATCACATAAATGTGCCCATCCCGGATGATCCCGGACCCAATGTGCCCGCTGTCGCGAGGCTCATGCCAGACCCGATGCGTTCCCGTCACATCCCCGCTGCCACCAGGCCGCACCGCCACCGTACTGCCGCCATACCCTCCCATCGCCACCAGCAATCCTTCACCAAATAGCGTCGTGCTGTACACCAGCGGATTCAGCCCGCCGCAATGCCAGAGCACCTTGCCCGTCAGCGGATCATAGCTGCGCACCTGCTCCGGCCACGACATGATCAGCTCCCGCCGATCTCCCGTGTCAATCAGCAGCGGCACGCTCCACGACCCCACCACCCCCTCCTTCGCACCAAAACCATCCTGCCGCGGCATCGTCACCTCCACTTTCCCCAAGTCCTGCCGCCACACTTCCTTGCCAGTCCCCTTGTCCACCGCCAGCAGAAAACTCCGCGGCCCAGGCCCGAAATTCAAATAACAAAGCCCGCCCACCACCACGGGCCCAGTCGAATACCCCCACTCGTGCCGGTGTTCCCCAAGATCCACCCGCCACACCAGCTTCCCCTCAAAATCAAAACAATACAGCCCCGCCGACCCGAACCACGCATACACATGCCCGTCATCCAGCGCCGGCGACGCCGAACAATACGGATTCGTCGGATGGCTCGGCTCCTTCGCCACCCCCTTCGCCCCGTTGCGCCAGAGCTCCTTTCCATCCTTCACAGCATAACAAATCACCAGCCGTTCATCCCCCACCGCCTGAGTGATGAACACACGATCACCACTCACCACCGGCGTCGAATTCCCCGGCTCCGGTAGCGCGGTCTTCCACTTCACATGCTCACTCGCACTCCACTTCAGCGGGAGATTCGTCTCCACAGAAATCCCCGTCCCATCCGCCCCACGCCACCCACTCCACGGCGCAGCCCCCGCCACCGATGCACTCAGCATCGCCAATCCAACGGAATCACGAAAAACACGGAACATCGAAATCATGGCAATCATCAGGGTTTGATCATCGAAATTTGCGAAGCCTCCGACTCTCCGCCAAACCTCCGGCGAGAATCACCCAGCTCCTCACCAGCACCATACGCACACCCACCCCCACGACATTCAGCCATTTCCTCCCGCCTCCTCCCAACTTCCGCCCCCCCCCATTCTCCCGAAACCCTCGTGCTCACCCAACGCACCCCTCCCCTGCGCCATTGCCCCCATCGCCTTCCCAGCTACGTTCCCCGAATGACCCCTGAGCACCTCGATCCCCATGAACCCCGATCCAAGCCGATCTGAATTGAAGGCACTCCAGGACGCCATCTACGCCGACAAGGTCAAACGCGCGCGCGCCATGACGCCAGACGAGCGCCTCGACGAAGCGCTGGAGTTGAGCAACGACATCTACACATGGATGCTCGATGGCGCGAGATCGCAATGTAACCTGCTCTCTGACGCCGAGGGCTGGATCGAGGTTCAGCGCCGCCTCCAATCCCTGCGCAAACTCTACAAGCCAGTGGTCACATGAACGTATACGACTTGGCATCTCCCATAACGTCTTCCGGCCCACCCAGGCACCTCAGCATCCGCCAAGCCTCAGCAGCCACACCCATTCCGTCTCCTCCCGTCATCCTTCATCCTCCCCCTTTCAAACTTCTAACTTCTCACTTCTCACTTCCAATGCGCTCCACCCTCGCCCTCGCCGCTCTCATCGCCTCTTCCCCAGCCGAAATCGCCCTCACCGACTGGAAAGAATCGGGCGTCAGCGACTGGCGGCTCGGCTTCCGCCCCCACCACGTCGTCCTCGACATCACCCACGCCGCCGACGGCACCGCACAAAGCTCCAAGGGCACCCTCGAAATCGGCCGCGGCGATTCCGCCCGGAAATTCACCGTCGTCTCCACCTACAAAAACGGTGAGCCCGAATCCCTCACCATCGACACCGAAGGCGACGGCAAACTCGACAACAACCCGCCCGTCCCATGGACCCGCACCGAATCCGAACTCCCCTCCGGTGAGAAATCAGTCACATGGCACGCCTCCGGCCTCGTCGAGGTCCCCTTCCCCAGCGGCCCGCGCCGCGGTCAACTCATGTTCTACCGCGGTGCCCCACCCAAAGGCAACGCCCCCAAGGAACCCCTAACCTACTACAGCGACTACGCCCTCACCGGAACCGCTACGCTCCCTGATGGCCGCAAGGTCCCCGCCGCCCTCCTCGACATGCCCTGCCTCGGTCAGTTCGTCGCCAAACCCGAATCCATCGGCGAAGCCGCAGGCCTCTGGCTCGACCTCGACAGCAACGGCAAAGGCGGCCGCGGCGAGGTCGTCTCATCCTTCCGTCCGTTCCAGCTCGGCGATCAATGGTTCGCCATCTCCAATCTCACCCCCGACGGCAAATTCACCCTCACCCCCGCCGAAGCTCCCAAAGCAGAAAAACCAACCGGCCCCGACCTCAGCCCCGGCCGCACCGCTCCAGCCTTCACCGCCACCCTCACAAACGGCAAATCCGTCTCCTTCCCCGGCGACTACAAAGGAAAAATCGTCCTCCTCGACTTCTGGGCCACATGGTGCGGCCCCTGCCTCGCCGAGGTCCCTAACGTCGTCTCCGCCTACAACCGCTTCCACAAGGACGGTCTCGAAATCCTCGGCATCAGCTTCGACAAGGAAGGCGACGAAGCCAAAATCGCCAAGGTCACCGCCGCAAAAAACATGACATGGCCCCAGGCCTTCGACGGCAAGGGCTGGAAAACCGCCCCAGGCACGCTCTACGGCATCCGCGCCATCCCCCACATGATGCTCGTCGACGGCGACACCGGCACCATCCTCGCCAACAAAAACATCCGCGGCGAAGACCTCGCCCCAGCCATCGAAAAAGCCCTGAAAGGCAAGGCCACCGCCAAACCCTAACACTCCTCTTCTCACTTCTCACTTCTCACTTCTCACTTCTCACTTCTCACTTCTCACTTCTCACTTCTCCCTTTCTCACTTCTCACTTCCTCCCTCCTCCCTTCTTCCTTCTCCGTTCCGGCCCTCCTCTTTCTCACTTCTCACTTCTCACTTCTCACTTCTCACTTCCTTCATGCCCTCCCGCCGCTCTTTCATCACCGCCTCCCTCGCCGCCTCCCTCGCCGCCCTCGCCATCGCCGCCGATCCACCCGAAAAACGCTGGGCCTCCGAACTCAAACGCCTCGCCGCAGAAGACGCCGCCAAATCCCCTCCCAGAAACGCCGTCGTCTTCGCCGGTTCCTCCACCATCCGGCTCTGGAATCTCCCGCGCGACTTCCCATCCCTCGCCCTCGTCAATCGCGGCTTCGGCGGCTCCACCATCCCCGACAACACCGCCTTCATCCCCCAACTCATCGCCCCACTCCAACCCCGCGCCATCGTCTTCTACGCCGGCGACAACGACCTCGCCGCCAAAGGCGCTTCCGCAGAGAAAACCGCCGACGACTTCAAATCCTTCGTCGCCGCCCTCGACGCCGCCCTCCCATCCAAGGTCCCCATCATCTTCCTCTCTATCAAACCCAGCATCCAGCGCTGGCACCTCCGCCCGCTCCAGGAAGACGCTAATCATCGCATCGCCGATTTCACCAAGTCCGCCCCCGACCGCTTCCGCTTCATCGACGTCGCACCCACCCTCCTCGCCAAAGACGGCAAACCCGACGCCTCCCTCTTCGAAAAAGACGGTCTCCACGTCAACGCCACCGCCTACGCCCGCTGGGCCCCACTCGTGACCACCGCCCTCCGCGACCTCAAAGTCGAGTAAACCCACCGCCCGCTGCGGGCTCCCGGGAAAGGCATTGCCGCAGAGCATGGTTTCCGCCACACTCTGCCCCAGCCCCTTTCCGTCCCATGAAGCCCTCCCTCTCCGCCTGCGCCGCGGCCCTCCTCCTCCTCGCCGCACCCCCACTCCGCGCCGCGCTCCGCATCTCGGAATTCATGGCCGACAACGCCAGCGGCCTAACCGACGCCGATGGCGACCACCCGGACTGGCTCGAAATCGAAAACACCGGCCCCAACGCCGCTTCCCTCGACGGCTGGTTCCTAACCGACAACGCCGCCGATCTCCGCCAGTGGCGCATCCCCGCCGTATCCCTCGCCCCCGGAGCCCGCCTCGTCGTCTTCTGCTCCGGAAAAGACCGCTCCTCACCCCTCGCTCCTCTCCACACGTCCTTCTCCCTCGACAGCGCCGGCGAATTCCTCGCCCTCGTCCAACCCGACGGAACCTCCATCGCAAGCAGCTTCGCGCCCCTCTTCCCTCGCCAGCGCCCTGACGTCTCCTACGGCACCGGCAATCTCACCACCGAGGACACCCTCATCCGCCCCATCACCACCGGCCGCTGGAAAATCCCCACCGCCGCCGACGCCGCCTCCCCATGGCAGGACCCAGCCTTCGACGATTCCTCATGGTCCCCCGTCCAGGCCGCCGTCGGCTGGCAAACCACCCCTACCGGCCCACGCCCCCTAGCCTACTGGTCCTTCGACTCCGGCCCAGTCGACGCCATCAGCAGCATCACCGCCACCCTCAACGGCCCAGCCTCCAGCACCAGCTTTCCTTCCCCCATCGGCTCCGGCAATTCCCTCGCCTTCACCAGCACCGACGGCGACTACTTCAGCGCACCCCTCGACGTCTCCGAAACGTCCTACACCGCCTCGTTCTGGTTCCGCACCTCCAACCCCGGCGCAGGCCTCCTCTCCATCAGCGACGGCGAACTGGGTGCCGGCGGCCACGACCGCCACGTCTATCTCTCCGCCGGCAACATCCGCGCCCGTACATGGAACGACGAAACCATCGGCTCCACTAGCAAAGCCTACGCCGACGGCAGATGGCACCACGCCGCTCACGTTTACGGCGGCACTCAAGGCGGCCAAAAGCTCTACGTCGACGGAGCCCTCGTCGCCTCCGGTGCCAAAAACCTCTCCAACTTCGACTGGCAGAAACGTCTCCACCTCGGCTTCTCCAACGACGCCCCCAGCCAGTACCTCACCGGCGAAATCGACGACGCCGCCATCTTCAGCTCCGCCCTCACCGCCGCTCAGGTCTTCTCCCTCTCCACCGGCGCTTCTCCTCTCTCCCTCTCCGGTGTCGCCGCCTTCGCCGTCTCTAACACCGCCGCCTCCATGTCAGGCATCAGCAGCTCCGCATGGCTCCGCGTCCCCTTCCTCATCTCCCGCCCTCCCGCAGATTACGAAGAACTCTCCCTCCGCGTCCGCTACGACGACGGCTTCGTCCTCGCCCTCAACGGCACCACCATCCTCTCCCGAAACGCCCCGCCTTCCCCCGCATGGAACGCCGCCGCCTCATCCGACCGCCCCATCACCGATGCCGTCCGCCTCGAATCCATCGACCTCACCCCGTGGCGTCATCTCTTCCGCAACGGCACCAATCTCCTCGCCGTCCACGGGCTCAATAGCAGCATCGCCAGCACCGACTTCCTCTTCGCTCCCGAACTCGCCGCACTCGACATCCGCTCGCTCGACGCCGCCTACATGACCACGCCCACCCCGGGCGCGCCTAACGCAGGAGCCTTCGCCGGCTTCATCGAGGACATCTCCTTCAGCGTCAAACGCGGCTGGTTCTCCACCCCCTTCCCCGTCACCGTCTCCTGCCCCACCCCGGACGCCCCCATCGTCTACACCACAAACGGATCCGCCCCCACCCTCACCAACGGCACGCTCGTCCCTCCATCCGCCCCCGGCACCAGCCCCGTCTTCACCCTCAACGTCACCACCTCCACCACGCTCCGCGTCTCCGCCTTCCGCCCGGGCTTCATCAGCGGCCCTCCAGACTCCCAATCCTATCTCTTCGCCTCCCGAGTCCGCTCCCAGTCCAACTCCCAGCCAGGTCTCCCCACCACATGGAACGGCGGCATCACCGCCGACTACGGCGTCGATCCCAACATCGTCAACTCCACCCTCCCAGGCTACTCGCTCGAAGACGCTCTCGGCTCTCTCCCCACCCTCAGCATCACCGGCAATCCCGCCGACTTCTTCGGCGCTCCCTCCGGTGTCTATTACAACACCGGACAGCGCGGTCTTGCTAGCGAAAAGGTCGTCTCCGTCGAATTCTTCAACCCTCAGCAACCCTCCGAACAATGGCAGGCCGAAGCCGGTATCCGCAGCCACGGCAACTCCAGCCGCGACCACGGCTTCACCACCAAACACCCGCTCCGCCTCTACTTCCGGCGCGACTACGGCGACCCCAAACTCAACGAACAGGTCTTCCCGGACTCTAACGTCAATTCCTTCAACCGTCTCCTCCTCCGCGCCGCCTCCACCGACTCATGGCCCGTCGTCGACGGCCCGCCACGCTGGGTCAACGAAAAAGGCACCTACATGCGCGACGCCTACATGCGCCAGTCCATGCGCGACCTCGGCAACCTCTCCGGCCACTCACGCTACGTCCAGCTCTTCCTCAACGGGCTCTACTGGGGCCTCTACGAAATCACCGAACGCCCGGAAGAAGACTTCGCCGCTTCCTACCTCGGCGGCGATCCCGACGAGTACGATGTCATCAAGGACTTCGCCGAACTCGCCTCCGGCAACCGCACCGCATGGGACCAGCTCATGGCCATGGCCAACACCAACCCTTCAACCCTCTCCACCGACGCCGGCTACTGGCTCGTCCAGGGCCTCAACCCGGACGGCTCCCCCCACGCCTCCGCCCCGCCGCTCCTCCACATGCAGAGTTTCATCGACTACATGATCCTCCACATCGCCGGCGGCGCAGAAGACTGGCCCGACCACAACTACTGGGCCGTCCGCCGCCGCGGCCCTCTCAGCGACGGCTGGCACTTCATCCCGTGGGACCAGGAGATCTCTAACGACAACACCACCCGCACCGGCTCCCACATCTTCCCCGGCACCTTCGAACTCGTCAGCGCCGCCAACTCCCCCGCCATCCTCTACGACCGTCTCCGCCGCGGCCCCGCCTTCAGATTCCGCTTCCGCGAACGGGTCCACACTCTCTACCAGAACGGCGGCCCGCTCGCCGCTTCCAACAGCCGCGCCCGCTGGGCCTCCATCCAAAGCCGCATCGACAAAGCCATCGTCGGCGAAAGCGCCCGCTGGGGCGATTCCAAACAAACCCCGGCCTTCAAACGCGAAACCACATGGCTAGCCGAAATGAACTTCATGCAGCTCCCCGGCTCAGGCTTCTGGGACGTCATGTGGCCCAGACAACTCCAGCGATTCCGCAATGTCTCGCTCTACCCATCCATCGATCAGCCTTCCTTCACCAGAAACCCAGGCCCCGCCAACCCCGGCACCGCCATCGGCATCACCGCCCCCTCAGGCACCATCTACTACACCACCGACGGCTCCGACCCGCGTCTCCCCGACGGCTCCGTCTCCCCTCGCGCCTCCATCTTCAACCCTCCCACCGCCACGCTTCCGATCATCCCCAGAAACAGCACATGGCGCTACCTCGTCACGCCCTCCGCTCCGGCCTCCTCATGGACCTCCACAGGCTTCGACGACTCCTCATGGCCCCAGGGCGCTGGCCAGCTCGGCTACGGTGACGGCGACGAAGGCACCGTCATCGGCTACGGGCCCCTCACCACTAACCGCTACATGACCACCTACTTCCGACGGTCATTCTCCGCCCCCGCCGACAGCGTCACCCTCGCCCTCCGCATCCGGCTCCTCCGCGACGACGGTGCCGTCGTCTACCTCAACGGCCGGGAAATCATGCGCTCCAATCTCCACCCCACCAACCCCATCACGTGGGCCACCGCCGCCACCGCCGCCGTCGCAGGCACCGAGGAATCCACCGTCTACCTCGAAGCCACCGCCTCCCCGGCCCTCCTCAACCCCGGCTCTAACGTCATCGCCGTCGAAATCCACAAGGTCGCTCCCGCCGACGACGACCTCAGCTTCGACCTCGCCCTCGACGCCTCCATCCAGTCCGCCGGACCGTTCCTCGCCCTCGATTCCTCACGCACCGTCCGCACCCGCGCCTTCCTCAACAACGATTGGTCAGGCCTCAACTCCGCCTTCTATCAGGTCGACTCGGTCCCACCCTCGCCCTCCAATCTCGTCGTCTCCCGCATCCACTACCACCCCGCTGAACCCTCCACTCCCGCAGAACTCGCCGCCGCCACCAATCGCGACGACTTCGAATTCATCGAACTCCTCAACGTCGGCACCCAGACCATCGACCTACCCGGACTCGCCTTCACCGAAGGCATCGCCTTCACATTCTTCCCGGGCGCTGCCATCACCCAGCTCGCCCCAGGCGCACGCGTCCTCATCGCACGCAACGCCACCGCCCTCGCCGCACGCTACGGCCCAGGCCTCCCCATCGCCGGCAATTTCGACAACGAAACCGGTCTCGCCAACAGCGGCGAATCCCTCACCCTATCATCCCCCTCCGGCACCATCCGCCAGTTCGCCTACGACGACTTCCTCCCATGGCCCTCCGAACCCGACGGCAATGGCCCCACCCTCGTCCTCACCACTCCTTCCCCGGCCGCCGCCTCCGACGCATGGCACAACAACGGCCTCAACTGGCACGCCGCCACCATCGCTACCCCCGGCGCCTCCTCATCTCCCACCTTCTCCCAATGGCTCGCCGCCAACCCCCACCCCAATGACCCCGACGGCGACGGCCGCTCCGCTCTCGCCGAGTACGCCATGGGCTCTCTCCCCCTCGTCCCCGACGCCTCCCCCATCCTCACCGCCACCTCCACCCCCGCAGGCACCCAGCTCACCCTAACCCGAGCCATCGGCCCCCAGGTCGGATTCCGCCTCGAATCCTCGCCCGACCTCGCCTCATGGTCCCCACTCCCACTCACCCCATCCGCCCGCTCCTCCTCAGGCCCCCTCGAATCCATCTCCTACCTCCTCCCCACCTCCCCCACCCCCACCTTCTTCCGCGCCGTCTTCTCCCTCCCCTGACCGCGCCGGATCACTTCTCCTTGACCCGCGGAAACCGCACCGCGCCATCATACCCGATCTGCACCATCCGCTGCTCCATGCTCGCCGGATCAGGCTTCCCCGTCTTCGCGTCCATCGCAAAACGCAGCATCATCACGTCCCAGCTACCCTCACTCTGACCAGCCACAGGCCCGCCCTTCACCATTACCATCATCTTCTTACCACCCGTTTCCCTCCACCCGAACTCCTTCGCAGCCGCCTCCCGCGCTCTCTCCGGAATCCCCAGCACCTCCGCGATCGCCCCATAAAACTGATCGGGATCCTCATACTCCTCCTTCGGCCTCACGCCATCAATCTTCATCCCGTACTTCTTCTCGAAGAACGCAAGGTCTTCCTCCACCGGAACGACCGCCACCGCTTCCCCGGGCAACGATCCCCACAATTCCCCCAGCAACCCGTAGATCTCCAGCTCAGCCTCCCTCAGCTCACCCGCCACAAACGGATAGAAATCATTCGATCCAAAGTACGCCTCCGTCATCTCGGCGAAAAACTCCTTTTCGTCAGTCAGCCCGTAATGCTCGCCCCGCTGCCCGCTCACCGTCAGCACATTCCTGTACTTACCTCCATCCCGGAACTTCCGCCACGCCGCCGCCACCCGCGCATCCTCAAACCCCAGCACCTGATCGTGATACGCATGAGCCAGTTCATGCAGCACCACCCACGGCTGACCATGAATGCCCCGCAGATCCAGAAAATCCGCCACACTCGGAATATGCACGCACTTCGCCAACTTCTCGCTGTAACCATTCTCCCGCAGCCATCCCGCATCCGGATGATACTGCATCGGTACCAATTCCCCATGCGAATAATCAAGCTGCACCACCACCCCACGCAGCTTCACCAGCGCCTTCTCCGGCACCACAAACGAAATCGCCACTAACCGCGACTCCAGCAACCTCAGCGCCCGCCCACCAACCCCGGCATGCTCACCCATTAGCAATCGCTCGTCCACCCTCACCGTCCAGCCATCAATCTCCCGGATCACATGCGCCGTCGGCAGCGGCAATCCCTCCGCCGCACCTCCACTCACTCTCAAAATCACCCCAATCCAAAGCAGTATCGTTTTCGCAAAGTTCATCTCAAGTCCCCCTTACTCACTTTGCGACACAAAGTCAAGCGGCACCGCCAACCTTCCCCATCCCCACCCGCACCCCCATCACCCCAGAAACTCCCCGATCGCCCCCACCTGCGGCACCTTCCGGCTCTCCAGCCCCATGTCCAGATCCCCAAAGTGTCGGATCGGATTGCCGTAAGCATTCAGAATCGTCGTGTACCAGTTTCCTAGCGTCTTGTGCCCAGGCTCCCCGTGACCCGGCAGACGGATGTACCGCCCCGCAATGTCGAGCTTCGCATTCCGACCCGAAAACACCAGAAACGGCCACTCCCTCCCGTTACTGTGATGCGTCTCGCCATTGTCAGGGAAATAAAACAGCATCGTATTGTCAAACATGTTGCCATCCCCCTCCGGCACCGCCTTGAGCCTCGCAATGATCGTGTCCACCAGCGTCATGTGCTGCGTCCGCACCGCCGCCCTAACCTCAAGCGCCGACACGGCCCCCACCGACTTCCCGTGCCCGACATCATGCAGATTCACCGGCCCCGCCCCCTCAAGCCCCGGCAATCCCGTGTAAGGCGTGCCCAGCTCATCCACCGTGAACGTCACCACATTTGTCATCCCCGTGATCAGCGTCGACAGCAGGATCTCCGTATGCCCGCGCTGACGGTCCAGCGTCGTCAGCCCATCCGCAAAATACTTCGCGTCCAGCTTCGGCAGATGCTTCCTAATCGCCTCAGCCATCCCATCCACCCGCTCATGCCGGCGGCGAACCTCACCAATCGCCTCCGCATACTGCGCCACCTTCTCCTGCTCGCTCCCGCTGATCCCCGCACTCAGCGCAGTCTCGCGCCCCGCCGTGAACTCTAGCAACCGCCGCTCCAGCGCATACCGCGTCTGGTCATCCCGGTCCGCCGCCACCGACTTGAACAACTCCCTCATCGCCACCTTCGGCGACCCGAACGCATAATTCGGCTGACCCGCCCCGCGCGCCGAAAATCCCACATCAATCCCCTCGATGTTCCCCCGCGCATTCCCGCCACCATCCGGAAAACACGCCAGCTCAATGTGCTCGAACGGCGACGGAAACAACCGCGCCAGTTCAAAATCCACCGTCGCCCACTTGATCGAACTCGGCCGCTCGTTCGCACGGTAAACCCCCATCGACGATTGCCACGTGTGATGCCCGGTCGTGCACATCATCCCCGACAGCCCCTGGAGAATTGTCAGGCTCTCCTTGTGCGCCGCCACCGGACGCATCCATTCCGGAAGCTCGTGCCCGCTCAATTCCACCGAAAACGCCTGCTTCGCCTTCTCCTTCGCCGCATCCTCCCCCGTCAATGATGGCGGCACCATCACCTCCGGAAACAACCCGTTCCCTTTGTGCATGAAAATGAATCGCATCGGCGGCTTCCCGCCCGCCGGCATTCCCAGCTCTGCTCGCAGCCACGGCGCAAGGCTCATGCCACCCACTGTCATCCCTGCTCGACTCAATAATTGTCTTCGTGTCATCATGGCAGATTTCCGGTTCGTCGTTGCTTTGTAATCCTCTGAATTGCGGCCTTCACTTGCGATACAGAAATGAATCCGATGTGACCAGCGAAACAATCACTTCCTTGAAACTCCCGCCGCTCTTCACATACGCCCGGTCCGCCTCCCTCAGCGTCCGTGCATCGCTCGGCACCTCATTCCGCCCCAGATAAAACCGGAACGCATGCCGAATCATCGACTGCCGCACCCGTGTCGACCTCCCCAGACGACCCACCAGCTCAAGCGCATCCTTCACCTCCCCGTCCACCCCCACCTCACCAGTCCCCGCAATGCTCCCGGCACTCGAAAACGCCACCGTCCGGTACAAATCACCGCCATACTTCCCCTTCGCCTTCCCGACGACGTTGTCCGGATGCTCAAGGCTTTCCACCGTCCGGAACCGCCCGAAGTCATCGTAAATCTCAAACGGAATCCCCAGGGGATTCATCCGCACATGACACTTCCAGCACGCCTCCCGCCCGGTCACCATCGCTAACCTCTCTCCGAGCGTCTTGTGCGGATCCTCGGGAATCTTCGCATCCACATTGATCGGAACATCCGGCACACTCCCGGCCAGCAGCTTCTCACGAATCCACTTCCCCCGCCGCACCGGATCCGTCGCCGTGTTCGCAGAATGCGCGATCAGCCACGCCGGATGCGTCAGGATCCCACGCCGGTTCGCCATCGGAAACGGCTGCACCGGATGGTAATCAAAAACCTCCTCCGTCCCGTATCCACCCTCCACCGGCATCCGCGGCAGGTTGTACATCGGCGAATGCCAGAAGCGGTTCCCATGCGCCCACGGAAATGTCGTGAACGGCCGCCCACCGCGCCCGAAGGTGTCCTCAAACAGATTCATCAGCCGCACCAGATCCGTCTCGTGCACGCCCCGTCCCTTCGCCTTCCCCCGGACCCCGGCAGCAACCACATGCGTCTTCAGCAGTTCCTGATGCTCCTCCGCCACTTTGTCAGGATCACTCCGCCACTCCGTCCCCTTCAGAGTCTCGTAAACCTTCTGCCAACCCGCAATCATCGCCGCACCCTTCTCGTTCTCCACATTGTGATAGAGAAAGTACTCATCCGTCGTCAGCAGGGTCTCAAAAACCCGACTGTCCGCCTCCACCGCCCTCGCCACCATCCGATCCGCCTCCACCACCAGAAACCCCGGTGTCCCGAACGTCCCACGGTCCGGCACCCGGTAAATCCCGTCGCTCCGCTGCGTGTCCTTGAACACCCGCACCGCCATCGGATAACCGAAAAACTCCCGGAAGAACCTCACCACCTTCGGATGCGGCGTCACATAATACTCCCCCTGATGCTCCCCACTCAGCGCCGGATCAATCACGCCCCTGTTGTACACCTTATCCGCCAGCAACCGCCGCACTTCCCGCTCGCAATCCTCCTTCGACGTTAGTCGCCCCTCCCGCACCGCCGCGTTCAGCGCCTCATCAGGCCCTCGATCCCCCACCGCATAAGCAATCGCAAACGCCATCTCCCGCGGCGTCAGCATCCGCCGCCCGTCCTCATCAGGCTCACCTCCGCCAAACTCCATGCGGTACAGAAACTCCGACTCCAGCAGCACCGCCTGCAGCATCTGCCGCAATCCCTCCGCATTCCCCGCCAGCGCCACCGCCCCAGTCGTTAGCTCCGTATACGCCACCAACTCCTCCGCCGTCGGTTCCCGCCGCAGCACGCGCTCAAACTGTTCCCGGATCGCCTCATGAATCTCCTCCGTCGTCGGTGCCGTCTGCTTCACCACAATCACCTCGAACGCATTCGCCGTCACCGGCGAAAACCGGTCCGCCTTGTTCTCAAACTCATCCGCCTTCAATTCCCCCGCCTTCACCCGCGCCGACCGAATCTGCTTCCTCGATATCCACTCCGCATTCGTCAGCATCGTCACCAGATGCCCGCCATTCAGCACCGCCAGATCATAGTCCCGCACCCCGGAATGCTCGGGCAACGCCATCGGAATCGTCAGCCCCCGAAACCCATTCTTCGCTCCCTCCCGACCCCGCGCATCAAGGTCAAACACATCAAACACCCGCTGCAGAAAAATCTGCGGATTCACCAGCCATCGCCGCCCCGCCGTAAACGCCTTCCCGCCACCGTCGCCTGCCCCGAATAACTCCTCGTGATCCACCCAGTTCCCCGCCTCCGGCGCGCGCCGCTTCGCATCCAACCCTGACGCATTCTCCCGACGCAACTCGCCCTGCACCCACTCAAACAAAGCCCGCCTTTCCTCCCCAGTCGGCTGCCGCTTCCCCTCCGGCGGCATCATCCCGAAAAACAACTGCGCCTCCACCCGGTTCAGCACATGCAGCATCGCCGCCTTACCCATCGTCTCCATCCCGTCAAACCGCACGCCCGCCTCCGCTTCGTCACCTTCGTGACAATCCACACAATACTTCTCCATCACCGCTCCCACCCCCGCCGGGATCACCACATCCTCCGCCCCACAGGACAGCACACTAACAACCATCACCAGCGGCGGCAGCATCAGGGTCGGAAACTTCATACGGCAAATCAGTCAGTCTTTAATCGAATCCCGCCTTCAACTCACACGCCCACCAGTTCCTTCAGCGCCACCCCGCCATTCGTCACCCGCCGCGGCCGCTGCAGGCTGTCCAGAAACTCACCCGCCGGATCAACCCCCAGCAGATGAAACACCGTCGCCGCCAGATCCGCAGGCCGCACCGGACGATCCTCCGGCAGCGCCCCGATCCGATCACTCGCCCCGATCACCTGCCCACCACCAATCCCCGCACCCGCCATCACCACCGAAAACACCGATCCCCAGTGATCCCGACCACCATTCCCATTGTGCTTCGGCGTCCGCCCGAACTCACCCATCGCCACCACTAGCGTCTCCTCCAGCATCCCACGCTGATGCAGATCATTCACCAGCGTCGCAAAAGTCCTGTCAAACTGCGGACACAACACATTCCTAACCCGCCCCGCATTGTCCGCATGCGTGTCCCACAACGGACTCCCCTTCACTTCCTTCCCCTCCTCCTCCCTCGGCCAGTTCACCTGCACCAGCCGCGTCCCCGCCTCCACCAGCCGCCGCGCCAGCAGCACGCTCTGCCCGAACTTGTGCCCGCCATACGCCTCCCTCAGCACCGCCGGCTCCCGCTCCAGCGCAAACGCCGCACGGCTCGCATCCGAATGCAGCAGATCAAAAGCCCGCTGCTGCATGTCCCCCATCTCCGTCACCACCCCGCTCCTCACCCCAGCCGCAAAATGCCCGTCCATCTGCCGCAGCAGATCAAACCGCTCTTCCAGCCGCACACTCGTTAGACTCTCCTCCAGCGTCAGTCCCTCAATCTTCATCGGCAATCGCTCGGGCGCACACTTCATCAGCGTCGGATGCCACTTCGATCCCATAAACCCACCATTCTGCCCAGGCCACACAATGTGCCCGTCATTGTAAATCTCATCCGGCAGCGCCACCGCCGACAACGGCGACCGCTCGCTCGGTTTCAGCGCCCCCACCACCGCCGCCAGACTCGGCCAATCCTCGGGCCCCGGCGGCACGTTCTCCGCCTTGCTAGCGGGCTCATACCCCGTCAGCATGTACGCCCCACTCGTCGAGTGCGAATGAATATCCGTGCACATGCTCCGGATCACCGCCAGATGATGCGCCACCTTCGCCGTCTCCGGCAATGTCTCGCAAAACTGCATCCCCGGCACCGTCGTCCGAATCGCCCGAAAACCCGCCCTCACGTCCGCCGGCGCCTCAGGCTTCGGATCAAACGTCTCATGCTGCGGCGGCCCGCCACTCAGAAACAACACAATACACGACTTAGCCCGCCCGAACGTCGCCCCCTTCGCCACCCCGCCCGACGCCACCACCCGCCCACCCAGCAACCCGCTCAACCCCAATCCAAACGCCCCAAGCCCGCCCGCCCTCAGCCACTCGCGTCGCGTCTTCATCATGGATCCTCTCGTCATGACCCCAGACTCACCACTCACCATCCCACCGTCAAGCTCCACCCCATCCGCTTCCATGTCCCGCCCCGCACCCCCATCCCCCCACCTTGCAATCCCCGTGCGTCTCCCCTAATCTTCATCCCATGTGGTTCTCCCGCCGTCTCTTCCTGCCCTGCCTGAGCCTGCTCGCCGCCCAGCTCCACTCTCCCGCCGAATCCCTCTTCCGCAACGCCTCATGGCAATACCTCTACGGCCCATCCATCCCCGCCGAAAACTGGCACACTCCAGGCTTCCCTGCCACTAACTGGAAATCCGGCAACTCCCCGCTCGGCTACGGCGAACCCAAACTCGCCACCAAACTCTCCTTCGGCGACAACGAAGACAACAAGCCCATCACCGCATGGTTCCGCCGCGACTTCCCACTCCGCGACCTCAAACCCGGTGAACGCGTCTACGCTCTCCTCGCCATGGACGACGGCGCAGCCCTCTACCTCAATGGCACCGAAATCGCCAGACCTAACCTCCCCAGAGGCCCCCTCAAACCCGACACCACCGCCCTCCGCTCCCTCGCCGACTCAAACGAGGGCTACTATCTCCGCATCCCCCTTCCACCATCAGCCCTCAAACCCGGCGCTACCAACACGCTCGCCGTCGAGGTCCACCAGTCAGATCCCGCCAGCAGCGATCTCTTCTTCGATCTCTCCCTAACCGTCCTCCCGCCCCACGCCGAATCCGTCACGCTTTCCCCGGACGCAGAATCCGTCGTCCGCACATTCCGCGAATCCCATCGCATCGACTTCGATGTCCCCATCCCCGACGGCTACATCGACGGCGGCCGCCGAATGAAGCTCTCCAAAAACGGCACCGCTTCCTCAGGCCGCGAAATCCTCCTCGTCGACCGCAAGGCCGACCCTGTCCTCAACTCCTACATCACATGGGCCACCAATCTCGCCAAATCCGAACCCGACGCCCGTAAACGCCTCCAGAAACTCGTCGCCTACGTCCACGACCTCAATACCCCTGACTCATCCGATAAATGGCTCGCCGCCTACGTCGATGACGTCACCGAAGAATTCGCCGGCAAACCTCTCATGCTCGGCGCCCTCCTCGACCACTGCGAAAGCGGGGTCTGCCGCCACCGCTCCCTCCTCCTCAAAATCCTCGGCGACGCCGCCAATCTCCCCACCGCCCTCGTCCGCGGCAACTACCACATCCCGGACTCCGACCCGCTCTCCGGTGCCCACGCATGGAACGAGGTCCGCCTCCCAGACGGCCCCACCCTCCTCGTCGATGTCATGCACAATGGCCCGGAACCCAAATTCATCCCCACCTCCGACCCCTCCCTCGCCCCGCTCTACCTCCGCGAAAACGACCGCCCATGGTACGGCCCACCTGCCCCCAAGCCCTCCAAATAACGCCCTCCACTCCCCACCGCCGCCGCTCCCGCCGCCACTTCCCATGTCTTGACGCCGCCCCCGCCCCATGCACCTTGACCACCCTATGAGTTCAAGGAAGAAGTCCCCTGCCTCCCCCGCCCCCTCCGACACCCGCAAGTTCTCCAGCCAGTTGGTCGACGGCCCGGAACGCGCCGCATCCCGCGCCATGCTCCACGCCGTCGGCTTCAAACGCGACGACTTCAAAAAAAGCCAGGTCGGCATCGCCAGCACATGGAGCCAGGTCACTCCCTGCAACATCCATATCGATAAGCTCGCCCTCGAATCCGCCAAAGGCGTCGACGCCGCCGGCGGCAAAAGCGTCATCTTCAACACCATCACCATCTCCGATGGCATCTCCATGGGCACCGAAGGCATGAAATACAGCCTCGTCTCCCGCGAAGTCATCGCCGATTCCATCGAAACCGTCGCCGGCTGCGAAATGTTCGACGGGCTCGTCACCATCGGCGGCTGCGACAAAAACATGCCCGCCTGCGTCATGGCCATGGCCCGACTCAACCGCCCCAGCGTCTTCGTCTACGGCGGCACCATCAAACCTGGCTGCCACGACGGCCGCGATGTCGATATCGTCTCGGTCTTCGAAGCCGTCGGCCAGCACGCCAGCGGCAAAATCTCCGACGCCACCCTCGCCGATATCGAACAGTGCTCCATCCCAGGCCCAGGCTCCTGCGGCGGCATGTACACCGCCAATACCATGGCCAGCGCCATCGAAGCCCTCGGCCTCTCCCTCCCTAACTCCTCCGCCCAGGCCGCCGTCAGCGACGAGAAACTCATGGACTGCTTCGACGCCGGTGCCGCCGTCATGCACCTCCTCAAGCGCGGCATCAAACCCTCGGACATCCTCTGCCGCGAATCCTTCCTCAACGCCATCACCGTCATCACCGCCCTCGGCGGCAGCACCAACGCCGTCCTCCACCTCCCCGCCATGGCCCACGAGGCCGGCATCAAACTCTCCATCGACGACTTCCAGAAGGTCGGAGCCCGCACCCCCGTCCTCGCCGACCTCAAACCCTCCGGCAAATACGTCATGTGGGAACTCGTCCGCATCGGGGGCACGCTCCCTCTCATGAAAATGCTCCTCGACGCCGGCCTCCTCGACGGCAAGGTCATGACCGTCACCGGCAAAACCCTCGCCGAAAATCTCGCCAAGGTAAAACCCTACCCAAAAGGCCAGGAGGTCATCCGCCCGCTCTCCAACCCTATCAAAAAAGACGGCCACCTCGCCATCCTCTACGGAAATCTCGCCCCAGGCGGTGCCGTCGGTAAAATCAGCGGCAAGGAAGGCAGCCGCTTCAGCGGCAAAGCCCGCGTCTTCGATAGCGAAGAAGATTCCATGAAGGCCATCACCTCCGGCAAAATCAAAGCCGGCGACGTCATCGTCATCCGCATGGAAGGCCCCCGCGGCGGCCCAGGCATGCGCGAAATGCTCGGGCCCACCAGCGCCGTCATGGGCATGGGCCTCGGCAAGGAGGTCGCCCTCATCACCGACGGCCGCTTCAGCGGCGGCAGCCACGGCTTCGTCGTCGGCCACATCACCCCGGAAGCCTTCTCCGGCGGCCCCATCGCCATCATCAAAAATGGCGACCCCATCACCATCGACGCCGCGAAACGCAAGATCACCCTCGATATCCCGGAAACAGAAATCTCTTCCCGGCTCGCCGCATGGAAACAACCCAAACCCCGCTACACCCGCGGGGTCCTCGCCAAATTCGCCAGACTCGTCTCCACAGCCTCCGAAGGTGCCGTCACCGACAAGGGGCTCTAACCACGCCCAGTCGCCGCCCACCTCATGCGCCTCCGCTCCGCCGTCCTGCTCCTCTCCCTCGCGGTCCCTCACGCCGCACCGGGGCAGTCCCGTCAGAGCCAGCCCAAACCACCTAACACCGCAACCCCCTCGCAGCCAAAGCCCGCGCCGTCCGCTCCCGTGGACGCGCGGGCTGCCGCTCAGGCGCTCCGCGACAAGCTCCCGGACGTCGCCGCCGCCCGTCTCTCCAAACTCCTCGCCTCCGCCAAAGGCCCCCAGCCCGCCGCCCGTCTCCTCCTCACCGAAGCCCTCGTCCGCTCCGGCCTCCACGCCGACGCCCTCCGCGAAGCCGCCCACCCGGACCTCAAAGGCCTCCCCGACGCCGCCTTCTGGCAAGGCATCGCCCTCTCAGGCCTCGGCCGCTGGAACGACGCCCTCGCCGCCCTAGCCACTCTCCCGGCAGACGGATTCCCATGGGCCACCGAAGCCGCCTTCTCCCGCGCCTCCATCACGGCCGCCGCCGGTGACCCCGACCTCGCCGTCGCCACCCTCGCGCCTTTCCTCACAAATCCCGCCCCCGACACCGCCGCCCGCGCCCGTCTCTGGTCCGCCGAATTCCAGCTCGCCGCCAACCGCCCAGCCGAAGCCGCCGCCCTCATCGCCCCGCTCGTCTCTCCTCCCCCGGCCTTCACCGCACCGCTCCGCTACCTCCGCGCCCGTCTCGCCCTCGCCACCGGCAAACCGGAAGACGCCCTCACCGAATTCGACGCCCTCGCCGACGGCGGCCGCGGCATCACCCCTCAACTCCAGCACGCCGCCATGCTCGGCATGGCCCGCTCCCTCGCCGCTCGCAATCAGCCCGACGAAGCCCTCGGGGTCCTCGAAAAACTCATCGGCCAATCCCCTCCTCCCGCCCGCTCCACGCTCGTCACCGCCTTCGACGAATTCAGCCGCCTCAACCGCCCGCCTCGCGCCGAAGCCGATAGCTACCTCCGCGGCTGGGCCGAATCCGACCAGCCCGACCTCCGCACCCTCGCCAATCTCGCCAGAGCCGCCGCCCTCGAAGCCGCCGGCAAACCCGCCGACGCCCTCGCCATCTGCCGCAGCCTAACCGCCTCCAACTCCGGCAGCGCTCTCCTCCCGTGGATCATCCTCCAGGAAGCCCGCACCGCCCTCGCCGCCGGTGACCGCGCCGCCGCCTCCCGCACCCTGACGACCCTCGAACCGCTCGCCGCCACCCCCGTCCTCCGCGCATGGTGCTCATGGCTCAAAGGAGTCACCGCCTACGACGACGCCAGATTCACCGCCGCCGCCGCCGCCTTCACCGCCGCCGCCCGCGACGCCTCAGAACCGGAAGCCCGCACCGCCGCCGCATGGAACGCCGCCGTCGCCGACCTCCGCTCCGGCATCCTCGACCCCTCCGAACCACTCCGCATCATCGACGGCATCAACACCCCGGCCGCTCGCACCGCCGCCGCTGAATTCCACCTCGAACGCGCCCTCTACATGGCCGCCACAGGCAAGGAAGGCGCCCGCGATTCCCTCAAAGCCTTCGTCGACGCCCTCCCCGGCCACCCCAGACACTTCGACGCCCTAACTGCTCTCGTCGAACTCTCCCTCACCGAAAAGCCCCCCGACCCCAAAGCCGCTCAGCAATGGGCCAGCGCCGCCTCCGCCGCCGCGGTCTCCCCAGCTGAAAAAGAAACCGCCGCATGGCTCGAGGTCCGCGCCACTGGTGCCGTCTCCGGCGACGACGCCCTCGCTCAGGCCGCCGCAGCCTTCATCGCCTCCCACCCGGAATCCTCACGCCGCAGCCCCCTCCGCATGCAGCTCGGCGAAATGCAGTTCCGCCGCCAGAACTTCGCCGCCGCCCGCCAGTTGTTCGAATCCCTCGCCAAGGACGACCCGCTCCACCCTCTCGCCGAACCCGCCCTCTTCTGGGCAGGTAAAGCCGCCCTCCTCTCCCTCGGCCAGAAATCCGAAAACGACGCCATCGCCCTCTGGGAAGAGGTCCATAAACGCAACGGCCCCCTCAGCCTCGAAGCACGTCTCCAGGTCGCCCTCGTCACGCTCCGCCGCGGCGACCACGCCGCCACCCTCCAGTACCTCGCCGGAATCCTCGATCACTCCCCGCCACCAGACGCTTCCGTCCGCTTCCAGGCCCTCTGCCTCCGCGGCGAGGTCCTCGTCGCCCAGAACGCCGCCCCGGACAAAATCAAGGACGCCATGGCCGCCTTCGACGCCGTCGCCGCAGACCCTGCCGCCTCCACCGTCTGGAAACACGAAGCCATCGTCCGCAAAGGGGTCTGCCTCGAACAGCTCAAACGCTCCACCGACGCCCTCGACGCCTATCACCTCGTCCTCAGCGCCCCTCCCGCCGCCGAAGGCCCCGAAGAATACTGGTTCCACCGCGCCGGCGAAAAAGCCCTCCGCCTCCTCGAATCCAATGGAAAATTCGAAGAAGCCGTTGAGATGGCCAAGAAGATGTCCAAGGCTCCCGGCCCGCGCGGCCGCGCCGCGGCGGCGCTCGTCAGCAGACTCGCCCTCAAATACGGCATCTGGCTCGACGACGCCCCCGCCGCTCCTCCCGCCCCCACTCCCCCCTGACCTCCCTCCTTTTCCTTCTCAACTTTCCTTCCCCCTCCCCCATGCCCCACACCAAACTCTTCATCCCCGGCCCAGTCGAAGTCAGCGCCGCCACCATGGCCGCCATGACCCAACCCATGATTGGCCACCGCAGCAAGGACTTCCAGAATCTCTACGGGCGCATCATGCCCATGCTCCAGCAGCTCTTCGTCACCTCCCAGCCAGTCTTCATCTCCACGTCCTCCGCATGGGGCGTCATGGAAGGCAGCATCCGCAACCTCGTCGCCAAAAAGGTCCTCAACTGCTGCTGCGGTGCCTTCTCCGACAAATGGTACGACGTCTCCCTCGCCTGCGGTAAACAAGCCGAAGCCCTCCGCGTCCCATGGGGCCAGCCCATCACCCCGGAAGCCGTCGACGCAGCCCTCTCCAAAGGCGGATTCGACGCCATCACCGTCGTCCACTCCGAAACCTCCACCGGGGTCCTCAACCCCCTCCGCGAAATCGCCGAAGTCGTCAGAAAATACCCGGACGTCCTCCTCATCACCGACACCGTCAGCTCTTTCTCCACGGTCCCCATCCCCTTCGATGAACTCGGCCTCGATGTCATGCTCCTCGGCGTCCAGAAAGCCCTCGCCCTCCCACCAGGCATGGCCCTCTTCGCCGCCAGTAACCGCGCCTTCGAACGCGCCGCCTCCATCAGCGACAGAGGCTACTACTTTGACTTCATCGAGTTCCGTAAAAACGCGGAAAACCTCATGACCCCTAGCACTCCGGTCATCCCGCTCATCTACGCCCTCGAATCCAAACTCAACGAAATCCTCGCCGAAGGCCTCGACGCCCGCTTCGAGCGCCACGCCCGTCTCAACCGCCTCGTCCACGACTGGGTCGACCGCCACGGCTTCGGCTACCTCCCGCCAGACGGCTTCCGCTCCAAAGCCCTCACCTGCGTCCACAATACCCGCGAAATCGACACCGCAGCCTTCGTCTCCACCCTCAAAAAGGACTTCAACTTCGCCATCGACGGCGGCTACGGCAAAATCAAAGGCACCACGTTCCGCATCTCTAACATGGGCGACGAAACCGACGCCACCATGGCCGAACTCATCAGCGCTCTCGACGCCACCGCCGCCAAACTCGGCTTCTGACGCCGCTCCCATGCGCGATCTCCTGACAAATCCAGCATGGCAACCCGCTGACCTAGGCGTCCCGCTCCCGGATTCCCCGCACGCGGTCTCCGTCGCCATGCCCTCATGGCAGGATGTCATCGACTACGAAGAAGGCCGCCCGGAACTCGCCGCCAGGCTCCAATCCGGCTACCCGCGCTTCTTCTGCCACCCGCTCGTCACCAAACTCTTCAATACCACCGCTTCCCGCTGCGCCTCCGACGGCGAAGGCTGCATCGTCTACCCCTCCCGCGCCTCCGCCGAACGCTGTCTCGCGTACGTCGCCGCTCGCTCCCAACTCCCAGTCCGCCTCGAAAACCTCCCCGGCGATGCCTGCGCCGTCGTCTTCCCGGAATCCGAACGCAAGCTCGCCCGCGAGTACTGGCGCTATTGCGGCGAGACCCTCAGCAGCCGCATGGCCGCTCACCTCCTCGCTGGTCACGGGGCTCCCACTCCGGAAATGGAAGCCGCCGGCCGCGCCGCCCGTCTCGCCATCCGCTCCCAGCTCGCCGCCCTCCACGGCACCTCCCCGGAAGATGTCTTCCTCTTCCCCTCAGGCATGGCCGCCATCGCCGCCGCCCACCGCCTCGTCACCGCCGCACTCCCCGGCCTCCCCTCGCTCCAGCTCGACTTCCCCTACGTCGACGCCCTCAAGGTCCAGCAGGAATTCGGTTCCGGTGTCCGCTTCCTCGCCTCCACCGACGACGACGCTCTAGCAGAAATCCGCACCCTCGCCGCCTCCCGCAGCATCTCCTCGGTCTTCTGCGAAATGCCTAGCAACCCGCTCCTCCGCAGCGCCCGTCTCAGCGCCTTCGCACCCCAGCTCCGCAACGCCCGCATCCCTCTCGTCGTCGACGACACCGTCGCCTCCGTCGTCAGCATCCACGCCCTCCGCTTCGCCGACCTCGTCACCACTTCCCTCACCAAATCCTTCTCCGGTACCGGCGACGTCCTCGCAGGCTCCCTCGTCATCAACCCGGACTCCCCTCACCACGCCGCCTTCCGCGCCGCCATGGCCGCAGAATCCTCGGACGATCTGCTCTGGTGCGAAGACGCCGTCGCCCTCGCCGCCAACGCCCGCGACTTCCCCGCCCGCGTCGCCCAATCCCACGCCAGCGCCGCCGCCCTCGCCGCATGGCTCGATCAGCACCCAGCCATCGACTCGGTCTGGTACCCTCGCCAAGGCGACGGTCTCGACGAAATCCTCCGCCCCGGCGCCGGCCGCGGCTGTCTCCTCTCCTTCACTCTCCGCAATCAGGACCTCACCCCGCTCGTCTACGACCGGCTCCGCGTCAGCAAGGGCCCCAGCCTCGGCACTAACTTCACGCTCTGCTGCCCCTACACGCTCCTCGCCCACTACACCGAACTCGACTGGGCCGCCTCCTGCGGGGTCCCCGCCCGTCTCCTCCGCGTCAGCACCGGGCTCGAAGACTCCTCAGACCTCATCGCACGCTTCCGCGACGCCCTCGACGGTCTCTCCTGACATCTCCGCCGCCCTCACCGCGGCAGTTCCTCAATCAGCCCGCCCTGCGCCTCGTGCAGCGCCTCGAGCTCGCGCCCCCGCGCCGCTCGCAGCCACCGCACCACTTCCTCCGGCTCCCCATACCTCCCATACGGCACAATCGCCACACGCCCACGCTCAAGGTCATCCGTGAAATTCCCAAACCGGTCGATCTTCCCCCGCACCGACGGCATCACCAGCTCCAGATAACCACGGATCCCGCTCTGATCCGCATAGTTGTCCGCCAGTTGGTCAAACGGCCCGTCATGCCAGTCGTTCCGCCTCACCGATTCATCCGACACCGCCGCCAGCACCCGCCGCCCGCCCGCCTTCTCATCCCGGAAATACACAAACCCAGTCCGCCTCCCGATCTCCAACCCCTCCCCTAGCGGATCGCACACCTCCACCCGCTTCACCGCCGGATCCACCACCCACACAAACGCCCGTCTCACCCGGTCGCAGATCAGCAGAAACCTCACCCCGCTCTCATCACACGTCCGCTCCACAAATCGCTCGCCCTCCCGCAGCCACCGCCCCTCCGGCGCTTCCTGCGACACTTCCCCAAACCGGAACCGCACCGTCTTCCCACCATACCTAACCACACACGCCATCGCCCCCTCGCACTTCACCTCCACCCCATCCCCCGCTCCAAACCACCGCGACTTCGTCAGCACCTCCCGCTCCTCATCCAGTCGCGCCACTTCCTCCGCATAACCAAAACACAGCTCTCCACGCTCCCGCCTCCCGGACGCCAGCCGCAGATTCCCCTTCAAGGTCCGCCCGCCCGCCTGCAGCTCCCAGTAATAGTAATTCTCCGTCGGATACACCATCACCTCATCCGGCAACGC
>JAIXVE010000248.1 GCA_027483175.1 Verrucomicrobiaceae bacterium | reverse complement strand
GGGAGGCGGGGATCGCGGGTGGATTGGTGTTCGAAGAGGAGGTAGAGGGCGATGTCGCGGCCGTCGGCTTTGGCTGAGAAGAGGAGGTCGGATTCGGAGAGGCGGAGGTCAGGGTCGACGAAGGAGCCGGGTTCGAGTTTGAGGGTGCTCCAGTCGATGCGTTCGGCGACCTCCGGGGGGAGGCGGTCGATGAGGAAGGCTGCTGCGGCGGCTGGGTTGGAGAGGCCGGCGCGGAAGAGACGGTCGTGGGCGTGGAAGGGATCCTCGTCGGGCATGGGGGTGCGTGGAGGATAGAGGAGACGGGATGCGGCGGCAAGTGGAAATGCGGTGAGAGCGCAAATGTGGGGGAAGTGAATGATCAGGGGAGTGCTGGTGGGGAGAGGGAGAGGCAAGGGAATGGGTGGCAGGGGAATGCGGGCAAGGAGAGGGGTTGAGGAGAGGGGGTGAGGTTGCGGGTGACAAGGTGGGGGCGGGTGGGCGTGGTTGGGGGATGCGATGGGTGCTGATGCTGGTTGTGGTCCTTCCATGTTTGCCGGAACCTCGTCGAGAGATTGGGCAGGCCTCTCGCTTTGAAGTGTAGGTGCGGGCATGCGGCAAACAGGACGGTTTTGATGGCCTCGGTCCCGGCACCTTGATCATCAGCACTGCCAAGGCGCCGAGGGAAGGTCTTGCCAATCCGGTTGGTTCGGATATGGTGGGATCGGTTCGATTATATCCATTGGATCTCAGGCGGTTGGATGGTTGCGAGACCCGCCGGTACGCTCCGATTAAAGATGGATATGCCACCAGAGATAGTGAAATAATAAACGGTCCGCTCGAGAAATGAAACGCCTTCTGATCATCATTACGCTTGCGATAGTGGGGTGCTCTGACCGTTCGGAAACTCAGAAGGAGACCCGGACGCCAGAGGAACTTCGTGCTGCGGTTGAAGCCGCAATGCAGTCCGAGGATTTCACAGCTGCAGAAAAGGCGCTGACATCGATGATCGCGAACGACTCAAGTGATTTCAATGCCGTTAGCGGACGAGCAGCGGTCAGGGTATTTCTTGGAGACGTGGACGGGGCGGTCAAGGACTTCGATGCCGCGATCAAGATCGACAAGGAGAAGGGCGAGAAACTGAAGTTCTTCGTTGCCGACCGTTCAATCTGGAGGGCGCGGGAACTGGACATGAAGAAACGCTACCCGGAAGCACTGAAGATTTACGATGTGCTGCTGACGCTGTATCCTGAATCAGGGATGGCTTATCATGATCGGGGTGGCCTCAAGACTAGTATGGGTGACTGCGATGGAGCGATTGCTGATCTCACCAAGGCCATCGAGTTCGATGAGGGGAACAATTCTGCGGGTGATAGCTACACTCTGCGAGCCCGCGCCAAACGAGCTAAGGGCGACGAGGACGGTGCCAAGACCGACGATGCGAAATCCAAGGAGGTATTGGATGCCCGCCAGAAATGACCGAGAGCGAACAGGCCGCTCCATCCAACGGCGGGTAACGCACCAGTTTGAATTCGGGCTTTTATTCCCGCCGTGGATTAGCTAGACGGCAGGCCGCTTCACGCCATGCGCAACAACGTCACCTTTCGACATCCAGCGGAGTTCGTTCCCGTATCAGAGGACGACGGAATTCTCGCGACTGCCGGCGCAGGTTGGTTTGTCCCACTGCTGCGCCGCATCGACGGTCTCTCAGTTCAGAGCGAGTTGTGTCAGGAGGATTGGGGTGTCGTTGTTTTTGCCGAGCGGAGCGGCAAGCGCTTCTGGATTGGACTGAGCTTCTGGCCTGACGGCGAGCAGGCGTGGCTTGCGCATTTTCATCATCACTCTTTCGCGTGGCTTCAGCGCTGGAGCGCAGCAGGCAAGCGAGACTTGGAGCGCTTGGTGAGTGACTTTCATTCAGTGCTCGCTAGCGAGCCGACAGTTGGCGATATTGCGTGGTATCACGAGAGCGACATGAGGAGAGCAGCAGATGCACGGAGTTCAGCCACACCGAACGCGGAATAGGTGCTTCAGCGAACCCAGTGTCAGCGTTCTCGTTGCAATCCAGGTGCTTCGAGCGCGGGTTCGCTGAGATGCCTACGTGAGGCGAATCTTGCTCTGGTGACAACCAGCATGACGGGAGGTTAATCAACAACGGCTATGGAGTTTCATCTGGGGATGGCGATTCACAGGGGGCAGTCCTCTGGATGTCGGCATCGACGAGAATCCGGTTGGTTGTGGCATTGCCCCGCTATCGGTTAATGGCCGGCACCCCTGCCGGGGTGCGATTATATTTTGTGTGATTTCCGGTGGTGTCGCTCGTGGACTCGCTCGACCACCGGCTATGAGCCGTCATCCCTGCGGGATGAGTCGGCGGGGGAAGTGGGGTGGCGACGTGGTGAGATTTCGGGGTTGGAAGGCGTGGAGGGGATAGGACGAATAGGACAGATGGGACGGATGAGACGGAGATTGGGGGTGATGTGGTTGTCAGAGGTCGCGTCGGCGGAGGAGGGAGGCGGCGAGGACGAGGCAGGCGGAGCTGATGACGGAGCCTCCGGCGGCGGCGCTGGCGAGGCCTGCGACGGCGGCGGTGCGGCCTTGTGGGGAGTTGGTGGCGATGGCTTCTGCGGCGGCGGCTTCGAGGCCGGATTTACCGAGGCGGAGACGGCGGAAGAGGTCGCGGTAGGCGCGAGGGGGTACTGGGCAGGAATGGGATTCTGCCCATGCGAGGGCGGGAGCGGGGCCTGGCATGATGGAGGCGGTGCCGCGGAGGACGGTGCCGGCGAATTGGGCGGTCCATGAGTCGGAGTCGTCGTCGTCGTGGTCCTGGGCAGGTGGGGAGAGAGCGGAGGTGGAGGAGTATGAGGGGTTGAGGGAGGGTGTGGCTGGTTGTTTGTCGGCGGCTTCCTGGAGGGCGGTGGCGGCAGCGCCGAAGAGGAGGGCGACGAGAACGGCGGCGGTGGTGGATTTGGTGAGGACGCCCATGAGGGTGGCGACGGCCTGGAGTGGGGCGTAGAGGAGGAGGGCGGCGGGGAGGGCGAGCCAGAGACGCCATTCCCAGAGGTTCATGTGCCAGCGGAGGACGAGGAAGAGGAGGGCGATGGCGAAGGCGGTGAGGATGATGAAGTAGGCGATGGCACCGAGGAAGCGGCCGGCGAGGAGGATGGAGCGGCGGCGGGCTTTGGGCATGAGGATGGCGGCCTGGCCGCTTTCGAGGGATTCGGGGAGGACGGCGGCGGTGGCGAAGAGCGTCATGAGGACGCCTGCGCCGGCGACCCACCAGCGGACGGCGCGGGAGAGGACCCAGCAGTGGAGGGTGGATTCCCATGGGGTGCCGTCGCGGAGCCACGGGCTGGATAGAGTGCGCATGCCGAAGCCTGCGGTCCAGCCGTCGGGGGTGCCGCGGATGCTGGCGAAGACGAGGGCGGTGGCGATGCTGAGCCAGACGTGGAGCCAGAAGAGACGGCGGGAGCAGAGGGCGCGGAGGGTATCGGCGGCGAGGGCGAGGAGAGTTCTCATGGGTTGCTAGGGGCCGCGGGCGGTGGTGACGGCTTCGAGGAAGAGTTCTTCGAGGCTTTGGCGAGCGGGGGAGGCGCTGATGAGGAGGTGGCCGCGGCGGCGGATTTCGTCGACGACGGGTTGGATGAGGTGGGGGCGGCGTGTGGGGATGGTGATGCGGGTGACACCGGATTCGGGGTCCATGGCGAGTTCGCCGCCGAGTTGGTGGACGAGGTCGACGAGTTGCTGATCGCCGAGGGCGTTGCCTGCGACCTCGATGTCGTAGCGGAAGCTTTCGCGGGTGAGGGAGTCGAGGGTGCCCTGGCGGACGACGCGGCCTCTGCTGAGGATGGCGACCGAGTCGCACATGAGTTCGAGTTCGCCGAGGACGTGGGAGTTGACGAAGACGGTTTTGCCGCGGTCGCGGAGGTCGAGGATGATGTCGCGGACTTCTTTGCGGCCGATGGGGTCGACCCCGTCGAGGGGTTCGTCGAGGAAGATGAGGTCTGGGTCGCCCATGAGGGCCCATGCGAGGCCGAGGCGCTGGCGCATGCCTTTACTGAAGACGGCTGGGCGGTCGTTTTTCCATGCTTCGAGGCCCGTGGTTTCGAGGATGGCGGCGGTCTGGCGTTTATTTTCGCGGGAGGAGAGACCGCGGAGACTGCCGGCGAGGCGGAGGATTTGTTCGGCGGAGAGGTGGGCGGGCCATGCGGCGTTTTCGGGGAGGTAGCCGGTGCGGCGGAGCTGGGAGGGATCGCCGACTGGGCGGTCGAGGAGACGGCCGTCGCAGGAGTCTGGGCGGACGAGCGTCATGAGGACCTTGACGAGCGTGCTTTTGCCTGCGCCGTTGGGGCCGAGGAGGCCGAAGACGATGCCTTGTTCGACCTTCATGGAGAGCCCGTCGAGTGCCTGGACCCCGTTGGGGTAGGTTTTGGAGACGTTGGTGAGGTCGAGGGCGAGTGACATGGGTGGCTGGCTTCAGGAGCTTAAGCGTTGGCGGGGAGGGATCACAAGCGTGGGGAGGAGGGAGAGCGTGCGCGGATGCGGGTGGTTGAGAAGGTTGCAGCAGGGAAGGGGCCGGACGAGGAGGGGATCATGAAATTTTCCATGCTGAAGACAGTGACGATGGCCGGATTGTTCAGTGCCGTGGTGGTGGCGGACGATGTTAAGCCGGACGCGGCTGGGTGGGTGACCTTGTTCAACGGGAAGGATTTGAGCGGGTGGACGAATGCGGATGGTGGTGAGACGAAGTGGGCGGTGGAGGGCGGGGCGATGACTGGGAAGGGCGGGAGCGGGGATATCTGGAGCAAGGGACGGTATGGGGATTTTGTGCTGGAGGTGGAGTTCAAGACGACTGGGAACAGCGGGGTGTTTTTCCGGACGGACAAGCCTAAGGACAACGTGCAGACGGGGATTGAGATTCAGGTGGAGAATCCGGGTGGGCCGGACAAGCACAGTGTGGGAGCGATTTATGATTTGGTGCCGCCGGTGAAGAATGCGGCGAAGCGGGATGACTGGAACAAGTATGTGATCACGGTGAAGGGGCCGTCGATTACGGTGGAATTGAACGGGGAGAAGGTGTCGTCGATGGATCTGGACCAGTGGAAAGAGGCAGGGAAGAACCCTGACGGGAGCGGGAACAAGTATGGGAAGGCGCTGAAGGATTTCCGGCGCGAGGGGCACATCGGGTTTCAGGACCACGGGCACAAAGTGTGGTACCGGAATGTGCGGCTGAAGGCGTTGCCGTGAGTCGGGCGGCTGACGTTCAGAGAGACTTTTCCGTTGCGGGGCGAGCCGGGCTAATCGATTGCCATGGGACCCGATTTTCAGAGTGCGCCGAATTTTTGTGTTTATGAATCCCCGTTTTGTCATTTCCCTTGTCTTTGCAGCTGTCGTCAGTTCCAGCGGTGCAGCGGTCCTGTATTCCAACGGGGGTCCGATTACAGCAAACGAGACCGGGGCTGGTGTGAACCTTGCTGACTTCAGCCTGGCGAGGAACAATGGTGCGACGGACACCCTTTATTTCCGATACTTCCTTGGGAGTCCGGCGTCGAACATGGAGAACGAGAACTATTTTGCGGCCATGCAGTTGTTCGAGAGCGGGGCTGAGCGGCTTGGAGTCGGCAATGCGTGGAGCGCGTGGGCGTACAGTGCCTTTGGTGTGTCGGGCGGGGACCGCGATCTGAATTCGGCGACTCCCGAGCCTGGAGCGCCTTACCAACTGGTGAAGGGGGCGGACAACACGCAGATCGTGTTCCGGATTGATTATGTTGCTGGCGGCGACGACAATGTCACGGTGTGGCTGAATCCGGATCTTTCGCTGCCCGAGGCCGCGCAAGCGACGGCATTGCGCACGACTTTTGCGGCGAATGCGTCGTTCAATGAACTGCGGCTGCGCGAAGGTGGCGGCGGTGCGGGCTGGACGTTCACGAATATCGCGGTGGCGACGAGTGGGACGGACACTGGGTTTTTTGCGGTGCCTGAGCCGAGCGGGGCCCTGCTGGCGGGATTGGCGGGCGGTGGTCTGCTGATGCGGCGGCGGCGGGCAAGGTGACCCGGATGCGCGGCCGGGTGAAAGTAGAGGGACGGGCTTGAATGGTGTTAGGGTCAGCCGAGGTGCTTGCGGAGCAGGGCGGCGCAGGCGTCGTCGCAGGCTGAAGCGCCGGGTTTACCGCCTTGATTGGAGGCGGCGATGACGGCGAAGCCCTTGGCTGGGGCGACCCACGCGGCGAAAGAGTTCATGGTATTGGAGCCGGTGTGGGCGAGGGCGTTGCCGCCGGCCCACGAGCGCTGGTGGAGGCCCCAGCCGAAGGCGTAGGATTCGCCTTCGCGGGGGAACTGGATGTCCTTGTAGAGGGCGGGAGGGAGGAGAGAGTCCTTGCCGGCGGCGCCGCGGAGTTGGTCGGCGAGGAAGCGAGCGTACTGGTCGAGCGCGGCGTGGCAAGTGCCGGCGGGGCCGAGGGAGGCTGGGTTGTCGATGGCTGGGCCGTTGGTGCCGGTGGGGGTGCCGTCTTCGAGATGGGGCCATGGCTGGTCGATGGTGCCGGGGGTGCCGGTGCCGCCGAAGCCTGCGGTGATGCCGAGGGGTTTGAAGAGACGGGAGGTGATGAGATTTTCCCAGAGGGCGTTGCCGAGGGATTCGGCGACGACGCCGGCGAACATGTAGCCGAGGTTGGAGTAGAGGAAAGTGGAGCCCGGAGGGGTGAGGGTCGGGCGTTTGGATTCGAGTCGGACGATGTCTTTGCGCTGGGAGGGGAGGGGGAGAGCGGCCCAGTTTTTGCGATTGGCGGGGAGCCCGGAGCGATGGGAGAGGAGGTGCCGGACGGTGATGGCGGAGAATTCCGGGGAGGCGTCCTTGAGGAGCGGGGCGAGGAATTTGGTGATGGGGTCGTCCCAGTTGAGTTTGCCGGATTGGACCCATGTGGCGATGAGTGTGGCGGTCATGGCCTTGGTCATGGAGCCGAGGTGCCAGAGGTCGGAGAGGGTGGCGGGGGTGGAGTCGTCGCGTTTGCGGACTCCGGTGACGCCGGCGGCGGAGAGGCCGGAGGTGGTGACGATGCCGCCGATGAGGGCGGGGACCTTGCGGGAGGCGCGGATGGGTTCGAGAAGGGCGTTGATGTCGGTGTCGGCTGAGGTGGTGGCGCTGGCGACCGTAGGGAGGCTGGCAGCGAGGAGAGGGAGCAACCGACGGCGAGTCATGGGAGGAGGAAGGAGGAGGAAGGAGGGGGCTGCAATCGCGGAGAGGACGTGAATCCGGGGTTGGGGAGGTGCGTGGATGGGTGGAGGGTTGGGGATGCGACTGGTGGGATTTTTTGTAGTGCTGACGGTGGTGTTGTGCGTGCCGTTTCTGGTGTGGGGCGAGCAGTGGGAGGTGAAGTACGGGGTGGAGTCGGTGCGGGAATGGCTAGGCGGGCCGGGGCGACAGTGGGGATGGGTGGTGGCGATGCTGCTGCTGGTGGGGGATCTGGTGCTGCCGGTGCCGGCGACGGCGGTGATGAGCGGGTTGGGATATGTGTATGGTTGGCTGCTGGGCGGGGTGATGGCGGCAGCGGGGTCGTTTTTGTCTGGGGTGGTGGCGTATGGATTGTGCCGGAAGTTTGGGGAGCGGGCGGCGCGGCGGTTGATGGGGGAGGGGGATTTTGAGCGTGGTCGGCGGTTGTTTGGGGGTGAGGCGGGAGGATGGCTGGTGGCGATGTCGCGATGTCTGCCACTGATGCCGGAGGTGGTGGCGTGCATGGCTGGGTTGAGCGGGATGCCGGTGAGGCGATTTCTGGTGGCGCTGGCGTGTGGGAGTGTGCCGCTGGGATTTGTGTTTGCGGCGGCTGGGGCGGCGGGGAGGGACGATCCGATGCTGGCGCTGGGGTTGAGTGCGGGGATTCCGGTGGTGCTGTATCTGGCGAGTCGGGTGGTGATGAAGCGGAGGATGAAGTGACGAGTGATTTCCGGTTGCGCGGGGTGATGGGCGCATTATGGGAACCGCTCGCGCCGATTGGCGGGATTAGCTCAGTGGTAGAGCACCTGCTTCACACGCAGGGGGTCGCTGGTTCGAACCCAGCATCTCGCACCATTTTTCCGGAGGGAAAATGAGGTGGAGGGGGGAAAGAGTTGAGGGAGGTGGAGGGGGAACGAGCGGGCAGTGAAGTGTTAGGGTGAATCCGGCTGGAAGAGGATTTGGATTTCTGCGTCGCTGGTGCCGAGGAGGTGCTGGGCGCGTTTGAGGGCGTTTCTGGTGGAGAGGTTGGGGTTGCGTGGGCTGCCCATGAAGATGTTATCGCGGCCGATGGTTTCGACGGTGCCGGAGCGGAAGAGGACGCGGTAGACGTCTTTGGAGAGACCGCTGACGAGGAGGTGACGGCCGTCGGTGTGGAGGAAGCGGACGAGGTCTTCGATGGCCATGACGCTGGTGGCGTCGAGGTGGCGGGCGTTGCGGAGGCGGAGGATGATGACGCGGAGGTTTTCGTCGCGAGCGGTGCGCTGGATCTGAGTGCGGAAGACCTCGGCGGCGCCGAAGAAGAGTTCGCCTTCGACGTGGACGATGGAGATGCGGGGGTGCTGGCGGTTGGTGCCGGCGGAGCGTTCGCGGAGGGCGCCTTCGTCGTTGAATTCGTATTCGACGAGGACTGGTCTGGAGGCCTTGCGGAGATAGAGGGCGATGCTGGCGGCGACGCCGAGGAAGAGGGCGGTGTGGAGAGGGAGCAGGAGCGTGGCGAGAAGCGTGACGGAGAGCGTGATGGCGTCGCTGCGGGTGGCGCGCCAGCAGATGCGGAGGTGGCGGAGGTTGAAGAGGGCTGGGGTGACGCAGATGACGAGGGCGGCGAGGGCGGGTCTGGGGATGGAGCTGGTGAGATTGCCGAGGAGGAGGGCGGCGGCGATGCAGGCGAGGCCGCAGAAGAGACTGCTGATGGGGGAGCGTGCGCCGCTGGCGAAGTTGAGGGTGGAGCGCGTGAGACTGCCGCTGGCGGGCATGCCACCGGCGAAGGCACTGGCGGCGTTGGCGAGGCCGCAGGCGAGGAGGTCCTGGTGCGGGTTGGCGGCGGAACCGGCGCGGGAGGAGAGGGATTTGCCCATGACGGAGCTTTCGAGGGCGGCGATGAAGGCGATGGCGCAGGCTGGGCCTGTTAGGGTTCCGATCCATGAGGGGAGGAGGGCCCATGAGAAGCCTGCCCATGAGGGGAGGAGGTCGTCGGGTTGGAAGCCTTCGAGGAAGCGGACGGAGTGATGGAGAGAGGGGAGGGCGGCGGTGGCGGCGGAGACGGAGGCGAGGGAGATGGCGAAGGCGGGCCAGCGGGGTTTCCAGCGACGGATGGCGGCGTAGGTCAGGATGGCGGCGAGGGTGATGGCGGCGGCGTGGAGGTTGGCGGAGGGGAGTTCGGTGAGAACGTGGCCGAGGGTGGGGAAGAACGAGGCGGAGCGCGGGCCGGGAGGCATGCCGAGGGCGTCGCGGAGTTGGCCTGCGCCGATGAGGAGTGCGGCTCCGGAGACGTAGCCGACGACGACGCTGCGGCTGACGTACTGGATGAGGTCGGCGAGGCCGAGGAGTGCGGCGGCGGCGAGGATGATGCCGGCCATGAGGACGACGAGCGGGCCTGGGGCGGCGGCGGCACCGGTGGCGGCGATCGCGGCGAACAGCATGAGGGCTGTGGCATTGGTGGGGCCGAGGATGGTGAATCGCGCGGAGCTGAAGAGGGCTCCGGTGATGGCGGCGACGCCTGAGCAGAGGATGCCGGAGGCGTGGTGGGGGAGGCCGGCGATCATGGCGAAGGCCATGCCTTGAGGGATCGCGAGTAGGGCGACGTTGAAGCCGGCGGCGGCGTCGCGTTTGACGGATCGGGCGTCGGCTGCGGCGAGGTGCTCCTTGAGGGGAAGCCAATTCCAGCGCGCGGCGTGGGCATTGGGATCGGGAGCAGGCATGGTGACGAGGGAGAAAGGAGTGCCTTACATTTGGTGTGACTGCAAGTTGCATCGTGTCGGGAGCGGCCGAAGGATTGAGGGCATGGTGGCGATCCTGAACGACAACGAACTGAGCGAGATGCGATTGGGTGCGGTGCGGGTGTTTGGAGGGAAGGCGGTCGGGTTTAGGATGATGCCGGACGATGATGAGTTGGAGGAGGACGAGGAGGACGCGGACGAGGTTGATCCGGAGGATCTGTGGGAACCGATGCGGAGAGCGGCCTGAGGGATGGGAGGAAATGGTGGTGGCAAAGCGGACGCCTGGGGTTATGGGAGAGGGCAGTGTCTGAACGAGGGGATCATTTTTACGAAGAGGCGACGAATGCGCCGCGGAACGCGTTCGATGTGTCGCTGCGTCCGCCTGGGTTTGATGAATTCACTGGGCAGGCGAAGGTGGTGGAGCTGCTGACGATGCGGGTGGAGGCGGCGCGGCAGCGCGGGGATGTGCTGGATCACGTGTTGCTGTGCGGGCCGCCGGGGTTGGGGAAGACGAGTCTGGCGCACATCATTGCGGCGTCCGTGGGTTCGCAGATTCACACGTGCAACGGGCCGCAGATCGAGAAGGCGGGGGATCTGGCGGCGATCCTGACAAAGCTGGAGCGCGGGGATGTGCTGTTCATTGATGAGATTCACCGGCTGCATCCGAAGCTGGAGGAATATCTGTATCCGGCGATGGAGGATTACAAACTGGACATCATCATTGATCAGGGGCCGAGTGCCAGGAGCATTCAGCTGCCGCTGCCGAGGTTTACGCTAGTGGGAGCGACGACGCGGAGCGGGATGCTGACGGCGCCGTTGCGGAGCCGGTTCGGGATGATCAGCCGGCTGGACTATTACAATGTGGCGCAACTCGCGGGGATCATCATGAGGTCGGCGGGGCTGATCGGGATTCAGATTGAGGCGGAGGGAGCGGAGGAGATTGCGTCGCGGGCGCGGGGGACGCCGCGGGTGGCGAATATGTTATTGAGGTATGTGAGGGATT
>JAIXVE010000261.1 GCA_027483175.1 Verrucomicrobiaceae bacterium | reverse complement strand
TCAGGCTTCGGCTCAAGCCGCACGTCGAGCCGCCGCTTCGCTTCATTCACCAAACCCATCAGCGCAGCCTGCTCCTCATCGGTCGCATCGAACCACGTCGCCACCATGCGGCGAGTCACCACAAGCACATGCCCAGGCGAAACCGGAAAACCATCGAACACCGCAAACGCCAGATCATTCGAGCATAGCCATTCGCACACCGGAACGGCGAGGAATGGGGACTCAGTCGCACTCATAATCGTCAGCAATTACCTCCAAAGGGTACCTCCCACCTCAATCCTTCGAACCCACTTCGCCAGGCCAAATCACTTTTCGCCGCAGAAGCATGTTCCCCAACGAAAGCCCTCGCGGCCCCTCCTTCCCAAAGCACCACCGACTTCCAGACTCCCAAGCGCTCTTCCTAAACGCGAACCGGGACAGTCGTACCGACGGAGTCCTTCGCATCGCCTCCGCCTGATCCCCCGCATTCGCCCACGAATACCGGCCATCACACAACCGCGGCCCCACTGCACGACGCCTAGCCCATCGAGACCAACCCAGACCAATCTCGCAGCGTCACGAAACTGATCCGCCTCAGATCCGCCCGCCCAACGTCCCGAACGCCCCGATCCCCTCCGCCCACCACGCCCACCAAACTCAAGCCCCCCTGTTTTCCCCCGCCCTCCGACCAAGCCCTTCCCCCTTCCAACTTCCAACTTCTCACTTCTCACTTCTCACTTCCCCCGCCCCCACCCCACCAAGCCCATCTCAAATCTCAAATCTCAAATCCTCCCCTCTCACTTCTCACTTCCCCCGCCCTCTCCCAACAAGCCCATCTCAAATTTCAAATCTCAAATCTCAAATCCCCAAACGCCATTCTCACTTCTCACCACCGACGTATCCAGCGCCCCGCGAATCTCAGGAAGGCTCATCCCATCGAGAAATAACGGATCTCCTCATCGCCTCAGTCCCATGGTCAGTCACCTCTCCCGGCATCCACTGAGCCAGCGGCGGCCGGAAACTCTCCCAGTCAATGCCAGTCGCATGCGGCACCGTCTGCTTCTTTTCCCGAAGCCATCGCGCAAACAGGCTGATCGCCACCTCCCGCACCGCAACACCATCCCTCTCCGCCTCAGCTTCCACTGCACGATACAACTCATCAGGAATCTGAACCGTCGCCTTCATGCTCCCAGCCTCCTGTATTCTCGCCTCAAAATCAAGCCGTCAACTCACCCTCCCAACCCACTCGCTCTCCGAACAAGCCCGCTCTCAAATCTCAAATCCCCAAACGCCCTCCCCACAAGCCCCATCCGCGCCCATCCGTGAAATCTGTGGTTCCCACCCCTCCGAACAAGCCCTCCCAACGAGCCCGTCTCCGAACAAGCTAGCCGAAGGCTCTGGACTGCTGGGAGAATCACAGCTCTCGGGGCGCACGGAGTGCGCGCGGCCCGCCTCTCCCCACAAGCCCTCCTCCGAACACGCCCGATCTCAAATCTCAAATCTCAGATCTCAAATCCCCCTCTCACTTCCCACTTCCCTCCTCCGAACTCGCCCAATCTCAAATTTCAAATCTCAGATCTCAAATCCTCCCTCTCACTTCTCACTTCTCGAAACCCATAATGCTCATCCACCGCCCTGACTTCCGGGCTCACCGACCCGAAGAAGTCCGCGTCATCCACCATCCGTGTCGCCAGATCGATCTGGAACGTCGCTAGCGATTGCCCCGACTGCAGCGCCGCCCGTTCCGCCGCGAGGTCCACCTGCGCTTCCACCCGGTCGAGATCCGACGCAATTTCATCCAGCCGGCACTGCCGCAGTGAAAAATTGCGCAGCCGTTCCTCCAGCATTTCCAGCGTCGCCTTGCGCGACTCCCGCGCCGACGCTGACATCTCCCCGAACTGAAGTTGCGACCGCAGATCCGCGACCTGCGCGTGCAGCTTCGGCGCATCCGCGGCCGCGCCCGCGGCTTCAAGGTGCGCCTTCGCGATCAGCAGCTTCAGATGCACCCAGCCGAGCCTTGCCAGACCATCGGCCGAATCCGACCGAGTCACCACATCTTCCGACCCACGCAGCACCGGCAGCAATTGCTCGACCCTAGCCGCAAACCGCACACTCCGGTCCCGCAGCGCCGGCGGCAGACTCATCTGCAACCCGTTCATCCTCGCCGCCGGAGTCGGCGTGATCACCTGCGCCGGGCCCTTTGTCGGCTGCCGCGCAAATGGCGACGGCTGCGCCACCGGACCAGCCGACATCCGGACGGCCGCCCGCGCGATCATAAAGACCACCGCAGCCATGATCGCCAATGGAACAACGGTGAACATGAAAGGAAACAGGTTGAGCGCAAAAAAAGTTCCCCCCACCGACATCATCCCGATCACTGGGAACATGAACGCAAACACCGCGCAGCCACCAAACGGAACACTGCACCCGGCCGGACGGCGGGGCGAACCTGAAGAATGACGCAGCTTCATGGATGGTTCAGAGTCCGATCCCCGGGTAAGTCGTGATCCGCCGCAGTTGCACACCGTACATCGCGGCAATCGCATCCGCCTCGCTCGCCTCGTACTCATCCCGGTAATACACCTCCCGGATCCCGTAAGCGCACAGCATCTGCATGCAGCTCGTGCAAGGCTTCGTCGTCACCGCCACCAGCCGCACCGATCCCCTCACAAACAGACTGCACAGGTTCGCCTCGGCATGCAGCATGTACTTCTGCCGCGCGTCCCGGTCGTCCCAGAACCCTTCCGGCGCATCAAATCCCGGAGCCAGTCCATTGTACGCCGTCCCGATCACCCGGTTCGAAAAATCAATCGCCACCGCCCCCACCTTCCGATAGGGATCCTCCGACCGCAGACTGGCCACATGCGCCAGCGCCATCGCATACTCGGGCAGCGCAATGCGGCCAGGTTTGACGGGATCAGCAGCTTCCATATCAGTCATGGGAACACGTTAGGCAATCACTTCGGACGGTTGCCCAGTTTGCTCTTCAACCGGTCCCAGAACCCGTCAAGGTCATCATCCTTGCTCTCCTCCACCTTCTTCCGGTGTTCCTTGATGATCCTATCAAGCTCCGCCTCCCGACGCTGCCGCGCCAGTTCCTGAGCCTTCGCCGCCTCCCGCGGATCACGCACCGGCACCGGCACCGGCTTCGCCCCGCCCGCCGCCGCCGCCGCCGGCGACGACGGCCCCTGACCATTGAACGTGTCCACCGGCACCACCACTGTCCCGCCCTTCCCGAGTTGCCGCCGCTGACTGATGAACTGCCGCGGACTGAAGTAATTCGTGTAATCCCGCGCAAACGACGTCTGATGCGGCCCGATCTGCAGGTTCTTCCGAATCTCGAAATGCAGGTGCGCCGCGTACCGCCCGTGCGCCGTCCCGATCGTCCCCACCGACTGCCCCCGCTTCACCATCTGATAAAGCCGCACGTGCCGCTTGTCCAAGTGCGCATACACACTGTCCACAATCTGCACCGCTCCACCCGGCGGCCGCACCGCATGCCTCACAATGATCAGATTCCCCCACGACCGCCCGTAATCCTCCGAGTACACCACCACACCGTCCGCCGTCGCATACACCGGGTCACCCAGATCCGAATTCCCGCCGCCATTCCCATTCCAGTCCTCACCCATGTGCGCGTTCGGATAAAACCCGCGGAACACATAATACCCATTCCCGTCCGGCTTCCCCACCGGTTGATCAAATCCGTCCGTCAGCGGAATCCGAATCGAATGCGCCGCCCACCCGCTCGCCCCACCGCAAACCCAGAACGATGCTGCCGTCAGGACTCGGACCAGCGGAATGACGGAATCGTAGCGCATGAACTTCGGGGGGAACTGACCCAGCACTAAAAATCGGCCCGCCGCATCCGGCAAGGCCATTTCACACCCCACCCGGACCCGCCGCCCCTGACAATTCTACGACTCGTCAAGGTACACATACCGCCCGCAGTTCGGACAGTTGTTCAGGATCTTCCCGACCTTCGCCGTCGCCACACACCCAGCCGTCACTTTCATGTGACACCCCCCGCAGACGCCATGCCGCAGCGGCACCACCGCCGCATCACCCCGATTCTTGAAAATCCGATCGTACTGCTCCAGCAGCTCCGGCACCAGCTTCGCCGCCAGCCCAGTCCTCAATCCCTCGAACTCCGCCGTCTGCGCCGCAATGTTCGTCCGCCGTTCCACCAGCCGCGCCAGTTCATCCTGCACCAGCGTCTCCGTCGCCTTCAACGCCGCTGCCGCCGCTTCCTGCGTCGCCTTCAATCCCTCCCCCTTCTCCATCAGCACCAGTTCGTCATCCTCCAACCGCGCCACCTCCGCCGTGTACCGCTCCACTTCATGCCCCAGCGCCTGATATTCCTCGTTCTTCCTCGTCTCGAACTGCTGAATCTTCAGCCTCACAATCGTGTCCCGCCGGGTCTGAATCTGCAGCTGCAGGTTCTTCATCGCCACTTCGTTCAGCTGCGTCGCCTCCTTCGCCGCCCGCAGCGCTTCCGTGTCCCCCGCCAGCTTCGCCTTCGCCCGTTCTTCCTCGGCCGGAAGCTTCTTAACCTCCAGCCGCAGCTTGCGCAGGTGCTGGTCTTTGTCCTGAAGGATGAGCATTTTTTCCAGTTCGGGCAGCATAGCAGGGGGGATCTTCCCTCCATCATGGCGCGTCCCCGTTCCGGCGGCAAGGCATCTTGAGGAAGAACTTGATCCTCGTCTTCCCCACCTCTCCTCCCAGGAATTTGCGCTTTCACACCGCCATCCCAATGCTACCACACCACACCATGACCATTCTCCGCATGTTCCGCCTCTCCGCCGTGACCGCCCTCGCCGGCATGGCCTCCCTCACGTTCTCGAGTTGCGCTGCTCCGGCAAAATCGGTCTCCAAACGCAACGTCGACGGCCGCACCTTCGACGTCCCCGCCTACCGACCCACCAATCCCCGCGCCGTTCGCGTCAAGGCCAGCGTCAATAATCACGCCGTCTACGTCATGGAAGGCAACAAGCCTCTCCTCGTCACCCCAGCCAGCTTCGGCTCTCCAGATCACAGCACCCCCCTCGGCAACCACACCGCCTACGCCCGCATCCGCAACAAACGCTCCATGAGCTACGGCAAGTACCCCATGCCGTTCTGGGTCGAATTCAAACCCGGCTACGGCTTCCACGGCGGCTGGGTCCATGCCGTCAATAAATCCCACGGCTGCGTTCGCCTCCCATGGAACGTCGCCCCCAAATTCTGGGAACTCGTCCCCCTCGGCACGCCCATGAGCATCCTCCCCAACCAGCCGGAAGACGCCACCATCGGCAAAAACATCCCGCGCCTCAACGACGCCGCCGCCCCGGAATGGCCACAGAACGTCCTCTGGACCGACCGCGTCTTCCACATCACCGACGGCAGAAAGATCTTCGCCGACTAACCCCGGCATCGCGGGCCCGGTGCGCTCATTGATACATTGACGCACCGGCCCCTCCGCACCATCCTGCGCACGGCGGACAACTCCCGCCGTTCCGCCGCATGCCTCTGCCGGTTCCTCACTGCCCGCGCTGCCTCCAACAGTTGCAGCCCAGTTCCCCCGTCTGCACAGGCTGCCTCCTAACCCTCGCCGAACTCGACCGCGCCCTCGGCCCGGACGAGGTCCTCCTCGACCGCATCCACGACGGAGCCGCCTGCATCGACGCCCGCGCCCGCGCCGCCATCGACGCCGCCTTCTCCGCATGGGAATCCCGCTTCCCTGGCTTCGTCGCCGCCATCTACGCCGGCAGTCTGCCCCCGCAGATGAACGCCCGCACCTTCGGCACGTGGCTCCTCAATCGCGCCGCCCTCCCCTTCGCCGCACCGACCATCCCTAACGACTGCGGTCTCCTCTTCATCCTCGACCCCCACGGCGGGGAATTCGCCGTCGTCGTCGGCTACGCCCTCGAACCATGGCTGCCGCCTCCCGTCCTCGACGCCATGCTCGCCAGCGTCCGCCCCCACCTCGAACGCGCCCGCTGGAAATCCGCCGTCACCTCCGTCATCACCCAGCTCACCAGACACCTCGCCAAGGCCGCCTCAGTCCCCGGTCGCTACCTCCCCGCCGACTCCAGCGACTCCCCGCCCCCGCACCTGCCACGTCTCCGCAGGCACTCGCCTCGCCCAGCCCCACAGCCCCCAACCTCCCACGGTCTGTGAAACGCTGGCTCTCAGTCTGCTTCGCCGCCGGCTTGATCAACGCCCAGGACGTCCCCCAATCCCCATCAACCACCCCAGACTCACTCCCAGCATCCGCAGCCGAACCTTCGCCAGACCTCACTCCCGAAGCCGCTCCGGATTCAGCCACCGAACCTCCGCCGGAAACCACGCCGGAAACCGCACCCGAGCCCGCCCCAGCCCCGCTCCCCGACCATCCCGAATCCGGCGGGCTCCTCGACATCCTCCCCGGCCGCATCGACCCCATGGCCCTCCCAGTCGACGGCCCGCGCTCCGGCGCCTCGCTCTTCCCCCCAGATCTCTGGCCACCCGGCCCACCACCCTCCCGCGAATCCTTTCCCGACCCACCCGCTCCCCTCACCGCCGACGAACTCGACGCCTGCATCTCCTCCGGCGATTCCTTCTCAGACCCCCGCAACGCCGTTAGCGCCATCACCGCCGCCCGTCTCGTCTCCGCCCTCCGCCCCACTTCCGACGCTCCACTCACCCTCCTCTGGCTCACCGTCCCCGCTCTCCCTAACCTCCCCGCAGCATGGAATCCCGAGGCCGCCCTCGACCGGCACTTCGGCCCCCAACCCGCCGCCCTCATCCTCTCGCCCCTCGATTCCCCTGACCGCTCGCTCGTCTTCCTCTCCCCAGCCGCCGCCAATCGCCCGCATCCCATTCCGCTAGCCGATCTCGTCGCCCACGCCGCCCACCGCGCCGTCCAACTCGATTCCCCCGACGCCCGCGCCATCCTCATGGCCATGGACGTCCAGCACGCCCTCGCCACCCTCCCTCCCCCGGCCCCACCCGCGCCCATCCGCATCACCGCCGCTCCCCCGCGCCCGCGCGACCTCCGCCTTCCCACCGCCGCCGCCGTCTTCCTCACCATCGCCTCCACCATCTGGTGGCTCCGCCGCCGCCTCACCCTCTCTCCCCGACCCATCCTCCTCCCCGACAGCCCCGCCGCCCCAAGACTCTCCGCCCCCTACTCCGGCGGCCACGGCGCTTCCGTCCGCTTCCACCTCCGCCGCCCCTAACCTCGCCAAAGGAGGGGGGACATTCCTGTCCCCCGAACTCTACTACCAATCAATCCCCGACCTGTCTCTGCCTCACCAATCCCAACGGGATTGCGTCCCCCAACAACGCCGTCCCGGCCTAGCCTTCTCAAATCGCCCTACGTCCCCAGCAACCGCCCCGCCATCTCCCGCAACGCACTCGGCTCATACGGCTTCGGCAGCACCGCCCGGAACCCGAAATCCTGATAACGGCTCATCACCGGATCATCACTGTACCCGCTCGACACAATCGCACACACGCCCGGATCCAGCTTCCGGATCAACTCCATCGCCGCCGCTCCGCCCATCCCTCCCGGAATGCTCAGATCGAAAATCACCAGATCAAACCGCCGCCCGCTCTCCATCGCTTCCCGATAACGCGCCACCGTCTCGTTCCCATCCGCCGTATCCACCGTCTCGCATCCCAGCATGCCCAGATGCTGCGAGATCAAATGCCGGATCAGCGGCTCGTCCTCCAGCACCAGCACCCGCCGCGCCAGCCTCTCCGGCACCCGCACCGGCTCCGGTTCCTCAACCACCACACTCTCCGCCACCGCCACCGCCGGCAGCGCCATCCTCACACTCGTCCCCTCCCCCGCCGACGAAATCACCCGGATCGTCCCACCGTGCCCGCGCGCCACCGACTCGCAAACCGTCAGCCCTAACCCACTCGCATTCGCCTCCGCCTTTGTCGTGAAATACGGCTCGAAAACCCGTCCCACCAGCTCCGCCTGGATCCCCGACCCATTGTCACTCACCTCCAGCACCAGCCACCCGCCCGGATCCGTATCCTCCGGAAGCCCCAGATCGACCGCCGCCGCACCCGCTCCCCCTAACCGCGTCAGCCGCACACTGATCGCATCCCCGGGCATCGTCGCCTGCTCCGCATTCTTCACCAGATTCGACAGCACGCGCCGGATCTGCTGGCGGTCCAGCGACGCCGGCCACGACCCCTCGCCAGCATCAATCCGGTACTCGATGTCCGACCGCTTCGTCCAGTCCCCAAACCACTCCCTAACCACCACACCCGCATCCACTAGCTGCCGGATCGGCACGCCCCCGCGCGCAAAGGTCATCAACTGCTGCACCAATCCCTGCGCCTGCAGCGACGCCTCATGCGCCCGCACCAGCTCCATCATCCCCGCCCCTCCCTCCGGCAGGCTCAGCTTCGCCAGCGCCAGATTCCCCAGCAGCACCGTCAGCACGTTGTTGAACTCATGCGCAAACCCTCGCGCCAGCAGTCCTAACGACTCCAGCTTCTCCATCTTCTCCTCCTCCTGCTCCTTCGCCTTCCTCGCCGTGATGTCCCGGAACTGCGTCAGCAATCCCTCCCGGTACGGATACAGCTGCACTTCATGCCACACACCGCGCTGCTCATGGTGCATCTCGAACGACCGCGGCTTCTTCTTCTCAAGGGTCGCCGCAAATTCATGATAGTAAAGCCGGTGCAGCGACGCCGGCAGCAGGTCCCAGAACACCCGCCCCAGCAATGTCTCTCCCTCCCCTTCCAGCAGGCTCGCCGCAGGCACGTTCAGATACGTCATCCGCCAGTCCGCATCCAGCACCAGCAGCGGATCCGCTATGCTCCCGATGATCCCCGCCAGATTCGCCCACGGGGTCCCGCCACCTCCCGCATCAGGCAGCATCTCCGGCTCAGGCACCGGCACCCCGCTCTTCTGCCGGAACAGAATCACAATCCCCGTCAGCGCCCCGGACGCATCCCGGATCGGATTCGTGTTGTCCTCAATCGCCAGGGTCCTCCCATCACGGCTCGTTAGAAAAATCGTCCGCAGCGCCCCCGCCTCCGCCGGCTGCACCAGCCCCGATCCCTTCAGCGCCTCCCCGCTAGGCAGCGCCACCCGGAACACTTCCCTCAACGGCCTCCCCAGCGCCTCCACCGCCCGCCAACCCGTCAATCCTTCCGCAGTCGCATTGATGAACGTCACCGTCCCCATCACGTCCGTGCAGATCACCGCCCCGGCCATGCTCCGCAATGCCCCCGCATACCGCTCCTCACTCTCCCGCAACCTCCGGTCCGCCGCATGCCGACTCACCGCCAGCTCCACCACCGAATGCAGCTCGCTCTCGTGAAACGGCTTCAACAGATACCCGTACGGCTGCACCCCACGCGCCCGCTGCACCGTCCGCGCCTCCGTGTGCCCAGTCAGAAACACCACCGGCAACCCCAGATCCCGCTGCATCCGCAACGCCGCCTCGATCCCGTCCATCGCCCCGCTCAACTGAATGTCCATCAGCACCACATCCGGCAACTCCCGCTGCGCCAGCCGCAACGCCTCACCCCCGCTCCCGCACACCCCCACACTCTCATACCCGCCACGACCCAGCGCCCGCACCAGCTCGTCAGCCACTACAGCCTCATCCTCCACAATCAGCACTCTCAATGGATTCAGGGTCGTCATCATGAAAAAATCACTCTCCGGCTCACGACACAACCATGCCGCACCTCCATCACCCACCGCAATCGACAATCGAATCCTCCCACACTCTCTTCCCACACTCTCCTCCACGCCCGCTTGCCGTTGACCTCCTCCCACTTCTCCCCGATCCCCCGACCATGCTCCGCTCCCTCGCCGTCTATTGTGGCTCCAGCCCAGGAAATGACCTCCGCTACGCTCGCCTCGCCTTCGAAACCGGCGCCCTCCTCGCCTCCCGCGGCATCCGCATGGTCTACGGCGGCGGCGGTGTCGGCATGATGGGTGCCGCCGCAGACGGCGCTCTCTCCGCCAACGGCACCGTCACCGGCATCATCCCGGACTTCCTCGACACCCGCGAACTCAAACACCACGGGGTCGCCGACATGCGCGTCGTCCGCACCATGCACGAACGCAAACAACTCATGGTCGACCTCGCCGACGGCTTCATCGCCCTCCCCGGCGGCTTCGGCACTCTCGACGAACTCTTCGAGGTCCTCACATGGAGCCAGCTCGCCATCCACCAGCACCCCATCGGTGTCCTCAACGTCGACGGCTTCTTCGACGGCATCCTCGCCTGTCTCGACACCATGGTCGCCCGCGGCTTCCTCCGCCGCCAGGACCGCGCCCGTCTCGTCAGCGCCGATTCCCCGGAAGCCCTCCTCGACGCCCTCGCCGCATGGCAGGCCCCCACCGACCTCAAATTCAAACTCGCCCGCCGCGCCGACCTCTGACGCCACTTCCCGTCCGCTTGCGTACACCACAACCCTTGCACTCGCCCGCCCCATCCGCCACAACCGCCGGATGATCCCCCGGCTCTTCCTCGCCCTCGTCCCCGCGGTCTCTCTCCTCGCCCAGGACGCTGCCCCCTCCGCCCCGGAACGAGTCGGCCCGGACGCCAAACTCGGCCAGTCCCGCGTCGTCACCCCGGACAACTCCATCCTCTCCCCGGCCGGCCGCCAGATCGATCTCCCCAAAATGCGGCCCCAGGCCGCCGCCCTCAGCCCGGACGGCCAACTCCTCGCCGTCTCCGGCAAGGCCTCCGTCCTCGTCATCATCAACCCCGCCGACGGCGCCATCCGCCAGTCCGTCGCCCTCCCCTCGGAAGACGACACCCAGCCAGCCATCGAAGCCCGGCTCCTCAATCCTGACAAATCCGGCCAGCTCAGCTTCACCGGGCTCGTCTTCTCCCCCGACGGCCGCCGCATCTACCTCTCTAACGTCAACGGCAGCATCAAGGTCTTCAACGTCGCCCCGGACTCCACCGTCTCGCCCTCCCACAGCATTCCCCTCCCCACCGTCAACGCCGAAGGCCGTTCCCGCGAAATCCCCACCGGCCTCGCCCTCAACGCCGACGGCTCCCGGCTCTTCGCCGCCCTCAACCTCAGCAACAAGGTCGCCGAAATCGACACCGCCTCCGGCAAAATCCTCCGCTCATGGGCCGTCGGCATGGCCCCCTTCGATGTCGTCTGGTCACCCACAAAACTCTACGTCAGCAACTGGGGCGGCCGCCGCCCCGACGGCTCTTCCCCCACCGCCCACGCCGGCCGCGGCAACATGGTCCGCGTCGACCCCCGCACCGGCGCCGCCAGCGAGGGCTCGCTCTCCATCATCGACCTCTCCTCCGACTCCAAAATCTCGGAACTCGTGACCGGCCGCCACGCCGCAGGCATGGCCCTCTCGCCCGATGGCCGCTGGCTCTGCGTCGCCTGCGCCGCCGACGACTTCATCGCCGTCCTCGACACCACCTCTAGCACGTTCACCGGACGCATCTTCCCCAAACACACCCCCGCCGACCTCTTCGGAGCCGCCCCTAACGCCCTCGCCTTCAGCCGCGACGGCCACACGCTCTGGGTCTGCAACGGCTCCCAGAACGCCATCGCAGAAATCGAATTCACCGACGGTAAAGGCGAACTCGAAGCCCTCATCCCCACCGGCTGGTACCCCGGCGCCATCTGCCTCGACCACTCCCGCTCCCAACTCTGCATCGGCAACATCAAAGGCATCGGCACCCGCAAGGAAGGGGTCTCCGGCACCTCCGGCAGCGGCTTCAATTCCCACCAGTACTTCGGCACCGTCAGTCTCATCCCCATCCCAACCTCCAAAGAAGCCCGCAAATCCCACACCGACGCCGTCCTCGCCAACTACCGCGCCCCGAAAATCATCGACGCGTTCGCCCCGCCTCGCCCTAACACGCCACCAGTCCCCATCCCCGAACGCACCGGCGAACCCTCGGTCTTCAAACACGTCCTCTACATCATCAAGGAAAACCGTACCTACGACCAAGTCCTCGGCGACATCAAAGAAGGCTCCGGCGACCCCGCCCTCACCATCTTCGGCGAACCAGTCACCCCAGCCCAGCACCGCATCGCCCGCGACTTCGCCCTCCTCGACAACACCTACTGCTCAGGCATCCTCAGCGCCGACGGCCACAACTGGTCCTGCAGCGCCATCACCACCGACTACATGGAACGCCAGTTCGCCGGCTTCCCACGCAGCTACCCCGACGGCTTCGGCCGCAACGGCAGCGACGCCCTCGCATGGTCCCCCAATGGCTTCATCTGGGACGCCGCCCTCGCCAGAAAACTAACCGTCAGGCTCTACGGCGAATTCGCCGACTCCGTCAAACGCTGGCGCGACGGCCGCCGCGGCTCGCCCTCATGGAAAGAGGTCTGGGCCGACTGGCAGCTCCACCGCGGCAGCAAGGACAGCGCCATCGAAATCCGCGCCATCCCCAGCATCGACACCATCGTCCCCCACTTCGACACCGACTTCCCCACCTACGACAACGGCATCCCCGACCGCATCCGCGCCGATGTCTTCATCCGCCAGCTCGAACTAGCAGAAAAAGAGAACCGCGACCTCCCAGCCCTCATGGTCATGAGTCTCCCCGGCGACCACACCAGCGGTGCCCAGGCCGGCAGCCCCACCCCGCGCGCCCACGTCGCCGATCACGACCAGGCCTTCGGAAAAATCCTCGACGCCCTCAGCCACTCACGCTTCTGGAAAGATACCTGCATCCTGGCCATCGAAGACGATCCCCAGAACGGCTGGGACCACATCAGCGGCTACCGTACCACCGCCTTCGTCGCCAGCGCATGGTCCCGAAACCGCGGCACCATCAGCACGAACTATAACCAGACCAGCATCCTCCGCACCATCGGTCTCATCCTCGGTCTCCCACCCATGAACCAGCTCGACGCCTCCGCCACCCCCATGCGCGATTGCTTCGGCCCCACCCCCGACTTCGCCCCATGGTCCTGCCCGCCCCCTCAGTGGAACCTCGACGAACTCAACCCCTCCACCGCGTCCATCTCCCACCCAGCCCTCCGCCGCGACGCAGAAGTCTCCGCCACCCTCCCTCTCCATAAACTCGACGCCTGCCCAGAAGACGTCCTCAACCAGATCCTCTGGCGCTCGGTCCACCCAGACTCCCCATACCCCGTTTGGGCCGTCTCCGAAATCGAAGACGACGACTGACCCCACTACCCATACCTGGTTCCAGGTACTACCATCCTCCGTCCCTCCCCCAGCATTTCCCCCAGTAGCCTCAGGTACTGGTTGAAACCCGGATATTTGTCCGGCATGGTCCCATTTCCCCTCCCAGCCCAAGGATGCAGCACGTTCTCATCATCGACCCCGAAACCGACTTCCTCGAGTGGGCCCAGCGCCACCTCGCCACCGATCGTGTCGGCGTCGCCACCGCTGCCAACGCCGACGACGGGCTCAAAGTCTTCTCCTCCCTCAAACCCGACCTCGTCATCTCGGAGTTCCACCTCAAACCCGTCAACGGCATCGAGGTCCTCAAACGTCTCCGCCAGCAGGACCCCCAGGTCATGGTCGTCCTAGCCACCGCGTTCCCTCCCACTAACGCCGTCATCGAGGCCATGAAACTCGGGGCCTTCGACTTCCTCCGCAAGGAAGCCCTCCCCTACGACCTCCGCCCAGTCGTCGAAAGCGCCCTCAAAACCCGCGAAACCGCCCGAATCGAGGAAAAACCTTCCTCCGACGCCCCAGTCGATCTCGGCGATGTCATGATCGGCCAAAGCCCTGCCATGCAGGCCGTCTTCAAAATGATCGGCCGCGTCTCCCGCTCGGACGCCGCCGTCATGATCACCGGCGAAAGCGGCTGCGGCAAAGAAGTCGTCGCCCGCGCCATCCAGCGCTTCAGCCCACGCTCCAGTCGCGCCTTCGTCGCCATCAACTGCGCCGCCATCCCCGAAAGCCTCCTCGAAAGCGAACTCTTCGGCCACGAAAAAGGCGCCTTCACCGGTGCCACCGCACAACGCGTCGGCCGCTTCGAACAATGCGACGGCGGCACGCTCTTCCTCGACGAAATCGGCGAAATGCCCATGCACGTGCAGACCAAAATCCTGCGCGTCCTCCAGGAAGGCGAATTCTCCCGCGTCGGCGGCAACGAAACCCTCCGCTCCGACGTCCGCATCATCGCCGCCACTAACCGAAACCTCGAAAAGGAAGTCGATGAAGGCAAATTCCGCGAGGACCTCTTCTACCGGCTCAACGTGGTCCGCATCCACCTCCCGCCCCTCCGCGAACGCCCGGACGACATCCGCCCCCTAACGCAATTCTTCATCCAGCGCATCGGTAAGAAAAAACACAACCCGCGCCTCCGCCTCTCCGAGGAAGCCCTCGACTTGATGGAAAGCTACAACTGGCCAGGCAACGTCCGCGAACTCGAAAACACGCTCCAGCGCGCCTCCGTCCTCGCCAGCACCGACGTCCTCACCGCTCGCGATATCCCCCTCGGCATCGGCAAAGCCACCGCCTCCACAGACTCCCCAGACGAACCCATCGCCCCGGAAGCCGCCGCCCGCGCCCTCCTCGACGCCGCCATCGCCTCCGGCGAACCAGCATGGGCCTTCCTAGAACGTCTCCTCGCCCGCGAAGCCCTCGCCCTCCACAGCGACAACGCCCCCGCAGCCGCTCGCGCCCTCGGCCTCAAGCCCGCCCAGTTCCTCAAACTGCTCCCGGCTCAGGCTAGCATATGACTAGCGCCTGACGCGCACGGTCTCCCCCTCATGCCCGCCAGCCATCTCCTCTCCTCCTTCCACGCAGACTCCGCCATCGTCCTCGGCTCCGGCCTCGGCTCCTTCTGCGACCGTCTCTCCATCTCCGCTCGCATCCCCTACCGCGACGCCGGGCTCCCCGAGTCCTCCGTCCAGGGCCACGCCGGCGAAATCATCCTCGGAGCCCTCGGCGGCACCAAACTCGCCGTCTTCAGCGGCCGCGTCCACCTCTACGAAGGCCGCGACCCCGCAGACACCGTCGCCTCCGTCCGCCTCGCCGCCACCTCAGGCATCAAACGCATCATCCTCACCAACGCCGCAGGCTCCCTCCACCCGGACTTCCCTCCCGGCCACTGGATGATGCTCACCGACCACCTCAATCTCACCGGCCGCTCCCCACTCACCGGCAGTCCTCAGTTCATCGACATGAGCGAGGTCTACTGCCCCTCATGGCGCGCCACCTTCGCCACCACCGCCGCCACCATCGGCATGCCGCTCCACCAGGGCATCTACGCCGGTCTCTGCGGCCCCCAATACGAAACCCCCGCCGAAATCCGCATGCTCCGTACGCTCGGCGCAGACGCCGTCGGCATGTCCACCGTCCTCGAAGCCATCGCCGCTCGCGCCGCCGGCCTCCAGATCGCCGCCTTCTCCTGCCTCACCAACTGGGCCGCAGGCCTCGCCGGCCCGCTCTCCCACACCGAGGTCATCGACACCGGTAAACGCGCCGCTCACCAGTTCTCCAATCTCCTCGAAGCCGTCCTCCGCTCGAACTGACTCCGCCCCTCAGCCCTCCACGCGCTCCACCCGCACCTTCGCAATCCCCTGGCTCTTCGTCAGCCCGATCTTCGACGCCGCCGCCGGCGTCAGATCAATCACCCGCCCCTTCACATACGGCCCGCGATCATTGATCCGCACCACCACGCTCCTCCCCGTCCCAAGGTGCGTCACTTTCGCCTTCGACCCTAACGGCAGGGTCTTGTGCGCCGCCGTCAGCGCCCCCGCAGAAAACCGCTCGCCGCTCGCCGTCCTCCGGTCCGTGTAAACCGACGCCATCCCATGGTGCACCCCACTCACCTTCCCAGGCAACATCACCGGCGCATCCGCCAGCGATCCCCCGCCCTTCGGAACCTGACACGCCACCAGCATCACGCTCACCAACCCACCCGCCAGCACCCCGAGCACTCTCCCCATGCGCTCAGCGGACTTTGCCATTGTCATCGTTCGGGAAAATCCGGTCCAGCAACGGCACCTCACCAGGCTTCGTCGTATGAATCACCACCGTCTGTCCGGACAACAGCTTATACCCAGGGCTCTCCGCCGTCGGCAGCGCCGCCGGTGGATAGTGAATGATCACATCCCGACCGTGAATCCGCCGATTCGGAATCGGACTCGACGAATCCGGCAGGTTGTTGATCCGCGGAGAAATCCCCTCCACCGTCGATTCGAAAATCTTCCGCTTATCCGACGTCGAAACCACCCACACTTTCTGCCCTTCCGTTAGATCGTCCGACTGATCCTGCGGCAGAAAACAAACAATGTGCTCCGGCTCGCCCACGACTTTCAGCACGCCGTCCCCAGCCTTCACATACTCACCCTTTTCCTTGCCCACCCGATCCACAATCCCGCCCTTCGTCGTCCGCAACTCACATAGACCGATCATCGTCCGCAACTCAATGAACCGCTGCTGCTCGTCCTCCCGCAACGCCCCAGTCTTCAGCATCTCTTCCGTCTCAATGCTCACCTTCGCCACCGTGTCCGCCTCCTTCTGCAATTGCTCACGCACCCCCTTCGCTCGGTTCACCGATTCCTCAACCTGCCCGCGGTTCACCGTGTTCGCCGCCACCCGCGCCCGCGACTTCGCCACATCCAATCGCTTCTCCTCCGCCGATTCATCCGCCAATCTCCGGAACACAGGATCCGAACTCCCCTTCACCCGCGCATCGTAATCCTTCAGAAAATTCTCCAACCCCTTGATCGTCGCCTCGTCCTCCGCCGACTCCACATCAATCTTCCGCAACTCGGACTCCAGCTTCAGAATCTCCTGGTCATACTCACGGATGTCCTTCACCCGGTCCGCCAGCACTTCCCGCTTCAATCCCTCAAGCTCCATCTTGTACGGCGACGGATCCATCACCGCCACCACCGTCCCCGGCTCCACCTTCTGACCACGCTCCACCTTGATCTCCAGCAACCGCCCGTCCTCGCTCGGCGTGATGTTCTCCTGATACACATCCACCGCTCCATTCATCCGCGCAAACACCACCCCGCTGGAATACGCCTTCCAGCCGGCAAACAATATGGCCGCCCACACCAGCAATGGCCAGGCTTCAATTATCCGGCGCGCCGTCAGCTTGGGCTTCGTGCGCACCATCTTGGTGCGGTTGGGATGGAACTCGCTCATGTCAGCAAAAAAGGGGGTCGGATCTTCAGATTTCCACAGTCGTCCGCTGCATCACAAGGCTCACTTCACTCGACTCAGGCAGCTTCGCGATCGCATCCACAAGGTCCACTTTGTACGACGGATCAATCAGTCGAATCTGATACGCATACTCCAGCACTTCTCCCTGGATCGCCTCCCGCGTCGCAATCAGCTCAGTACTCGTGCAGTACTGCGCAAAAATCTCCGGCAACGCCTGCGCCGACTTGCTGTCAGCTGGCAGCATGTACCTCAGCAAGCCCTCAAACTCCCTCCGGCTCGCAAACGGCGACCACGCAAGGAAGAACGCCGCAAACCCGAAAAACAGGGTCCCCACAATCGCCACCATGAACACCTGCGCCCCACACGAAATCCCAATCGCCAGCGCCGCAAAAATGAAAATCACATCCCGCGGATCACGAATCGGCGTCCGAAACCGCACAAACGCCATCGCCCCAAGAATCCCCAAACCCCGCGCCATGTTGTTCCCAATCGCCATGATCATGATGCACACCGTGATGCACGCCAGCACAATCGTCTGAATGAAACTCCGCTGATAACTGAACCCCTGGTGCGTCCACCGGTAAATGTTCGCCAGCACAATCGCCAGCACAAAGGCAATACACAGAGAATAGAAAATCTCCGTGGCCACGAGCGATCGCATGGCACCAAGAGCGTCAAAAAGGGGTGCGGGTTCCATAATTCAGTCAGGGGAAATTTCCGTCGCGCCGCTTCCACCACCGCCGCCCCCGGGCAGCCGCAGTCGAACCCGGAGCAGGACGCGCGCATGATTGCGGGTTCGCGGCCCGTTGCAAATCAATTCGTCAGCCGCACCACCCCAGCAGCTCTCGGGTTCTCTCGTCAGCGCCATCCTCAAATCCAGTTCGGGGTTGGGGTCGTGTTCTCGGATCCGTCCCCGTACATGAACCCACGGAACAGGGTTTCCAGCCGCCACGCCGTCGCATACTTGCAGAACCCAGTGTTCGACAGATTGAACCGCCGCACCAGCTCCAGCATCCACGTCGGAGTGTCCCGCATCGCCTTCAATTCAAAAATATACCCCGCATACGGCCGCCTCAACCCAGTCTGCGAATCCATCGGCCGCCAATACTTGAAATCCGCCACCTCTTCCCCAGGCAACCGCCACTCCCGCGTCGGCCGGTAACTCACCCGACGGTCAAACGTGATCCGCGCATAGTCATCGTTCGCCCCGAAATAACTCTCCCGGATATACCGAATCAGCATCTTCGGCCGCGCCCCAATCGCATGCGTGATCCGGCAGAACTCAATGAAATTGTTGTTCTCCTTCGGCGACTTCAGCATCGGTGCCGTCTCCGGATGCGGAATGATCTCAGGCGTGAACTGCGCACGCTTCATCCGCGCCCGACTCTTCACAATCACCACCCCAATCTTCCGCTTCAATTCAAAAAACACCGGGTTCCCAGGATTGCTGTCCGTCCCATACGTCCGAATCCTCAGCTTGAACCGCGCAAACGCCTTCCGCTCCTTCGCCAGCGCCAGATCCATCGTCGGCGTGTCCAACTGCAGGGTCGTCGTAATATACTCCGGTATCTCCCCACGCCCGTTCGGATCCGCCACCGTGAACGACTCCAGATACTTCCGAATCTGCGGCACCAGTCGCGGATGAATGATGAACTTCTGCTCGAACCGCTCAATCACCTGATCCTTCGCTCCCTTCCGGCTCGGCCCCAACGGCTGCCGCCGCGACACTAATTCCCCTGCTCCACCCGGCGCAGCAGGCGGTGTCTCACTCGTCGGAACAACAGGCGTCTCCAATTCAGGCATCTTCAATTACAGCAATCTTCAACTCGGATGTGTGACGAAACTGTTGCGTCCAGCCCCAAATGTCAATCCGCTTCCCCCCGGAATGCACTCCCCCAGGTGAAGGGGGAATTAAGGTGTCGCTTTTTGCGAATCCGGCCCACTTCATGCTCATTCGCGCCCAGCGCATTGTCAGTTTCGCCACAGACAAAAACTTGCGCCACTCCCCATCCCGGCAAAACTGACCCCGCCTCCCAATCCTCCCCTCAACCCGCCCAGCCACCCCTCCAACCATCCCATGAAGCTCCTCTCGCTCTCCTCCCTCAGTCTCCTCTCCCTCCTCGCCCTCTCCTCAAACGCCTCCGCTCAGGCCGCCACCAGCGTCGTCATCTCCCAGTACTACGAGGGCACCAGCAACAACAAGTACATCGAACTCTGGAACCCCACCGCCGCCCCCATCCCCCTCGCAGGCATCCGCCTCACGCTCTGGAGCAACGGCGCCCGTGAAAACTGGAAAACCGGCGGCTCCCCCTCCGCCAGCTTCGACCTCGGCTCCATCTCCCCAGGCATCACCCTCGCCCCAGGCGAATTCCTCCTCCTCGGCAACCCCTCCGTAGCCCTCCCGGCCTACGCCGTCGCCAACGCCGACGCCAAACCGTCCGCCGGTGGTCAGCAGGTCATCAACTTCAATGGCGACGACTCCGTCGTCCTCTACTCCTCCGATTCCTACCTCCCGGAAAACATCCTCGACGCGTTTTCCGTAAGCGCGACCTCGAACACCGCGGCAAATGCAGCCACGGACAAGTCGTTCTACCGACTCACCACGGAAAAAGGGTTCAGTCTCGATCTGGCCAACCAGTTCTCAGACTTCCCCTCCGTCTGGGCCTCCGACAAAACCCTCGCCGACGTCGCCAGCGCCACCGCCGCCGACCCATGGTACCTCGCCTTCAAACCAGACGTCCTGCCCCCAGTCCTCGACTCCTTTACCATCGCCGCCGACGCCCCCTCCACCGTCACTCCGGGTGTCGTCCTCACCTACACCACCAGCGGCGGCAATCCCCTCGAATTCCAGGTCTCCGACAGAGCCGACTTCGCCGGTGCCCCGTGGCAACCCTACGCCGCCTCCTCCCGCACGCTCCTCTCCGGCGGCCCAGGCACCAAAACGCTCTACTTCCGCGTCCGTAACGCCTCCGGCACCACCACGGTCCTCTCCGACTCCATCGACCTGACCGAGTTCGCCCCAACTTCCAAAATCCGCTTCACCCAGTACTACGAGGGCACCAGCAACGCCAAATTCCTCGAAATCACGAACACCGGCGACACCGAGGTCGACCTCGCCGGCTGGACGCTCATGCGCTGGACCAACCAAACCGCCGAAGACTATAAATTCACCGGCGCTGGCACCGGCGCTCCCAGCCAACCGATCCTCCTCACCGGCCTCATCGTCCCCGCCACCAGCACCCCAATCCTCCCGCCCGGTGCCTCCATCGTCCTCGCCAACAACATCACCGCCAACCCACCCCCAGGCGGCACCGTCGCCGCACTCGCCAACGGCAACATCTCCCACAACGGCAACGATTCCTACGCCCTCTACAGCGGTCCAGTCGACCCAGCCAATCTCGTCGACGCCGTCGGCTTCACTGACCTCGGCAACGAAGGCGTAGACAAATCCTTCGTCCGTCTCGCCAACACACCGGGCTTCAATTTCACCGCCGGTTCCAATATCACCAGCTTCCCAACCGTCTGGTCCGAAGTCCCCCTCGCCGATGTCGACGCCGCCTTCCTCGGCCAGAACAACCACCTCGGCACCTACCCAGGCGGCGGCCCCGTCGGCTACGACGCATGGGCCCTCACCGCCTTCCCAGGCGTCACCGACCCAGCCATCACCGGCTTCAGCGCCGACCCCGACGGCGATGGCGTCGCCAATGGCGCAGAATACTACACCGCGGGCGACCCGCTCACTGGCGCCGCCGCCATCCGATCCCTCACCGGTCTGCCTGGCCAACTCACCGCCACCTACCGCCGCTCCCGCACCGCCCCAGGCATCACCGCCACATGGCAATGGTCCACCGACCTCAAGTCATGGAACGAATCCGGCGCCGCCGCCGGTGATACCGCCGTCTTCTTCGGCACGCCGGAAATCGTCGACGGCACCAACACCGCATGGGAACTCCTCGCCATCACCGCACAAATCTCCGGCAACCCAGGCACCGTCTACATCCGCCTCAAGGTCACCCGCCCATGATTCTGCGTTTCCTCCCCCTCGTCGTCGCCACCGCCGCTCTCGCCCAACTCGCCCCTGCCCAGGGGCTCGTCCGCGACGGTATCCCCGACATCCCACCCGCCGTCCGCACCGCCGCAGCCCCCTACATGGAATTCCGCACCGCGGCATTCCTCGGCTGGCACCCGCAACGCCCGGAAATCCTCGTCGCCACTCGCTTCGGCGATACCCCCCAACTCCACTCGGTCAAAAACCCCGGAGGCGCTCGCCGCCAACTCACGTTCCTCCCGGAACCCGTCCGCGGCGGTGGCTGGCAACCCAAATCCGCCAAAGCCATCATCTTCTCCCAGGACTCCGGCGGCGGCGAAAACTTCCAGTTCCTCCGCTTCGACCCCACCTCGGGCCGCATCACCCTCCTCACCGACGGCAAATCCCGCAACACCGACCTCCGCTGGTCCCACGACGGCTCACGCTTCGCCTTCGCCTCCACCAGAAGAAACGGCACCGACACCGACCTCTGGATCATGGACCCGGACCACCCGGATCAGCAGAAACTCCTCACCGAACGCAAAGGCGGCGGCTGGAGCGTCACCGATTGGTCCCACGACGGCCGCACCCTCGTCGTCTCGGAATCCATCTCCGCCAACGAATCCCACCTCTGGCTCGTCGACGTCGCCACCGGCAAAATCGATCCGCTCACCGACCGCTCCGCCGGTGCGGTCTCCCGCAACGGCGCCCAATTCGCCCCGGACGGCCAATCACTCTTCTTCACCAGCGACGAAGGCAGCGACTTCCTCCGCCTCGGCCGCTTCAACCTCGCCACGCGCCAGTTCACCCCCCTCACCACCGACATCCCATGGAATGTCGAGGAATTCGCCCTCTCCCCAGGCGGCAACTCCATCGCCTTCGTCATCAATGACGACGGCGCCGCCTCGCTCCGCTTCCTCTCCCTCACCGCCAACCCGCCCCCCAAGGCCCCCGCCCTCCCACTCGGCACCGCCAGCGGCATCGAATGGTCCCCGGACGGCAAACACCTCGGCTTCACGCTCTCCTCCGCACGCTCCCCAGCCGACGCATGGTCCGTCTCCATCCCCGACGGCCAACTCACCCGCTGGACCGAAAGCGAAACCGGCGGACTCGACCCCTCACGCTTCCGCGACGCCGAACGCATCAAGCTCTCCAGCTTCGACAAAACCCCCGTCTCCGGCTTCCTCTACCGCCCGGACCCCGCCCGATTCCCCGGCAAACGCCCGGTCATCATCAATATCCACGGCGGCCCCGAAGGCCAGTCCCGCCCGATCTTCCAGGGCCGTAACAACTTCTGGCTCGACGAACTCGGCATCGCCGTCCTCTACCCCAATGTCCGCGGCTCCGACGGCTACGGCAAAAAATTCCTCGCCATGGACAATGGCTTCAAACGCAAGGACTCCGTCCGCGACATCGAAGCCTTCCTCAACTTCATCGCCGCAGACCCTGCCCTCGACCCCGACCGCACCGCCGTCACCGGCGGTTCCTACGGCGGCTACATGACCCTCGCCTGTCTCATCGACTTCAACACGCGCTTCAAAGCAGGCTGCGACATCGTCGGCATCTCCAACTTCCTCACGTTCCTCGAAAACACTTCCGGCTACCGCCGTGACCTCCGCCGCGTCGAATACGGCGACGAACGCGACCCCGCCATGGCCAAGTTCCTCGCCGAAATCAGCCCCACCGCCCACGCCGCCGCCATCCGCGCACCCCTCTTCATCGTCCAAGGCAAAAACGACCCGCGCGTCCCCGTCACCGAAGCCGAACAAATGGTCAAAGCCGTCCGCGCCGCCGGCCAACCCGTCTGGTACCTCATGGCCCCAGACGAAGGCCACGGCTTCGCCAAAAAATCCAACATCGACGCCCAGTTCATGGCCACCATCGTCTTCTGGCAATCCCACCTCCTCGACGCCAAACCCTGACGTCGCCAACTCGCCCCCTCTCCGAACAAGCAGCCGCAGGCTCTGGACTGCTGTCAGAATTACAGCTCTCCCTGCGCACGGAGTGCGCCTACCAGCCCCTCTCCCAACAAGCTCCCCCGCCGAAGGCCTTGGAATGCGGAAGCCTGCTGCCGCTTTCCCGGAGCCAGCCTGCTGGCCCGGCACCACCCGAGCACCCC